>DATGYC010000184.1:0-4323 GCA_035298385.1 Symbiobacteriaceae bacterium | reverse complement strand
AAGCAGAAGCACTACTACTCGGCCTGGATGGTCTACGAGGTCGGCAAGAACTGGGTTGAGGCCGACGCCGACACCGCTGAGGCGATCGACTTCCTCGAGTTCTACGCCCGCGAGATGTTCCGCCTGGCCGGCCCGCAGCCGGTGACGAACGAGCCCGGTGAGGAGAACGGCCTGCAGTACATTCCCCTGGGTGTGGGCGCCGTCATCCCGCCGTTCAACTTCGCCCTCGCCATCACCTGCGGCATGACCGTCTCGGCCGCCGTCACCGGCAACACCGTCCTGCTGAAGCCGGCGATCCCGGCGCCCGTCATCGCCTACAAGATGATGGAACTGCTTGAGGCGGCTGGCATGCCGGCCGGCGTCGTCAACTTCATCCCCTCGAACGGGGCTGAGGTTGGCCAGATGATGGTGCAGGATATCCGGACTCGCTTCGTCTCCTTCACGGGCTCCCGTGAGGTTGGCTGCAAGATCTACGCCGATGCAGCACAGGTCCGCCCGGGCCAGAAGTGGCTGAAGCGCGTGATCGCTGAGATGGGCGGCAAGGACGCCATCGTCGTCGATGAGGGGACCGACCTGGATGATGTCGCTGCGGGCATCGTCGCCGCCGCCTTCGGCTTCTCCGGCCAGAAGTGCTCGGCCTGCTCCCGCGTCATCGCGCATGAGAAGGTCTATGATGAGCTGCTGGCCAAGGTCGTTGAGCGGACGAAGAGGCTGGTCGTGGGCGACCCGGCCGATCCGAAGACGAACGTCGGCCCGGTGGCTTCGATTAAGTACTGGGAGAAGATCGTCTCCTACCTCTCGGTCGGTAAGACGGAGGGCCGCCTGATGACGGGTGGCGAGCCGGTCGAACTCGAGGGCGGCTACTATATCGCCCCGACGATCTATGCCGATGTTGACCCGTGCTCGCGGATCTCCTGCGAGGAGATCTTTGGCCCGGTCGTCGCCTTCCACAAGGCGCCGGACTTCAAGACGGCGATTGCGTGGGCGAACAATACGGACTATGGCCTGACAGGTAGCGCCTACTCGAACAACCGGGAGCATATCGAGTACGCTCGGCGTGAGTTCCACGTCGGCAACCTCTACCTGAACCGGAAGTGCACGGGCGCCCTGGTGGGCGTGCACCCGTTCGGTGGGTTCAACATGTCGGGTACGGACTCGAAGGCGGGTGGCTACGACTACCTGATTCAGTTCATGCAGGGCAAGTCGATCGCCGAGAAGCTCTAAGGAGATGGGACCGGCACGCGCTCTTGTGGGCGCGTGCCGGTCCCGCCTCTTTATGCCGTGCGTTCCCGGTTCTTGAGCAGCAGCCAGACGGTGCCCATACCGTAGGCGAGCATCGTCGCCGAGAGGATGCCGCCGAAGAACGGAATCTCCACCAGGAGCGTGGTCAGAACGACACCGATCAGGAAGAGCAACGGCCACGCCACGTTCTGCAGGGCCGGCACCCGGTCAGCCAGCAGGCGCCCAACCGACCAGGCGACGAAGATCTGGCCGACGTAGATCAGCACCGGGTACGCGACCAGGGTGATCACGCCGATCGGCAGGCCGATTACGGTGATCATCAGGATGATCGCCGCAACCGGGGTGGCGATCAGGGCCAAGAAGCCAGCCACGGGGGCCTGCCAGGGGTTGGCGATCAGGGTCTCCGGGAGGCGGTTGCGCAGGCGGGGGAAGAGGGAGAGCAGGACTAGGCCCAAGGCGAGGAAGCCGCCGACCTTCAAGGCGATCCAGCCGGGCTGGAGGTACCAGGGCATTGTGAACGTCGTCAGGTCGCTCTCCGTCGCATGGTAGCTGATCGCCCCGATCTTGGCCCCCGTGGTCACCACGGCCTGGTGGTCGCTCCAGAGATCGACCGGTCCGTTGACTTCGGCGCTGCCGGCGAACTCCAGGCGGTCACCTGCCGCCTTGATCTCCTTGCCGACCTTCCCAGCGAAGTAGAGGTTAGAGCCAGCGACCGCCACACCCCGGGCGATCACGCCGCGGTGCTCCACGTGGTCCCCGGCGGCCACTAGGCTACCGCCGATCTTAGCCGTCTCGCTCAGGTTGACCCGCGAGCCAGCGGCGGCCAGGCTGCGCTGGACGGTTCCGTCCACGGTGACGGTGTTGCCGGCGGTGATCACGGCGCCGTTGACGGCGCCCTTGACCGTGACGCGGTTCCCGAAGGCGATCAGGTTGCCGTTGATGGTGCCGTTGACGGTGACGGACTCGCCCAGAGCCAGCACGTCGCCGTTGACTGTGCCATCGATGACGGCGGTATCGCCGGTGAGCAGCAGATCATCATCGACCGTCTCGTCCTTGGCCACGTCCGAGTAGCCGCTGGGCTTCTCCCGAGTCACGATGGCGCTGGCGATCGAGGTTGTACTCAGAAGCATCAGGACCAAGAGGCTGATGAGCAGCGTCAGTCTACGCATGGGATTGCTTCCTCCTGTGAAACCAGAGTGTGAGGGCGCCGAGCAGGCAGAGCGTGATGAGGGGACCGCCCGAGGCGAGGTAGGTCAGAAAGCGCCAGGTGAGTCGGCCGAGCCCCTCCAGCAGGGCGAGCCCGATGCCGACGGGGCCGGTGTAGCTGAGAGCTAGGTTGATCACTGAAGCCGTCGCCTGGACCATCCAGGCTGCGGTGGCGAAGATGGGCAGCAGGAGCAGCAGGCCCTGGGGTTGCTGGTACCAGGGGGCGATCCGTTTGGCAACGGCGGGGCGCAGGTCCTGGGTTTCGATCCAGGTCGCCTCCGCCGGGCTGAGGGCGAGAGCCTCCACCAGGGCAGCGTCATCAGCAGCAAGGGCGGCGAGGACGGCTTCGCACTGGCTGCAGTGGATCAGGTGCGCCTCTACCCCGGCGCTCTCACTGAGGTCCAGCTCACCGGCGAGGAACTGCTGTAGCTGCGCGGGCTGCAAGTGATCCATGCGCGCTCTCCTCCTCTACGCGTAAGTGCTGCTTTAATACCTGTTTGGCCCGGTACAGGTGGGTCGCCACGGTCCCCATGGGCAGGTCCAGTTCCCGGGCGATCTCTTGGTAGCTCTGCTGCTGGAAGTAGTAGCAGAGGACGATGGTCCGGTAGTGATCGGGCAGGTGGGCGACCGCCTGGCGGACCCGTTCCCGGTCGCCGGCCAGTTCGTGAAGCGCCGCGGCGCTCTCGTCGGGGCCGACGGCGAGTTCCAGGGCTGCACCCTCCAGCGGGACCGGCTGACGTCGTTGCCGGCGCAGGTGGGTGATGCATTCGTTGGTGGCGATCTTCAGGAGCCAGGGGCGGAAGGGCAGGTGCGGGTCAAACCGGTCCAGGGCGCCCCACGCCTTGACGAAGGCCTGTTGGCTTAGGTCTAGGGCGTCGGCTTGCTTCCCGGTCAGCCGCAGGCAGAGGGCGAGGACGCCCGCCTGGTAGCGCTCAACCAGGAAGGCAAAGGCGTCACGGTCGCCGCCTTGGCAGCGCCGGATCGCTTCTTGTTCGTCTATCTCGTTCGCCCCCTTTCACCTTCCATTACGCGCCAGCTTTCGACTTTCTTTCAGTTGGCACCTGTTTTTTTGCGGATGCTGGGCAAAGGGAGGCAATGGCGGGGACGGGCAAGAAGAGGCGGTGGATGAAAAGGGGATCTCTGCCGTCAGACATGGTAAAATGAACCGATCGCCAGACCAAGCATGGCGCAGAGGAGGCCCCAGAAGTGACCATCAGTTGGACCCGGCTCCCCTTCAAGGCCCGCACCGAACAGGAGTACAGCAAGGCGCTGAACGACTGGCTCAGCTGGGTCTTCTATGATGAACTCCCCCGCCACGGCTTTGAGGTCCGGGAGGAGCAGATCTACACCTCCTTCCGCATCGCGCGGGCGCTCCAGACCGGGAAGCCGCTCTTCGCTGAGGCCGGCCCCGGGACCGGCAAGACCTTCGCCTACCTTCTCCCGGCGCTCTGCCACGCCCGCCTGAAGGGCAAGCCGGTCGTCATCGCCTCAGCTACGCCGGTCCTGCAGGCCCAGCTCACCCGTCCAGATGGTGATATCCAGACCCTCTCCAAGCTCCTCGGCCTGGACGTCGACGTCCGGCTTGCCGGGGATCCGGCTGAGTATCTCTGCGAGTGGAAGGCCGAGAAGCTCGGCAACGCAGCGCGGGAGGGCGAGGAATGGGAGCGCCTCCGTGAGTGGGCCCAGCGAACGAACACGGGCGCCCGCAAGGAGGTTCCCTTCGCCGCCGATGACCTTTGGCGCAAGGTGGCCTGGGATCCCGGCCTGCCGTGCGATACCTGCGAACGGCGGGGCCACTGCCACGTCATGATGGCCCGCCGCCACTACCGGGCGGCGGCTGATCTGATCATCTGTGACCATCGCCTCTTCGCCCTC
>DATGYC010000183.1:0-3544 GCA_035298385.1 Symbiobacteriaceae bacterium | reverse complement strand
TGAATACCCCGGATGGCGTTCATCTGCAGGAGATGCAGGGCGCCACGGGGCGCCCGATCGGCAAGTTGCGGCCGCTTCCCGCCATTCCGCAAGAGGCGGTCGCGGTGGACGGTAGACTCTATCTCCGCCTGCCGGAGGGGTTGACGATCCTTCCTATGTAGGAACTTCCCCAGGGCGGGAGCCCTGGGGTCTCTTCTTGTTCGGGTGGCAACCTCCTGCGGCGCTAAAATCGCAAGGTCCTCGGAGGTTGCCCCCCCTTGCCAAGTCATCTCTTTCAAGCAAAAATAGTACTGTGGTACAAAGCATCTTTGAGGAGGCGATTCTCCCATGTCCTTTTGGTATGGTGTGATCGGTGTGATCGTTGCTTCGGTGGCCGTCTTCGTTGCGCTCTCGATCAACGGCAAGACGGACGCCCCGGCTGGGCATGATAGCCATGGGCACGGCCATGATGACCACGGCCACGGCCACCACTAAATAGAGGGGCGCACCGGAAACGGGGCGTCCCGGTGCCTTTTCCGAGGACGCAGCGATCTTAGCGCCGCCGGGAATGGTACCGGGAACTTCGTCCTACCTGGCGGAGCCTTCATCAAGAGGGGTTGAGCAGATGGAAGAGCTAGAGATTATCAAGCTGACGCCGCGTGGCTATTGCTACGGCGTTGTTGATGCGATCAACCTGGTCAAGAAGGTAGCGAAGGATCCGACGACGCCCCGACCGATCTACGTCCTCGGGCAGATCGTGCATAATCGGCACGTCATCGACGAGATGACGGAGCTCGGCGTGGTCACCTTGGACGGCGAGGATCGCCTGGCCCTGCTCGACCAAGTCGAGACCGGCACGGTCATCTTTACCGCACACGGCGTCTCGCCAGCGGTGAAGGTCAAGGCGCGTGCGAAGGGACTGAACGTCCTGGACGCCACCTGTCCGGATGTGACCAAGACGCATGACCTGATCCGGGAGCTAGTCGCTCAGGACTACCGGATCATCTATATTGGGAAGAAGGGGCACCCTGAGCCCGAGGGCGCCGTCGGCGTCGCCCCTGACAAGGTCTTTCTGGTCGAGCGGGCCGCTGACCTGGATCCGCTCTCCTTTGGGCCGGAGCAGAAGCTGGCGGTCACCAACCAGACCACCCTCTCCCAGTGGGATACCTTTGACCTGATGGACCAGGTGAAGGTGCGCTGGCCCTGGGTTGAGGTCTACAACGAGATCTGTATGGCGACCCAGCTCCGGCAGGAGGCGGTCGCCAAGACCGCACCGGAGGCGGACTTGGTCGTCGTCGTCGGCGATGTACGCTCGAACAACTCGAACCGACTGGTTCAGGTAGCGCGGGAGAAGGCTGGCAAGGAGGCCTACTTGGTCGACTCTGAGGCTGACCTCGACCCGAGCTGGTTCGAGGGAAAGACGAAGGTGGCGATCACCTCCGGCGCATCCACGCCGACCCAGGTGACCCGCCGGGTGATCCAGCGGATCGAGGGAATGAAGTCCAAGGAGTAGGTGGCCGCCGGGGGCGCCCTACTGCGATAGCGGGGGGATGGACGTGCGAACAGAGAGCGAGCTGCGCGCCCTGGTCAACCTCCTGGCGGATGAGGATGAGAAGATTGCGGCGGTCGCTTGGTCCGAACTGCAGATGGCGGGCGACCGGGCGGTCCCACTCTTGACCGATGCGACCGGGGATGCCGACCCATTGCGGCGGGAGCGGGCCGTCCGGTTGCTCTCCGAGCGATCGGTCAGCGAGGCGGAGGAGCGCTGGCGTCGCTTTGCCACGAGGCCGGAGCGCCTGATCGACCTTGAGGAGGGCTGCATCCTCCTGGCCGAGGTGACGGGTGAGGCGGTCGATGGCAAGGCGATCCAGGATCGGTTGGATGTAATCTCGGGCATGGTCCGGGCGCATATGCCGGGCGCCGGGGGCCTGGGCGCCCTGACCGAGGTCCTCTTTGACAACCTAGGCTTCCGGGGCGGTGACTTCGCCGAGCCCGAAAGCCATCTGCTACCCGGCGTCCTTTGGCGCCGGAGCGGGATTCCGATCTCACTGGCGACCGTCTTCCTGCTGGTAGCCCGTCGTTTGGACCTCCCCGTCGCTGGGGTGGCGATGCCGGGCCACTACCTCACCCGCTACGAGACGGTGGAGGGGCCGGTCTTCATCGATTGCTACACCCGGGGCCGCCTGTACGAACAGGGGGCGCTCGTCGGCCTGCTTGAGGGGCACGGGCTGAAGTTTACGGATAGCTACTTGGCGCCCTGCACAGATCGCTTCACCCTCTTCCGGATGATGAACAACCTGGAGCGTTGCTGGCGCGACCTCGAGGAGGATGGGCTGGCCGATCGGGTCGCCCGTTGGCGCTCCTATCTGGGGCTGGAGCGCAATCGCTAAATAGGGCGCCCCCCTGCCCGACGCTTCGGGGTGGGGGGCGCCCTGTCCATAAGGGAGGAACCAGTGATGTCTAGTGAACGCCTGACGCAGCAGTTGGCCTTTATCATCGAAGTCGATAAGTTGAAGAGCGTCCTACGCCAGTCCTACATCGCCAACGGCTCGCGGCGGGAGAACGATGCGGAGCATACCTGGCACCTCTGCCTGATGGCGGTCGTCCTGGCTGAGCATGCGAACGAGCCGATCGATCTCCTCCGCGTGCTCAAGATGCTGCTCGTGCACGATATCGTCGAGATCGACGCCGGGGATACCTTCGCCTACGATGTAGCCGGACATTCCGACAAGGCCGAGCGGGAGGAGCAAGCGGCGCAGCGCCTCTTCGGTCTGCTCCCGGCTGACCTGGCGGGCGAACTGATTGGACTCTTCCACGAGTTCGAGGCCCAGGAGACGGCGGAGGCGAAGTTCGCCCTCTCCATGGACCGCCTGTCGCCGATGATGCTCAACTACGAGTCGGGTGGCGGTGGCTGGAAGGTGAACAAGGTTGGCGCATCCAAGGTCCTGAAGCGGGTGGAGACGATCCGTCCGGGTTCGGAGACCCTGCGGGATGCGGCAGAGGCGCTGATCCACAAGGCGGTCACTGAAGGGATTCTGGAGCCGTAAGGGGACGCCAGGAGGCGCCCTAGAGCTAGAGATAGAGCGGGAGGGGGCGACCCCTCCCGCTCTATCTCTTTAGCCAAGCTTGACGGCGGTACCCGTGCAGGAGACCATCAGCATCGATTGGCCGACGACCTCGTAGTCCAGGTCGCAGCCGATGACGGCGTCGGCGCCCAGTTGGCGGGCCCGCTCGGTCATCTCGGCGATCGCCGTCTCACGCCCCTCGGAGAGCTTATCCTCATAGGCCCCGGCACGGCCGCCGAAGAAGTCCGCCAGGCTGGCAGAGAAGTCACGGATCACGTTGGCGTCCATGATCACCTCACCGGTGACCAGGCCGAGGTATCTACTCAACGTCGTAGCCGCGGGCGGTGAGTTGCGCCTTCACCCGCTCGACGACCGCCTTGGGCGGTGGCTCGACGCCTTCGAGCTCATAGCGGATGCCGAGCGTCTCCCACTTGTAGCGTCCCATCAGGTGGTAGGGGAGGACCTGGATCCTCTCGACGGAGCCAGGGGGGAGTTGGTCG
>DATGYC010000182.1:0-3700 GCA_035298385.1 Symbiobacteriaceae bacterium | reverse complement strand
GAACTTCATCGATGCCTTTACCTCCCCCGTCTTCCTCGGCTCGCTGGGGACCACCCTGCTCTTCGTCCTCCTCACCGTTCCCACCGGCGTCGCCCTCGCCCTCGTCCTGGCCATCTTGGCGGACCGGCAACTCCGAGGGATTCGGGTCTTCCAGATGATCTTCGCCTCCCCGCTGGCCATCTCGGTCTCGATGGGCGCCACGATCTTCAGCCTGCTCTACAACCCGCTCGTCGGCCTCTTCAACATGGTGCTCAAGCAGTTCGGGATCGCCCCGATTGGCTGGACCACCGATCCAGCCTGGGCACTCTTCGCTGTCGGGCTCTGTGCGATCTGGCTACGGGTCGGCTTCAACTTTGTGACGCTGATCTCCGGCCTCCAAAATGTGCCCAAGGACCTGCATGAGGCGGCTGAGGTGGACGGCGCCAGTGGCTGGCACCGGCTGCGGCACATCACGATCCCGCTGATCTCGCCCACGCTCTTCTTCACGCTCGTCGTCGGCGTCATCCACGCCCTGCAGACCTTCGGTGAGGTCGAGATCCTGACCAGCGGTGGCCCAAACCGCACCACGAACGTGATCGTCTACCAGATCTACTCGACCGCCTTCCAGCGCTTCGAGTTCGGGACCGCCTCCGCCCAATCCCTGATCCTCTTCGTGCTGATGCTGATCTGCACGTGGCTGCAGTTCCGGGTGGGCGAACGCTCGGTCCATTACCAGTAGGAGGTCGATCTAATGAAGAGGCGCAAGTCGCAACTCCTGAGCTGGATCGGCCTGATCATTGGCGCGGCGATCCTGCTACTCCCGGTCATCTTCGCGCTCTCCCGCTCGCTCATGACCAGCGGCGAGGCGATGGCCTCTGCTTCCCTGATCCCGGAGGGGCTGCGGTGGGAGAACTTCGGCGTCGTGATTCGGAGCAACCCGGTCTTCCGCTACCTCCTCAACTCCCTGATCGTCGCCAGCCTGGTGACGCTGGGGGCGATCAGCACATCGGCCCTTGCCGCCTACGCCTTGGTCTTTACCGAGTGGCGCGGCAAGGCGATCATCTTCGCCGTCATCCTCTCCACCCTGATGGTGCCGTGGGAGGTGACCCTGATCCCGAACTTCCTGCTCATCCGCTCCCTCAAGCTGACCGATACATACGCCGGGATGATCCTCCCGTTCGTCGCCTCCGCCTTCGGCATCTTCTTGCTGCGGCAGTTCTTCGCCCAGATCCCGCGCGATCTGTGGGACGCTGCCCGCATCGATGGGGCCGGGCACGTGCGCTTCCTCTTCCGGGTGGTGCTGCCGCTGGGCGCCCCCGGGCTCCTCACGCTCGGCTTCTACACCTTCCTCTCCGCCTACAACATGTACCTCTGGCCGCTCCTGACGACCAACACCCCCACGATGCGGACCGTCCAGGTCGGCGTTCGCTTCCTGATGAACGAGGAGTCTCGGCAGTACCCGCTGATCATGGCGGGCGTGATCATCTTCCTGCTCCCCGCTATGGCCCTCCTCCTCTGGGGCAATCGCTACCTGGTACGCGGCCTGATGGCCGGTGCCGTCAAGGGGTAGCTTGCAATACGATCTTTCGAAGGGAGACTTCCGATGAAGAACCACAGACGCCCAGTCGCCCTCGGACTCGCCGCCCTGACCCTCGTTGGCGCCCTCGCCGGCTGCTCTACTGGCAGCGGCGGAATCGAGCCGGCCAAGAAGATCGAGTTGAAGGATGGCGAGAAGGTCAAGGTTACGTTCTGGCACGCCATGGGCGGCAACCTCGGCAAGGCGGTCGATGGACTCGTCGCCGAGTATAACCAGTCCCAGACGAAGGTCGAGGTCGAGGCCGTCTACCAGGGCACCTATGATGAGGCCCTGCAGAAGCTGAAGGCCGCGGGACCGACCGGCCCGACGATGATCCAGGTCTACGAGATCGGCTCCCGCTTCATGATCGACTCCGGCCTCGTCACCCCGATGCAGGCCTTCATCGCCGCTGACAAGTGGGAGAACAACCTGGAGCCGAACATCGCCGCCTACTATACCTTCGATGGCAAGCTGAACTCCCTGCCCTTTAACACCTCGACCCCGATCGTCTACTACAACAAGGACGCCTTCAAGAAGGCCGGCCTTGATCCGGCGAAGTTCCCGTCGACCTACGCTGACATCCATGAGGCGGCCAAGAAGCTGACCGTCAAGAACGGGGCCGAGACCACCCAGTACGGCGCCTCGATCGCGATGTACGGCTGGTTCTTCGAGCAGCTCCTCGCCACCCACGGCACCTACTTCGTGGACAACGAGAACGGCCGCAAGGCGAAGGCTGCCAACTCCCTGGCTGACTCGAAGGAAGGCCAAGATATCCTCAACTGGATGAACGAGATGGTCAAGGATGGCAGCGCCATCAACCTCGGCCGCAAGACCGCGGACACCCAGGCGGCCTTCATCGCTGGCAAGGTCGCCATCACGATGGACTCCACCGCTGCCCTGGCCGGCATCTTGGCCGGCGCCAAGTTCGAGGTCGGCACCGCCTTCGTGCCGAAGGATACGAAGAACGACAAGGCTGGCGTCATCATCGGCGGCGCCTCGGTCTGGATCACGAACCTGAAGTCGGAGAAGGAGCAGTGGGCGGCCTGGGAGTTCAGCAAGTGGCTCTCCTCGCCCGAGGTGCAGGCGAAGTGGCATGAGCAGACGGGCTACTTCCCGACCAACACGAAGGCCTATGACCTGCCGGCGGTGAAGGACCTGCACGCCAAGCGCCCGCAGTTCAAGACCGCGATCGATCAGCTCCGGGCTTCGAAGGTCTCGCCGGTCACGCAGGGCGCCGTCATCGGTGTCTTCCCGCAGGCCCGCCAGATCATCGAAGGCGCCATGGAGCAGGTGATCACGGGCGCCAAGGGGACCCCGGATGCCCTGAAGGAGGCAGCAGGGGAGATCACGAAGCAGATCGAGTCCTACAACAAGACGACCAAGTAGTCGTCGTCGCACACAGAGAGAGGGCGCCCGGGGAATCCCCCGGGCGCCCTCGCCATCTGCAACGCAGGCTACTGCTTCAAGGCCTCGACGAGCGTCCTCAGCAACTCCGCCTGCTCAGCGGTGATCGCCCCGGACTGCTGCACGCCCTTGAGCTCCTGGCCAAAGCCGTTCAGGTGCGCATCCCGCGCGCCAAGATTGCCCTTCGCCGCCGCCTTTGCGGCTGCATCCAGCTTGCCCGTGAGCGACGTCGCCGCCCCCGGCTTCGTCACGAACTGCTTGGTCAGAGTGGTCAGGCTCTCGTAGGTCACCCCGATCGAGAACGTGGCCGAGACCTCACTCACGTTCCCGGCCCGATCCACGACAGCGACGGTGACCACGTGCTGGCCCAGCGCCAACGTGGCGGCCGGCGCCGCGAGGAGCGGCGCACCACAAGGATCAGTCACTAGGCCCGAGAGCATCTCGGTCGCCGTGCAGGTGATCTGGACCAACTCATCGACCGTGTAGGCACGGGCGCCCTCGATGACGAGCGTCGGTGCAGAGCGATCGATGTTGATGCCGGTCACCGTGAGGCTGGCCGTATTCCCAGCGTTATCCGTGGCCGTGCCGGTCACGCTCTGGTCCTGCCCCTCCGCCGTCACCGTGATCGGATCGGTGCAGGTGGCGATGCCCGACTCGCCATCGTTACAGCTGAAGGTGACCTTCCACGGGCACGGTCCGTCGTTTTCTTCTGGCGCCCACATGGACGATTACCTGCAGACC
>DATGYC010000181.1:0-2474 GCA_035298385.1 Symbiobacteriaceae bacterium | reverse complement strand
ATCGCGGGCCTTGATCGCAGCCTTGCAGGCCGCCATCGCCGCCACAACCTTGCGCCGCTTCTCAAGCGGACCGCCGACCGTGCCACGATCCTCCTGCAGCTTGTCCAGGAAGTCCGCGGTCAGGCGGGCGGCGTGCCCCTCGCCCACCCCGGCGGGGATCCCCGAGATCAGGAGGGTGGTGCCGCCGAAGGGCTCAGCGAGCAGTCCGCTCTCCTTGAAGAGTTCGGCATGCTCGGTCCAGACGGCCAGCTGCGCCGGGGTCAGATCGAGGGCGATCGGGAAGAGGAGCGGCTGGACCGGCGCCTCTTGGGCGTCAAGGGCGGCGTAGAGCCGCTCGAAGAAGATCCGCTCGTGGGCGGCGTGCTGGTCGATCAGGTAGAGCCCCTCCGGGCCATCGCAGGCGATGTAGGAGGAGTGGACCTGGCCAAGCGGCCGGAGCATCCGGATCAGGCCGGCGCCGGTGAGGGCGCCCGAAGGACCGATCCAGGCCTCTGGCTCCGGGATCGGTTCGCCAGTGGTGGAGCGCCCCTGGAGAACGGAGCGCAGGCCACCGGTGGGCAGGGGCGGGCTGTCGAGCGCTTCGGCGACACGGTCCCAGCGGATCTGCTGCTGGTGGGGGCCATCAGCAGGGCCCGGGTAAGGGCGGCTGGTGCCCTCGCCAACCCACGGCGGCGGGAGGGCCTGTCCCCCGCCAGCGCCCATCCGGCGGGCGCCCGGCGGAATCCAGCCCGTATTCGCAGCATCCGGTGCTTCACCCGCCGGCGAGAGCCCCAGCGCCGCCGCCTTCTCCCCCGCTCGATCCGGCACGACCACCTCACCCTCCGGCGAGACCGTCGTCCCCGGGATCAGCAGGTGCGCCGCCAGCGCCTGGCGGGTCGCCTTGTAGACCGAGCCCTTCACCTCGCGCTCCCGCTCGAAGCGGACCTCCGCCTTCGCCGGGTGGACGTTGACGTCGACCTCCCCCGGCGGGACGTCCAAGAAGAGGATGCAGACCGGGTAGCGACCGTTCGGCAAGAGGTGGGCGTAGGCCTCCTCCAGCGCAAAGCGGACCGGGATCTGCCGAATCGCCCGCCCGCCCACGAAGAAGTACTGGTGATTCCGCCCCGCCCGCGCAATCCCCGGGCGCCCGATGAAGCCGTTGACGCTGCAGGCATCATCCCGGTACTCGACCGGCAGGAGCTCCTTGATCAGCGGGCGCCCCAGCAGGGCCGTCGCCGCGTCCAGCAGGGTCCCGGTGCCCGGGGTGGCGAAGACCTGGGTCTGTCCCGAGTGGAAGCGGAAGGCGACGTCCGGGCGCGCCAAGGCCAGGCGAGTCAGATGGTCCGCAATCTGCGCCATCTCCGTCGCCGAGGTCTTCAGGTACTTGAGCCGGGCCGGGGTGTTGAAGAAGAGGTCGCGCACCGTGATGCGCGTGCCGGGCGGGGCGCCCCACTCCCCCCGCTCCGCGATGGTGCCGCCATCGACCATGAGGCGGAAGGCCTCGTCCTGGTCGTGCTCACGGGTGATCAGCTCGAAGCGGCTGACGGAGGCGATCGAAGGGATCGCCTCCCCCCGGAAGCCCATCGTCGTCACGGTCATCAGGTCCGCAGCCGAGCGGATCTTCGAGGTCGCATGGCGCAGGAGGGAGCGCTCGGCATCCTCGGGCGACATGCCGTGACCGTCGTCGGTGACGCGGATCAGTTGGCGCCCGCCGCCCTCGACCTCAACGACGATCCGCTTGGCACCGGCATCCAGGGAGTTCTCCACGAGCTCCTTGACGACCGATGCGGGCCGCTCGACGACCTCACCGGCGGCGATCTGGTTGGCTGTCCGTTCGTCTAGCAGATGAATCCGGCCCACGACGCTCACCTCATTTGCAAAAGAGGCGGCCAAAGCTGGCCGCCTCTTTTAAAAAGCTTACTTCTTCTGCTTCGGGGCGAAGAACCGGGCCAGCTTCGCCTGCCAGGAGTCCGGCGACGGGGGCTTGCCAAAGATCGATTCCATCTTGCCCTGGAGCGCCTTCTCCATCTGCTGCAGCTTCTTCTGCCGATCGGCGAGGGCCTTCTGGCGGAAGCCACCGGTGGCGGCCAACTGGTAGAGCTGGACCGACTCCTTGTACATGTGGATGGTGTCCTTATGCAGATCCTGGGCCTTCGCCGGGACCTTCATCTTCTCAAGGTCGGTGATCAGACCCTGGTAGGCCTGGGTCAGCTCCTTGAGCGGGCGGCGGGCGATCATCGGGTTCGGCTCGGCGCCCAGGCTCTGGACGGCCTCGGCCTTCTGCTGAATCTGGTGCTTGTCCACCACCTGCCGCATGTCAACGGCGTACTTCCGGACACGGAAGTAGGGCGTCCGGGAGAGGACGAGGAAGACGACGATCAAGACTGCGAGCGTAATGAAACCATAGTAGTACCAAGGCATTGGGCTAGGTTCACTCCTTGCCACATTCTACACCCTCCTATTTTGGCATGAAGTGGGGGGGATGGCAAGGGAAA
>DATGYC010000180.1:0-3020 GCA_035298385.1 Symbiobacteriaceae bacterium | reverse complement strand
TCAGAAAGGGGCGATCCTTCATGCAGATCCTCGTCATCGGTGGCACCCGCTTCATGGGCCCCCACGTCGTCCGGCGCCTCCTCGACCAAGGTCATCAGGTCACCCTCTTCCACCGCGGCAACGCCCCGCTGGACCTCCCCGGCATCCAGGTCATCAAGGGCGACCGGCGCCGCCTCAGCGAATCCGCCACCGCCCTCTCTGCGCTCCAGCCAGACGTGATCCTCGACATGGTCCCCATGATCGAGTCCGACGCCGTCGATCTGATCAACCTCTTCCGGGGGCAGGCCGGGCGCCTCGTCGCCATCGGTAGCGCTGACGTCTACCGGAACTTCGGCGGCCTGATCGGCCGGGTTGAGGCTGAGCCCGATCCCACCCCGATGAACGAGGACTCCCCCCTGCGGGCGAGGCTCTACCCCTACCGGGGCGAGACCCCGCTGCCCGCCGATCACCCAATGGCCTGGCGGGACGCCTACGACAAGATCCCGGTCGAGCAGGCCGTCCTGGGCGCCCCCGAACTCTCCGGAACCATCCTTCGTCTGCCGATGGTCTGGGGTCCGGGTGACGGCCAGCGCCGCCTCCGCCCCTACATCAAGCGGATGGACGACGGGCGCCCGGCGATCCTCCTCGGCGAGCAGCAGGCCCAGTGGCGCACCTGTCGGGGCTACGTGGAGAACGTCGCCGCCGCCATCGCTGCCGCTGTGCTGAACCCCCGCGCCGCCGGCCGGGTCTATAACGTTGCCGACGATGCCCAGATTCTGAGCGAACGCCAGTGGGTCGAAGCGATCGCCGGGACTCTTGGCTACCAGGGCGAGATTCGCATCCTGCCGGATGAGAAGCTCGGCGGCGGAAAGATGGAGTACCACATCGCCCTCGATGCCACCCGGATCCGGACGGAGCTCGGCTGGCGGGAGGAGGTCTCCCTAGCGGAGGGAATCGCTCGGACGGCCGAGTGGGAGCGAGCCAACCCGCCCGCCCAGGAGGCGCCCGACGCCTTCGACTACGCCAAGGAGGACTCCCTCCTGGCCGAATAGACGAGCAAGAAGGCGGGCGCCCAGTTAGGGGCGCCCGCCTCTCCTATTGCACCTGCCCCAAGCAGTAGCGCCGGATCCAGGCCAGCGCCGCCTGCGCCGCCCGCTCCCGGATATCCTGCCGCGAGCCCCAGAGCTTGACCGTCTTCGTCCAACTCCCGGCGGGCAGTCCGTTCTTGCCCGTCGCCGCCAGACCGAAGCAGACCGTCCCGACCGGCTTCGCCTCACTCCCACCACCGGGTCCAGCGATCCCGGTCACCGCGAGCGCCAGATCGGCCCCGGCTACCCGCAGGGCGCCCGCCGCCATCTGCGCCGCGACCTCCTCAGAGACCGCCCCATGCGCGGCCAGCACCGCCGGATCGACGCCGATCAGGCGCTCCTTCGCCGCGTTCGCATAGGTCGTGAAGCCGAAACCAAAGTAGTCGGAGGAGCCCGGGACCGACGTCACCCGCTGGGCGATCAGGCCACCGGTACAGGACTCCGCCAGGGTCAGTTGCAGCCCGCTTGCCCGCAGGAGCTCTCCGACCGCCATCTCCAGGGTCGTGCCGTCCAGCCCGTAGACGTACTCCCCGACCAGGTCCCGCACCTGGGCCTCCACCGGGGCGATCTGCGCCAGCCCTTCCTCGACCGTCGCCGCCTTCGTCGCCAGCCGCAGGTGGCACTCGGCGAGCTTGGCGTACGGGGCGATCGTCACGTCGGTCTGCGCATCGACGAGGGGCGCCAGCCGCTCCATCAGGCCCGACTCGCCAAACTCGACGATCCGCAGGGTACGGGTGACCAGCGTCAGCGGCTGACCGCCGAGCCGGCTGGTCAGGTACGGGATCACCTGATGCGCAAAGAGCGGGAGCAGTTCGTTCGGCGGCCCCGGCAGCAGAACGACCGCCTTGCCGCCCGCCGCTGGCACGATCAGCCCGGGCGCCGTCCCCCGATCGTTGTGGAGGATCGTGGCGCCGGTCGGGACCATCGCCTGGCGCAGGTTGTTCTGCGGCATCGCCCGCTTCCGGCTGGCGTAGAAGGCTTCAAGGACCGCCTTCCAGCCCTCATCAAGCGCCAGGGGGCGCCCCGTCACCTCCGCCGTCACCTCACGGGTGATATCATCCTCCGTCGGCCCAAGCCCGCCCGAGGTGATCACCACGTCGCTCCGCTCCAACGCCTGCCGGAGCGATCCCGCGATGCGCTCCCAGTTGTCGCCCACGACGGACTGGTAGTACAGATCGATGCCCAGATTGGCCAGCTGCTGACTCAGGAACTGTGCATTCGTGTTCAGGATCTCACCGAGCAGTAACTCCGTACCGACGAAGAGCAGTTCAGCGCGCACAACTCAAGCCTCCCATCGCCTATCCCGCCTCATTATAGCAGAGCTTTCCAGCGGCGCGAACGGGCATACTAGCATCTAGATGAACGGAGGGAGCGACGAATCGTGCTGAAACTCAAGACAGAGGACGGAACGGACGAGATTGTGGTCTCTTCTGCGCAGCTGATCCCAGCCCTACACCAGGCGAAGCAGGAGCTGGTCAAGGAGCTTGAGAGTAACCTAAAGCAGTTGAAGGCGGTCATTGCGGAGTCGAACCGCGTGGCCAAGGCGCTCGAGTCGGTCCTGGCGGAGATCCAGGCGACGAGCGCCCAAGAGGAGGGTGAACAGGCCAAGCAGTCCCCGGCCAAACAGAAGGAGACCAGCCAGGGGACGGACGGGGGGATGACCAAGCAGCAGAAAGAGGGCAAGGAGGGGAAGGCGAAGCAGGACGAGTCCGACCCCAGTTCCAAGGGGGACGCACCGCCCGAGACCCAGCGTGGGCAGGCGGCAGGCAAGCAGAAGGAGGATAACCCTCGCCAGTCTGAGGGGAAGGCCCCGCAGTGGCAACCCCCGGAGGGTGGGCAGTAACCAGCGCAGCGGTGAGGCCGTCAAAAGGGTCGAAGTAGGCGCGACCAGACTGGTCAGGAGGAACTACATATGGACCTTGGCCTCTCGGGGAAGATCGCCCTTGTCGCCGC
>DATGYC010000179.1:0-5764 GCA_035298385.1 Symbiobacteriaceae bacterium | reverse complement strand
CGGTAGAGATCGCCTTGCAGCAGGTAGAACGGGACGAACTCGGTCTTGGACTGGAGTTGCTCCAGGACCGGCAGAACCGAAATCAGATGCTGTCGGTCAAGGCCACCAGCGCCGTTGCCCCTCGGTCCGTCCGTCAGGTGGCGCAAGGTGGCGGCCAGTTCAGCGATCGCGAGGCCGTTAGCGGGATCGGCTGCCGCCATCCGGGCGGCGTAGGTGAAGGCGGAGGGGAGGTTGCCCTGCTGCCGAAGGATGCGGGCAAGCTCAATCTGCGGGGTGATCTCACCGGGGAGTTCGGCCATCAGCGTGCGGATCAGGTTGGTGGCCTCATCGAGCTGTCCCTGATGCTGGGCCAGCTTAGCCCCGTACCAGCGGAGCTGCCACTCCTCCTCCGGTGCGAGGAGTGGGGCGGCTGCCTGCAGGATGGCTGCCGGGTTGTACTGACCGTTCTGGACGAAGAGCCCCGTGGCGCCAGCGGCCTGGCGAGCGAGCCGGCGGGCCTGGTTTGGACCAACCTCGAGCAACAGGTCGAGGAGGCGGAAGCGGGCCTGCCCACTCTTCGGACTCTGCCGAATCGCCTGCTCATACTGGGCCCAAGCCTTGGCGTTGCTGCCGAGCCGTACGGCGACGTCGCCATCGCGCAGGAGTTGGTAGGCGGGGTCCTGACGGTCCAGCATGGTGGCTGCCCGGGCGCCAAAGTGGCCCTGCACGATGTAGTCGGGGGAGACGAAGCGGGCGGAGACGAAGGGCTCGTCGGCCCGGGCGGCAATCTCTGAGGACCTTGCGAGTTCAGCCCCGGAGGGGATTGTCGCCCGGAGGGCGCCCTCCACCTGGCGCAGCACGCCACGGAGCTGCTCGGTCATCGCCTCTGCGGTCGGGAAGCGCTTCGCCGGATCGGCGTGGCAGGCCCGCTCCAAGAAACGATAGAGGGCCGGGTGCTGGCTCAGAACCTCGTACGCCGTGGTCGGTGGCACGCCGAAGAGCGGGGACTCGACGTCCATGCCGGTCACCATCTCAAGCAGCGCCCGCCCGATCGTGTAGAGGTCGGTCTGCTGAATCGGGATGATCTTCTGCCCCTTGGCCTCAAGCTCGGGCGGGTAGTAGCCGCGGGTGCCCCAGAGGGGGGCGTCGGGGTCGTTCGCCCGGACGACGGTGCCGAGGTCGATCAGGACGACGCGATAGGAGCCGTCCTTTAGCTGCTCGCGCATCATGTTCTGGAGCTTGAAGTCCTGATAGACGAGGCCGCCACCCTCGAAGCGGTGCAGATAGGAGAAGGCGGGGAGGATCTGCAGGATATAGCGGATCGCCTCAGCGGGAGCGAGGGGGGCGTTCTGGGCCTCGATCTGCTTGGCGATCGTCTGGCCCTGGACGAACTCCATCACGATGGCGGGGACACCGAGGAGCTGGATCACCTCGTAGATGCCGACGATGTTCGGATGCTTGATCGCGGCCAGGTAGCGATACTCATCGGCCTGCTGGCGGATCAGTTCGGCGTCGTTCTTGCGCAGGGCGGTCTTGAGGACGACGGTCCGCTGGAGGAGGGCGTCTTCGGCGAGGTAGAGGAAGCCCATGCCGCCCTGGGCGAGGACCTTGGTGATGCGATACTTCTCGGCGACGAGGGCGCCCGCTGCCAGGGGAGCGAGTTCGTCCGGTCCGGTCGCCTCCGCCGGTGGATCCGGCAGGCGGGTGCCACAGCGGCGGCAGAACCTCTGGCGCCCGGTCGCATCAAGCTGGCAGTCCGGGTTGGGGCAGGTGCGAGTGGCTGGTTGGGCTACCGGCGGTGGGGCGGTGGGTGCCGCTGAGGGCGCCTTGGCGCCGCAGTCCAGGCAGAACTCCTCCCCTGCCGGGATGGTGGCCTTACAGGCGGGGCAGGTTGCGGGGGCGGTGCTGGCGCTGACGGCGGCGGTGTTACCACTCGCCTTCGAGCCGCACTCCAGGCAGAACTCTTCACCCGGGGGGATTTGGGCGCCACAGGTTTGACAGGTCACTTGGGCTGCCCTCCTTCCTCTTTAGGCCGGCGAATCTGTACTTTGAGCCGGTCGATCGCCTCTTGGGCCTCGTGGGCGGCGGCGGACTGGCGGAGTTCGGCGTAGTTTGGGCTGGAGGCGTTCGGCAGGGTCGCTTCCCGCTGGGCTTCCAGCAGAAGGCGGGCCTCCTCCCCCTTCTCGGTCAGGGACTGTAGCTGGGCCAGAGAGTGCCCGGCGCGGCGTTCTAGGCGCAGCTCCTGCAGGAGGCGCGCCTGGTTCTGGTGCTCAGCCTTCGCCCGCTGGAGCGTGGACTCCACCTCAGCGAGGCGGGTGCTGGCCTCCGCCAGGTCTGTCGCTGCCGCTTGGGCCTGCTGCTGCAGGTCGGCCAGGCGGGCCTCATCGGCGCCATTCGCCTGGATGAGGCGCTGGGCGTCAAGGTCGTGCTCGCCGCGCTTGAGCAGGAGCGCCTTGACCTGGACCTTGCGCCCCTCGATCTGGTGGGTCAGTTGGGTCAGTTCGGCCTGAACGTGGTCGTGGGCGCCCTGGGCCTGCGCCTTGTCGGCCCGGAAGAGGGCGGCAGCCGACTCCGCCTCCCGGATGGCGGCCTCAAAGGCGGCGATCTGCTGGGTCAGGGTCTCGGTCGGATCGACGGCCGGTGGCGGTGGTGCTTGGAAGAGGCGCTTGACGCGCTCCCAGAGTGACATAGGCGCCCCCCTAGCCGTTGCCCAGCAGGAAGCCGGGGTAGGGCCGCTTCGCCCGCTGGACTTGTAGGAGATAGAGTTGGGCGTCGCGATTATCGCCCTTGTGGTCAAAGGTGACCTGCGTCGCGATGCCGACGAAGCCGGAGGTCTGGCGCACCTGGGTCATGAAGGCCTCCCGGCTCAGCGTTCGGCCCGGATTCTTCTGGACCCAGTCCGTGATCGCCTTGAGGATCACCATCATCGAGTCGTAGCCATAGACGGCGTAGGCCTCGGGCGGGCTCTTGTATTGGGCCTTGTAGCGGTCGGCCCAGACGCGGCCAGCGGCGGTGTCGTAGACGGGGTTGGCAACGGTCGTGTAGTAGACGCCGTCCGAAGCCGCCCCTGCGATCTTCTGGAAGGAGGAGTTGTCGATGCCGTCACCGCTGATGAAGGCCGCCTTCAAGCCCTTCTCCCGCATGAGGCGAACGATCAGGGCGGCGCCCTCCACCTCACCGCCGTAGAAGACCGCAGGGGAGTTGGCGGTTGCGATCCACTCGACAACCTCCTGTGCCTTCTTGAACTTCGCCTCGTTAGCGGCGGCGTCCGCTACCTTCAGCTCCGGGTCAGCCGGATGGCGGGCGTCATGCGTGATCTCCGCCACCGCATCGACCTTCAGACCAAGTCGCTGGGCCTCCCGGTAGACCTGGTCGGCGAAGCCGGCGCCATAGGTCAGCTCATCGTGCACGATGTAGAGGCTGGGCGCCTGGAGGGTGAAGCGGACGAAGCGAGCGACGGCGGCGCCCTGCAGGTCGTCACGACCGACGATCCGGTTGACGTTGGGCAGCAGTCGGTCTGTGACGACGACGCCGGTGTTGGCGGGGGAGACGATGGCGACATTGTAGGGCTTAATCGCAGCGGAGGTCGGGATGACGACGCCGGAGTTGTAGGTGCCGACGATGGCGAGGAGCGAGGGGTCCGCCTTGACGGCGCGCACGGTCACCGCGGGGCCTACGTCGGGGTTGCCTTCGTCATCCAGGGCGGTGAAGCGGAGCGTAATGCCCAGATTGGCGAGCGCCGGTCCCTCCTCCAGCAGCGCCATCTCGGCGCCGTTGCGGATCGCTGTCCCGTTGGCGATGTTGCCGGCTTTGAGCGGGGAGAGCGAGGCGATCGTGATCAGTTGGGTCGTCTGGGCGCTACAGCCCGCCAGCAGCAGGAGCGCAAGGAGGGCCCCAATGAAGCGGAAGCGACGCATGGGTCGACCACCTTTCCTCTGCGGGTGGAATCTCTTGTTTCACAAAGATTCAATGGATTATGTGCAGTTCCCTCTGTAAAGAGTAACGCTAAAACAGAAAAGGTTCGGGCACCGTGCTCCTCGCAAACGACAAAAAAAGTGGCACCGGCGCTAGGCCGGTGCCTTCTGATATTGACGGGTGCGGGGGCTGAACTGGTAGTGTTCACTGACGATGTAGAACCCGCCGTCATCCTTGTACTTGCGCCACGAGAGCTTCACCCGCTCCCCATCGATGGCGGCGCCCCAATCGACCTGGGTCTGCAGGGCGATCGCCGTCTCCTGCTCCCCCGGCACTAGGACCCAGACGAGCACGTTGCGGCCGTTGGTCAAGGTGGCCAACAGGTGGGGCTCCCCTTGCACACGGAATGGCTCCAGCGTCGCCTCGGCCTGCTCACCGAAGGGGTTCCGGAGGGCGACGGGCGCCCCTGGCAACCCGCTGATGGTGAGCGCCTCAGGGCTAAGGCCCGCTTTGACCGTGAGCGTCTGCCCGCCTCGCTCAACGGGGATGGTAGCGCTCTTCCCTTGCGCCAACTCGATCCGCTGGCCCGGCGTGCTGGGCGCCGGGGTAGGCTGGGCGGGAGCGGGCTCGGTGGGCTTCGCCGGGCTTGTCCCACCGGTGGTCGGGCCACCGCCAATCGGCACCTCGATGGGGGTTGGGGGCGCCGGGCGCCCGCAAGCGGTCAGCGCCAGGAGGGCGCCCAGTAGAAGGAGCTTTCGGATAGGTACCACCTACCAGTCTCTTACCAGTTCTCGAAGATCGCAATCCGCTCGAGTAGCTTGTCCGGATACTTGGAGTCAGTCGCGTAGCCGACTCCGGCCGGGCCGAGCATCTTCGCAGCGGCAGCCACATCAGAACCAACGTCCCGGACGGGCTTGTAGTAGTCAGTCTTCAGCAGGCGGGTATGGTCCTTGATCGACTCGACGACCGAGTTGTAGCCCCGGAAGTAGGCGACGACCTTGACGACCTCGCCGTTGACCTCTTCCCAGGTCCAGGCGGCGACCTTCTGGCCCTGCCAGCTATCATAGGCCTTGATGCCGAAGAAGTTCCAGCTCTCCCGGCCGTCGTTGATGTCGGCGGGAGTGGCTGTCCCCCAGGCCGACTCGAGCGACCACTGGGCAGCGTGGATCTGCCAGGCGACACCGGTCTCGGCCTCGGCCTGCAGGAAGGACGGCTTCAGGGCGAGGTAGCGCTCCTGGTTGGAGGCGGCCGCGACGAACCGTTCGTGGATCTCGGCATCCGTGCCGGTGGCCACCTCGACGCCGTGGGGCTGGACCGCTGGGGCGGCGACGGCGGCGGGGACCTCCTCCCCCTGATTCAGCTTGGCGAAGTTCGTCCAGGTGCGCGGGCCGATCTTGACTTCGTCATCAACCGGGATGCCCCACTTCTGCTGCAGGGTGGCAACGGCGACTCGGGTGAGCATGCCGTAGCCCTCTTCGTGCAGACCAAGGATCTGCTGAAGGGCCTCGGTCTCCTCGGGCGTGGGCAGCCGCTCTTCACCAGCAGCAGGACCGGGGGGGAATGGATTGACGATGGGGTAGGGCATGGGCGACTCTCCTCTCGCGTTCATCGCCCTTATTGTACAGGAAGTTCGGACTAATTGGAATGAGTCTTACTTTTCTAGTATGCGAGAGCTCGAGTGGCAAGCCAGGGGAGCATCGCCGAGAGGTCGGTGCAGGTGAGGTCACCAGGGAAGCGCTCATCCCGGGGGCGCCCGTTGCGGGAGACCCAGACCGCGGCCATCCCAGCGGCCATCGCACCGGCGACGTCTCGCTCTGGGTTGTCGCCGACCATGACGCACGCCGCGGGCTGGACGCCCAACTGCGTGCAG
>DATGYC010000178.1:0-14514 GCA_035298385.1 Symbiobacteriaceae bacterium | reverse complement strand
TGGCATCGAGGCCTGCCAGGCGGATCGGGAGTGCGATCTGGTCGACGGAGAGTTCAAGGTCCAGGTGGGTCTGGGTCAGCCAGAGTCGGCCGGGCAGCCGGAGGTAGGGCGCCAGGCGGTCCGCTGGCTCGCCGATCGCCGCGGTGAGGGTGGTGAGCAGGGGCGGCAGGCCTTGGCGCATCCAGGCGCGCAGGGCTGGGGCGAGCGGTTGGCCGAAGAGGGTCTGGATCGAATCGCCGCTGGGAGCGAACCAGGGGGCCAGACAGGCGGCGGGGCTGGTCTCCGGTGGCTGAACCAGGCCTGCCCCCAGGGGCTGATCGGGATCGGTGCCGTCCAACTCGGCGAGGAGCGCCCAGAGTGGGTCTCGCCCTGTCTCGGGCAGGAGCGGGCCAGCCAGGATGCGCAGGAGGCCCCCGGCGCCCAGGCCAGAGGCGAGCCGCCAGGTCGGCTCATCCCGCTGGGGGAGGTCATGGTGGGCGAGCAGGTTGAGCAGGTAGAGCACGCCACCGAGGGCGGTCTGGATCGGTTGGTCGGGTGAGCGCTCGGCCCGCCGTGGTGCGGAGCTCTCTGCCGTCGCGATCGGTTCGAGCTGGGTGCTGGAGACCGTCGGCGCCTCTGGCTGGCCGTGGACTCTTGGCGATCCCACGGCCGGTTGAGGGGCTTGCTCGGCTGTCTCTGATGGGGCGCCCCTGCCGGACTCCGCCCCAGGTGGACGGTCCGTCTGCGCCGTCCCCCCTGGCGCTACGGCGAAGGGAGGCTGCGCCCCAGGGGCAGCCTGCTGGCCCGGCCGTTCCTGCCAAGTCGCCTGAGGGACGCTCGCCTGCGATGCGGGGCGCCCGGCCGACCGGGGCGGCTCGATGGAGCCGCTGCGTCTGGTCGGATCGATCCGGTCGGCTGGCGCAGCGCTGTGGTCGAGAGCGGTGGGCTGGACCGGATCGACCACCTGGCTGGACCGGAGCGGTTCGGGGAGCTGCGTTGGCTGGACCGGCTCACCGGAACGGCGCTGTGCGGCAGGTTCAGGTCCAACAGCAGCTGGGGTAGCCCCCAAGCGCTCCATCTGTTCGGGTTCGTCCTCCCGAATCGAGGGCGCCGGCCGAGCCTCCGCTAGCACCACCTCGCCCCAGCGCCGGAGCACGGCGGGCGCCCGGAGGACCGCCACCGCCATGCGCAGGAGCTGCCCACGCTCTGGCCCCAACCGCTGGAGGAGGCTCGGGGTGAGGGCGACGGGCTCCCAGGGGGCGGGCGCCGTCCAGACCGAACGGCTCGACTCAAGGGCGGGTCCGGTCGGCACCGGGAGCCGGAAGGTGGATCGGAGTTGATCCAGCAGCCGCCTCGCCTCGGGTAGCGATAGCTGAGTCAGGACCCGCCCCGCCTCCCCCCACTCGATCAGGTGGAGCAGGGCGCCCGGAAGCGCCTCGGGGCGCCCAGCCAGAAGCGGGAAGAGCCCACCCGGGTCCGGGAGGGCCTCCCACCACCAGCGATCCCGCCTGCCCAGCGCCAGGAAGGCGAGGAACTCCGCTTCATCCAGGAACCAGATCTCCGTCACGCCGGGCGGGACCTGGCCCTGCCGGGGGCGGAGCGCCTTGGCCCAACTCTCTGCTAGCCGGGCCTGCAGGGCGGACTCCAGGCGTCCTGAGCCCGGCCCGCTGAGCGGACCAAGCTCGCTGCCGCCCGGAAGAGAGCCGAGCGAGCGCACGAGCAGGATCGCGGACGGGGGGCGCCCCGGCGGGCGGGTCTCGACCCGCTCAAGCAGGTGGGTCAGCCGGAGGCGGTGGGCGCCCGCATCCCCGGCCAGTCGGCCCGCCAGCCTCGCCCGCCCGATCAAGAGTCCGCGCGGGACTCGCATCAGAAGCTGAAGCGGGACTTGGCGAGACTGACCGCCTTGGCGGCCGTCGTCGCATCGCCGCCGAGGGCCGCCGTGACGGCGCCCACATCGGCCTTGGCCAGGGCGCCAAGCGTGCCGAAGCCCGCCTTGCCTAGCGCCAGGACAGCCGTCTCGGACTCGACCACCTGCGTGACCGGCAGGGCGCCAGCCTTGACGACTGCAGCCTCGGTCCGGGCGCCCTCGATCGCCGTCACGACGTTCGCGACCTCCTCCACCTTCAGCCCGGTCACCTGCGCGACCATGGCCGGGTCTGACTTGGCGGCCTCCTTCAGCTCCTCCTGGGTGGCGATCCCCTTGGCAGCCAAGGCCTCGGTCTGGGACTTAGAGAGCTCCTTCAGGGACTCGACCGACCAGGTCGACTCGGGCGCTGCGGCCCGGGCGTCCTTGACGATCTTCTCGGCCTCCCAGGCCGCGATCTCGACGCCCTTCTCCTTCAGCTCCTCCACCAGGACCTCCGGCCGCTTGTTGGCCAGCTTGGTCGCATCGCCCAGCCCCTGCTCGGCGAGGGCGTCAGCGATGGCGGGCTTCTCGGTCGCCCACTCCTTCGCCGTCCCCTTGATCGCATCGATCGCCGTCCGGGCCGCCTTGACCAGGCCGCTGGCCGCCCCCTCGGGCACCTCGAGGACCTGGGTCAGCAGGCCGGTCCAGACGCCGGCCAGGGCGTCCACCTCAGCGATGCCGAGAGCGGTCAGGGCCTGCTCATCCAGGCTTCCGTCGATCTCGACCTTGGTCAGGCCGATCGAACGGTCGAGCGTCCGGTCGGTGCCGGTCAGGATCAGGGGCACGGCTGCGCCGCCGGTGCCGAACTGGGCCCAGGCATAGGGCTCCTTCGGTGACGAGGCTGGCGTGTGATCCGGGTTGAGCCAGATCTGAACCTCGCCGGGATCGACAGCGGCCTTCGGATACTTCGCCTTGACCGCTTCGCCGATCTCAGCCAGCTCCAGGAGGACGGCAGCTGGTGGGTCGACGACGCGCTCCCACTTGTCAGAGATGGCGGGCGGATACTTGACGGCGCTGGGCACGGCCCAGCCCTTCCCCCACCAGCCCTTCGGCAGGAAGTCGGCCTTCCAGCCCTTCCGCCCCTTCTTGCCGAAGAGGTCCTTCAGGCCATCGACCGTATCGGATTCAACGCCGGCGAGGAGCCTGAAGGTGACCGCGCCAGACTGGCTGGCCTGGACGGTCGCCTTCTTCGAGGCCCCCTTGAAGCCCTTTACGCTCACCTGGACCAGGTAGCTGCTGGGCGGTAGCCCGGTCAGTTCAAACTGGACGGAGGCCTCCGGCGTCGCAATGATGGGCGGCGTCTCGCCGGTGGTGGTCGCCCGGACCTGTTCGCTGCCCTTCCGGCTGGTCGCCTTCCCCTTCGTCGTCCGGGTCGTCGTCTCGACCTTGATCGTCTGGTTGTCGGACTCGGCGAACGTGCGCAGGGATGCCACCTCAGACTCGACAGCCAGCGCCTTCAGGGAGCTCTCGTACCGACCAACCTTCTTGATGCGGGCGGTGTAGCTCTTGCCGTCGGCATCGATCGCCGTCACCTTGGCGCCGGAGAGGAGCTTCTCGGTCTCGACGCCGCCGTCTGCGGTCAACTGAACCGCCAGGGCGCCCGGCAACTCCGTCTTCGGCTCCTCAGCGGCCGGGGTTGCGGTCACCCAGTTCCCGTAGTAGCTGAACTCGGTCCAGTAGAAGATCAGATTGTCGTCCAGGTAGACATAGTTGACGGGCGGCCCGTACGGATCCAGCGGATCGATCGGGGCCGTCAGGAAGGAGTCCCAGAGCTTGATCCGCACCTGGGCCGGGTGGAGCGATCCCTGCCAGGCGTTCATCCCGTTGAAGAAGTCGGGCAGGAACGTGGTTGGCACGAAGCCAGCCGCCGGGAGGGCCTGGAAGCAGGCCTTGGCCTCGACGGCGATCCCACCACTCACGGTGAGCGTGGCCAGTTGGGCCTGGAACTGCTGGGAGAGGGCCTCCCCCTCGGCGACGTGGAGCAGGCCGACGCCGTCCGGCCCGAGCATCGGCATCTCGACCCGGCGGCGGACCGCCCACTGGTCCAGGAAGAGAATCTGGCCGGAGCGCCAGTAGAAGAGGCAGAGCGGCACCTCGTTCTGAGCCAGAAGGCCATCAGCACGCAGTTGGGCGGCAGCGAAGGCGCCCAACTGGCTCTGCCCGTAGGGCAGACGGCCCCCGTCGAAGCACTCGAGCGCCAGGGCGCTCTGCAGATGGGAGACGTTGCTGAACTCGGCGGCCGAGCCGCTCCAGGGCAGGGCGAGCAGCCGGAACTGCACCCCGAGCTCCAGCGAACCGGGGCCGCAGCTGGTGATCTTCCCCGACCCGGTCGGCCAGACCTGTGGCGAGGAGTCGACCGCGGTCTGGGCCGGCCCAGCAACGAGCAGGTAGGGCGCCTCGCCGGTCAGGTTGAGGGGGGCGCTCTTCAAGCCGCAGTCTTGGAAGCCGACGGCGGTCGCCGTCTTGCTGGTGATGCCGGCGATGGCGACCTCGACCGGATTGGCCAGGTAGAGGAGTGCGCCATCCGCCCCGACACCCAGACCAGCGTCGACCTGGATCATCGTTTGGGCCGCGGTGCAGGTAAGGCCCCTGGCGATGCCGCTGCCAGCGGCGCGGGCCACCTGCTGGCGCAGGGCGCCCTCCGCCGCCTGCAGCTGCTGGAGGTCCTCCGCCGTCAGCACCCGCCCGTTGTAGAAGGTAGGCAAGCGGACCCCGCCGGTCGTAACCGGCTGATTCAGGCCCTTCTGATCCATGCGTGAGCCCTCCTTCCGCTAGTAGGCAGCGACCTCGATCCAGAAGCCATCGATATTGACATCGAACGGATTCGAAAGCGGCACCCGAATCATGCGGGGATCGCCCCAGTCGAGGCTTACTGAGGAAGGCGTGGCGTTCGTCCCGAAGGCGTTGACTGTCACACGGACCAGCCAGCGATCAGGGGGGAAGGAGGCGAGCAGGGGCTCCTGGATCGCCACCGAGTAGATCCAGCCGTCACTCCAGGTCTGCTCGATCCCAAAACCGCGGAAGGCCGTTGGGTCCTTCACGGAGACATAGCCCGCAGCGATCGTCTGGGTACCGGCGGTCGGTGTGGCTGGGGCGCCGCCCATGACGTGGAAGGCGGTGACTGTACGGACGCCATCATGGCCAACCCACTTGACCGGGCGGCTCTTCGCCCAATCGTTCAGCGTGCCAAGGAAGCGACCGCCAGGTCCGGCCGACTCCAGGTTGATGATGAAGCGCAGAAGTGGGACCTCCGTCTTCTCCGTGAACAGCTCGACGACGTTCCGGTTGATCAGTTGCGCATCCTTGACGTAGACCGATCGGAGGAATGGCTCTGCCGTGCTGCCATCGCCAGTCTCGGCCCAAACCTGGATCTCCGGGACGTTCGTGAGTTCCGCGACGTTCGCACTGGTTGGGTCGCCATCGACCTGGATGTGGAACCAGAGCTGGAAGCGGTGGAGATCAGGCTCCGGACTGGGAACCTCCCGGATCGTCACGAAGGGCAGGGTCGGGAGCGATCCGGCCACCGTCGCCAGATCGATGCCACCGCCGCCGCCTGCGGGCGGGGCAGCGGGCGCCCACTTGCTGCCGTTCCAGGTCAGGACGTTGCCCGTGGCCGGAGCGGTCGGGGCGACGTCACGCCCCTGCAGGCCGATCACCGTCAGGGTTGGGTACTCGCCCGCCAGGTCTCGCTGTGCGGCCTGCTTCTGGATCCGGGTCTCGACCAGCGCCATCACCTGGTCCAACCGGGGGGCGTCCGTACCCGCCGTGGCGGGCGCCAGGTTGGTCAGGCGGTGACCGCTCGCGTCCAGGTTGGCGACCAGCGCCCGGTTAGCCGGGTTGACCAGGAGGTACTGCTTGTGATCATCATTCGCCAGCCCATAGAGCTCGGTGTGGGTCCGGTTCTGCTCGGGATGGGCGAGGGCCTCCTGGATCACCCGGGAGGCGACCAGGAGCGGCCGCTCGGCCTGATCGACCGCGATCTTGAGCTGTCCGGCCTCGTCCTGCGAGAGGTGCAGGGCGCCCAGCAGGACCGCCCCGCTCGCATCCGGTGCGACGGAGGGGCGGATCTCGGTCACCCAGACCCGCAGGAGCTCTCGGATCGCCAGGGGCGCCTGGGCCGGATGGAGGGCGGGACCGAGCGGCGGCAGGATGGTCGGGCGAATCACCTCTGTAGCCGATAGGTCGGTGCGGAGGACCGGCGTCGCTCCGCTGATGCTGGGCTTGAGGCTGGCGCCCGGAAGCGGACGGAAGATCGGCGCTGGCCGGAGGATCGAGTCGCTCGTCGCACCGCCAGAGGCCGGGGCGAAGAGCTTCTTCAGGTCCTCGATCAGGGTCTGGACCTCGGTCGGGGGGCGCCCGGTCGTCACATCGATCGAGGCGAGGAAGGCGACGAAGGTCTTGACCAACTCCTCCTCCGCCTGGTTCGGGTGGACGGTCGAGAAGGAGAGCTGGAAGGACTCGCTGATGCGGGACGGGACCAGGGAGTCCGCCGCCGAGCGACAGGCGCTCCCCGGGACCGGCATCTTGTCGGTCTCGCACTCCTTGTAGTTCAGCAGGACGTAGACCGTCGCGGGCAACGCATCAAGCCCCTGCGCATCGAGCCACTGGGCCAGGTCGGCACACTGGGCCGGAGTCACCTTGATCTCGCGCCCGAAGGGATCGACGGCGAGGCCGGGGGTGACGGTCACCTTCGATTCACCGGGCTTCACCTGAAGCGCCAGGCCGGAGACCGTGCCGTAGCCGTGCAGCGCCCGGTTGTGCAGCCTCC
Organism: Symbiobacteriaceae bacterium; assembly: GCA_035298385.1. Classification (GTDB taxonomy): domain Bacteria; phylum Bacillota; class Sulfobacillia; order Symbiobacteriales; family Symbiobacteriaceae; genus DATGYC01. Next base: position 7,861 of record DATGYC010000178.1, on the reverse strand, counting down.
CCCGCTCCAGGAAGTAGAACTGCTCCTGGGCCAGTTCATCCTCGCCCAGAATGAGGCCCAGCGAGTAGCGCAGCCGCTTCTGGGGGTCCAGGGCGCCCACGCCCAACGGGGCCGAAGTAAAGTCGCTCATTCTCCCACTCCTTTTACGACGAAGGATTCAGTCCTCGGCGCCCAATCACGGTAGCTCTGGGGGCGTCAGCGGAGCCGCGCCCGCCGATGTACGAGGCGGCCAGGGCGCCGGTCTGCAGCTGTAGGGCGGTCAACCGGGCGCCGGGGGCGATGATCGTGTCGAGGCCGACCCGCGCCTCGCCGATCCGGCAGAAGGCCCAGTACTGCTGGACTTCGAAGGCCGTCTGGGCGGGCTTGGCCGCCTCCACCACCCGCTCGACCAGGGCGAGGTCTGGGGCGGGGCTGTCGAAGGAGGCCGGGACCAGGACCGTAAAGCGGTGCGCCTTCTGCCGGGCTGGCAGGAAGAGCGAGACGAACTGGAGCCAGTCGGTCAGGGCGGGGTCGCTGGTCGGCATCTCCGTCGGGAGCTTCAGGGCGCCCATGCTGGTGCCGAGTTGGTTCCCCCAGACCGCGCTAAGCGGTGCGAAGCGGCGGTAGCGGGCGGTCAGGAACTCCGCCCAGGCGGCGGTATCAGCGATCGTCACGGGCGTGTAGGCGAAGATGAAGGTCTCCTCCCGGAAGGCGTTCCAGTCCGCGGCCTCGGCTACGCGGGTCGGCTGGACCGGCGGGAAGCGGACCTGCTGCCAGCTCCGGAGCCCATCCCGGCTCCAGGCCCGGGCCAGAGCGGCCAGACCGTCGTAACGCTCCTGCAGGAAGGTGCGGTAGCGTTCGTGGAGCTGCTCGACGCCCTCGGCGGGCGCCCAGAAGCGGGTCTCGGTGCAGGTCGCACAGCCACAGTCGCCCGTGGCGGATCCGACCTGCGCATCGGCCTCTTCGGCCACGGCAACGGAGGGAAGCCGGGTCAGGAAGGCTTCGACGATCCGGATCCCACCGGGCTCGTCCAGGGCGCACCCATCGGGGCGGAAGAGGTCCGCCGTGGGCTCGGCATCAGTCGCTAGGCGGATCAAGCGGATCAGCCCCTTGACCGTCCCCCGCTCGCCAAAGAGCAGCGGGGCGTACTCGAGGAAGAGGCGGCGCCGCTCCTCGCCCCAACTCGGGTCGAAGAGGATTCCGAGCCAGCCGCCTAGCCAGTCCATGAACTCAGGCGGGACGGTGCGCGGGTCGAAGAGGCGCTCTGCCCGGGCTATCCGCTCCTCCCAACTGGTCAGCAGACCCTCCGGGTTGGCCAGGAAGCGCTCTACGAAGTCGGCGGAGACCGGGTCCTCCCGGTAGACGGCGGGCAGGTAGGACAGGTAGGAGAAGCGGGCGTAGTGGATGCGGAGCGCCCGGACCCAGGGCGTCGAGCGCCCGGTGCCGGTCAGGGTGAGGCGCAGCTCCAGGTAGCGACCCTTGGCCGCCTGCAGGAGGAGCTCCCAAGAGCCCACCCCCTCCTTCCCAATCTCATGAGCGGCGAAGGGCTGGTGGTAGGGCAACTCGGCGCCGGCCTCTCGCCGGTAGGGCTGGGGCTCGCTCTGCCAGGGGCGGAAGGCGAGGTCGAAGAGATCGTCCGCCGTCCGGCTCTCGAAGCGGACGCCGGTGCCGGCGGGCAGGGCGCCGTCCAGGACGAGCCGGTGCCACGTGACGCCGGGGTCCTTCCCATCCAGGACGGGCAGGACGATCGAGCCCTCCTGCTCGTAGCGGGGCCGGGGCTGCTCGACCAGGGGATACCAGGTGGTATCTGAGTCGTAGTAGACCCCGCTCGGTGTCGTGACGAGGCCCTTTCCCGTAAAGCGGCGCATCGGGAGGTACTGGAGGAGCAGTTCGATCTGCCACTCCTCGCCGTCCGTCACCTGGAAGGCGTAGGACTGGTTCCCCTCCTTGTCGACCCCGTAGAGCAGGGCGCCCTGGGTGGCGATCGCATGCAGGGAGAGCGGTCGGTTCCCCTCTGGCCCGATCGTGTAGGCGTCCGGGATCACCAGATCGACCGAATCGCCCACGAGGGCGCCCTCCTGCCAGCGCAGGAGTCGATCCGGCCCCTCGCTCATCTGGACGAGGATCAGGACCGAGCCATCGGGCAGGGCGGCCAGGTCGGCGGGGCGCCCGGTGGCCGGCAGAGCGAAGCGCTTCGGCAGGACGCCGTCCTCGCTGAAGGGCTGCAGGAGCCGGTCGAAGGCCCAGAGGGAGCGCCCCGCCTCATCTAGCAGGAAGAGGCAGCCAGCCGGGCTGAGCGCAGCGGCGATCGGCTGGAAGGGGCCGGTCAGGGGCCACGGGTAGAAGGCGGGCGGACCACCGCCCCAGAGATCGAAGAGGAAGAGCCCAGGCGGCTGGGCGGCCGCGGCGATCAGGTAGCCATCAGGGGTGCTGCTCAGGGTCCGCAGCTCCAGGGCGGGCGGCGCTGTGGCGAGGACCGGCTGGAACTCGCCGGTGCTCGACTTGGTCGGGCTTCCCGGCGGGTGCGCGAGGTCGACCAGGGCGCCCCCCGCCAGCTCCGTCCAGTCCGTCAGGGACCACCAGAGCGCCGCCGGCGATCCATCGGCGCGGTGCTGCATGATCCCGGCCCGATCTTGGCTGATCCAGTACCAGTGCTCCCAGCGGTCCTGGGCGGCGCCCCGCCGGTCAGCGGGGACGGTCGGGCGGTCCGAGGACTGGATTCGCCAGCGGAAGAGGTGTGGCTGGAGCGTCACCGCCTGGCGTTCCGGATCCCAGGCGAGGAGCGACTCCGCCAGGGCGGGCGCCCAGTCCTGCTTCCCTAGCAGCAGGTGATAGCGAAAGGAGTCAGTCTGCACGTCCAACCCCCCTTAGCACTGGTCGGGGATGACCGGGATCGGCACGACCTTCGGCCCAGTCGAGCCGCCGCCGCCACCACCGGACCCCGTTCCGGTACTGCTGCCGCCAACCAGGAGCGCTAGCGACTCGGGATCGCCCTCAGCGACCTCGATCGCCCAGATCACGGGGAGCTGCAGGCCGGTCAGGGGCAGTTGATCGAGCGCGGTGCCGGACTCGTCGCCCAGGAAGAGGTCCCGGACGAAGGAGACCCCCTCCACCCGGGCCGCCTCGGCCCAGAGCTCCTTGGCGACGATCGCCTTGCCGAGCGGCCAGCCCGTCCCCTCCCGCCCACCGTAGAGCGGCGAGAGGAAGGTGCGGAGTTGGGCGAGGACCGCCTCCCGGACCGGGGCGAAGGCCCGGCCCGCGACGACCTCGATGCCCACGGAGAGCGTGATCGGAATGTAGGTCGGCCCCTGGACCCAGACCTCGGTCGTGACCAAGCGACGGGGCTCCAGGTGGTTACAGATCGCATCCAGGAAGAGCTTCTCGGGCAGGGGCGCGTCCGGGCGCTTCGGGTCGTAGCGGGGGATCACCATCGCTGTGACCGATCCGGGGGTCGGTACCCCGACCATCGCCGGATGGAAGAGCGGGAGGATCTCGACCCGCCCGATGTCGACGCCCGGGGTCCGCTGGATGATCGCCTCCCAGTCGTCGGCGGCGACCAGGCGGTCCCGGTGCTGAATCCACTGGGGGATCAGCGCCTCCGCCTCTGCGACCGTCTCGGCCTCGTCCCCGCCCCAGGTCGGGAGTGGGTTGGCGATCTTGACGCCCGGCGGCAGGGAGGCGCCCTTGGTGATCGCACTGACGCCGACGTTCCCGTCGCGCCCGCCGCCCCAGTCGTAGGTCGCCCGGATCACCGAGCCAGCCGGTGGCCGATGGCCCGCGGCGCCGTTACCGAAGCGAACCTCGCCAGACTCACGGTCGACGGTGAAGACCTGCGATGGGCTCAGGGTCGCCGGGGGCGCCCCCGGCGGCAGGCGCCGGTCGGCCACCTGGACCTCAGGCCCCGCGGCCGCCAGGTCATCGATCTCGGTCCAGGGGATGCCATCGATCGTCAACTGAACGGAGGCCGGCAGGACCGGCCGGTTGGCCAGGGTGAAGCGCTGGTCTGGCTCCCCGTTGCCGACGCCGAGCCGTTCGCCAACCGTCCTAGCCCGCTGCTCGACCGGGGCGGCGTTGATGCCGAGCCAGGCGAGGCGGGCGCGCAGGCCGGCCTGTGGTTGCGTTGCGGTGCTCGCCCCGGTGGCGCCGCTTCCGGCGTTGCGGCCACCGCTAGCCGGGGCCTCCCCGCCCGGGCGGATCCGGATCCAGGTGACCAGGCGCTCCTCGTCCGCCGCATCCTCTAGGGAGGGCGGATAGTCGCCTGTCCCAGCCTCCAGCGGCTCCTGGATCGCCCAGAGGCCCAGAGTCGTCGGTAGTTGCAGCTCAGCGATCCCCGGCTCGACGGTCAGGTCGCCGCTCGTGCGGACGGAGAGGCGCTGGTAGATCGGGGCGCCCGTGGCGTCCAGCTTGTCCGTGGCGATCTCGAACCGGAAGGGCGCCGGGCGGGCGGTCTCCAGGCCGCCGGGGGCCAGACGGCGCCCCTCGCCCTCCAGGGCTGGCAGGATCCCGACTGAGAGGACACGCCCGCCCAGGCGGGAACGGACCGCGGCCGGGTCATCCTGGGGCCGGGCCAGCAGAGCCAGCCAGAGCGAGCCGTCGAGCGTCTCGACCCCAAGATCGAGGGCCGGTAGCGAGGCGGAGTCCGTCGGATCAGGCAGGGGGACCGCCCGGTAGAAGGCGAGTTCACCGGCGCCGGCGTGCGAGCCGTAGAGCCGTGCGTAGAGATCCTTGGCCTCTTCGGTCTCCTCGGCCGTCAGCGGCTTCTTGATGTAGCGGCGCGCCTCGACCGGCAGGAGCTCAAGTCCCTGCTTGGTACGAAAGGGGACTGACCCGGCGAAGAGCTCCAGGTCCGGGGGCAGGGTGATCGCCTCCAGGGGGCCCTTCTCGTTCCGGAAGGCGACGAAGCCCTGGGCCGGAGCGGCGGCCTGCATCGGGATGCCTAGGAGCTGCAGGAACTTCTTGCGATTGCGCTCCGGGATCAGGTTCGCCCGGTAGAGGAGCGACTCGGAGAGGAAGCTGAAGAGCTGGAGGATCGTGATGCCCGGGTCGGCGTCGCTCCAGTTCGTCCACTCCGGGTTATGCACCCGGATGCGGGCCATGGCCTCCTGCAGGATCTGCTGGTAGTTCCGGTCATCGATCTTCGGTACGTTGATCGGCACGGCGCCCTCACCTCTCTCCTGCAGGCTTCAGGGGCAAGACTAGCTGGGCCTGGTCAGCGATCCCGGTCGCCACAAGCTCATAGCGGATCGTCGCGATCGCCGCCTCGGGGTTGGCCGGGTCCTCCTCCACCTCGATCGACTGGAGGCGGATGCGGGGCTCCCATCTGGTCAGGGAGCGGCGAATCTGCTCCTGGATCAGGCGGCGGGTGGTGACCGTGTTCGGCTCGAACAGGAAGGAGCGCAGCCCACCCCCGAAGGAGGGCAGCATCAGCCGCTCGTTCGGCTCGGTCAGCAGGATGATTCGGATCGACTCCCGGATGTTCTCGGCTCCGCTCGAAAAGGCGATCCGGCCGTCGGGGCCGACCCGCGGTGGGAAGGCGAGGCCGCGGCCATAGAGGCGCCCATCATCCATCGACTTACGCCTCCTCCTTGGCTGGCAACGGGACCGGGAAGCAGATCTTCAGGAACGGGACCCAGAAGAAGACGATGTTCAGGAGCTGGACGATGATAAAGAGGAGAATCAGGGCACAGATGGTGATGATCGGAATCGAGAAGGAGCAGATCATGCCCCAGTCAAAGGCGCTGGAGCTCCCCAGCGATCCGTCATCCAGGTCACTCATCTTGATGCCACGGAACTTCTCCATCTGGTTACGCAGTTTGTTGGAGACGACGAAGGAGACGCCCTTCTGGAAGCGCCGCAGGCCGGCGATCGAGGTATCGGTCGGCATGACCACCTTGACCGGGCGGACCGGGGCGTCTGGATCGAAGAAGGAGGCGAGCTTGAAGGGGCGAGTGGGCTGGGAGAGCTGCGCGTCGTGCAGCTTGCAGTTCGGCTTCTGATAGACACAGCGGATCACGAAGCGCTCCTTGCCGTTGGGCATGAACTTAGGCACCTGGGTGAGCGTCCCCTCGGGGAGGCTGGTCGGCGGGACGTAGGTCGGGATCTCGGCTGGGACTCGGACGGCCCAGTCGATCGGCTGGGCGGAGCGGAGGTCATAGGTCAGGCCGGTCGGCCCTCCCGTCAGGAGAGCACTCTCCTTGGTCAGCGTTGTCTTGAGCGCGGTCGCCCAGGTGACGGCGCCGACCGTCTTGGTCAGGATCTCGGTCGCCAGGGTCGAGCCGGTGCCGTTACCGCTCTGGACCTTGGCCCAGACGGCGGGCAGCTGGTCGCGCAGGAAGACGGCCAGATCGTAGAGGATGAAGGCCGACGCCTCGTAGGCCTCGGTCGTGCTGAACGTGGCCAGGGGGAGGGCGCCAAGTGGAGCCAGTACCTGCGCCCGGAGTTGGACCAGGCGGGGATCCTCCTCGCCCTTCTCCAAGGCGGACCAGCCCTCTGGGGTCTTGCCGGTCACCTGTGGGATCGGGAAGGCCTGGGCGCCCGTCGGCTTCTGGACCTCGCGCGAGGCGACCGGGACGAGGCCACAGTGGAGCCGACGCGCCTTGCCATCACCGGTGTAGCCGACCGGAAAGAGGGGCTGCTGCTCCTCCCCGGCGAGGAGTTTGAGGGGGTCGGTACAGACCACCCAGCCCTGCCCGGGGACCCAGCCCTCCTCTTGATAGAGCCCCTGGGTCACCGTGGGGCGTAGCTGGCGGAGGACAAAGGTGACCTTCTCACCGTGGGGCGCCCGGTCCGGCAGGCCGGGGAGTTTACAGACCAGGGAGGCGGCGACTAGGTAGAAGCGGGCGTGGGCCGGGTGGAAGAGCTTGGGGGTGGGCCCTGTCTGAGCCTGGGCGAGGGGCTGCCAGCCCACCGCCGGCGCCTCCCAGGTCTCGTGGCGCAGGATCAGGTCCTTCAGCTTGGGCGCCGTGCTGTTCGGCTCGTTCTCAGCCGCCAGGGCGGCGGTGAGGCTCGCCATGAACTCGTCCACATCGAAGCGGAGGAGTTGCGGGGCGAAGAGGCGGCCGGCTGCGCCATCCTGCAGGGCCAGGGACCAGAGGGGCCCGGGCGCCCGCCACTCGACGGGATGGTGGTGTTGCTGCTTGGCGGTCACCATATGTTCCCGGCCCCCGGGGTGTAGCTGGCGGAGACGACCGAGTTGGTGATCAGGGTCGAGCACTGGACGACGCCGCTGAACTGCGACATCCCGGCATTGACGGTCACCGAGCCGGCTGTCACCTCGACGGTGGATGCCTGGATGGTTACCTTAGCGGAGGACATGACGGTGATGCCAGCGGACTCGAGCTTGATCGAGTTACCAGCGGCGTCCGCCAGCTCGATCTCGCCGGGGCCGTCCTTGATCGTAATCGACTGGCCACCGGGGGTCTGGAGCTCGATCGACTCCTGGCCGTCCTTGTCGGACATGGTGATGACGAGACCGTTGCGGGACTGGAGCCGCTTGATCTCGTTCTTCCCGCCACCATCCATGGCGGCCGGGGGGTTGTCCTTGCCGTTCCAGAGGGCGCCAATGACGTAGGGATGGCGCGGGTTGCCGCCCTCAAAGCAGACGAGGACCTCATGGTCGACGTCCGGGATGAACCAGCTCCCCTGGGTGGGGCCAGCGAACATCGTCGCAATGCGGGCCCAGACCTCGTAGGTCACCCCGGAGGGGTCGGGCGCCCAAGGCAACTTCACCTTAACCCGCCCCTGGCCTTCCGGGTCGGTGATCTCCGTGACCAGGGCCGGGTAGACGCCGTATAAGCGTTGATCGGGGGCGGCGTGTGACATAGTGGGCGCTCCCTCCTGGGTGGTGGTCTTGGGAACCTGGCTGCTTCTCTGGTGTGGTGGG
>DATGYC010000177.1:0-2356 GCA_035298385.1 Symbiobacteriaceae bacterium | reverse complement strand
CTGAGGCCTCCAAGACCCCGACGCTCGACAAGATCAAGAAGGACGGCAAGCTGGTCATCGGCACCTCGCCGGACTACCCGCCCTTCGAGTCGCTCGATAAGGATAACCACGCCATCGGCTTCGACATCGACCTGATGACCGCCGTCGCCACCAAGCTCGGCGTCAAGCTGGAGGTTGTCCAGCTCGACTTCGGCGGCCTCATCGCTGCCCTGAACGCCAAGAAGTTCGACATCATGGCCGCCGGTGTCTCGGTCACCGATGAGCGCAAGCAGGCTGTCGACTTCTCTACCCCTTATCTTATTGGTAAGGATGCTCTCCTGGTGCACAAGGACCTGGCTGCCTCGATCAAGGGTGTGGCTGACCTGAAGGGCAAGAAGGTCGCCGTTCAGCTCGGCACCGTTCAGGCTGATGAGGCCAAGAAGGTCGAGGGCGCCCAGGTCAAGGAGTACAACCTCTTCACCGAGGCCGCCGCTGCCGTCTCCGCCAAGCAGGCTGACGTCGTCTACCTGCACAGCGCTGTCGCCCAGGCCTTCGTCAAGGCGGACAAGAACCTCGTCGTCGCCGCTGAGGTACCCTCGAAGGATACCTCGTTCGCCCTGCGCAAGGATACCGCTGACCTGACCGCCGCCGTCAACGCGACGATCGAGGACCTGAAGAAGTCCGGCGAGTTCGACAAGCTGGTCGAGAAGTGGTTCAAGTAAGTCCCCGTTCAAGATAGGACTCGAGCATCGAAGGGGGGCCCCAGCGCCTCCCTTCGCCTTGCGTTTTCGGTAGCGGTTAATGGAGGGCATTTTCGATGAGCTTGATTCTTTCCGCCATCCCCGTCGTCCTCAAGGGCCTCGGTATGACCCTAAAGATCACTGCGGCATCCGCCCTCATCGGCATGCTCTTCGGCATGCTGACCGGCGTGGGCCGGACGGTCGGCCCGAAGTGGGTGAAGTGGCCGCTCTCCGTCTGGATCGAGATCATCCGCGGCACCCCGCTCTACACCCAGCTCCTCCTGGTCGTCTTCGGCCTGCCCCAGTTGCTCGGTCATTCGGTGGATGAGTTCTGGATGGGTGTGCTGACCATCGGCCTCAACTCGTCCGCCTACGTCGCCGAGATCTTCCGCGGCGGCATCCAGTCGATCGACAAGGGCCAGATGGAGGGCGCCCGTTCCCTCGGCCTCTCGGTCGGTCAGGCGATGCGCACCGTCATCCTGCCGCAGGCCTTCCGCCGGGTGATCCCGCCGCTAGTCAACGAGCTGGTGATGCTGGTCAAGGAGTCCTCGCTGGTTGCGTCGATCGCCCTGGTTGAGGTGACTCGCATGGCGACGATCAACGCCTCCCGGACCTTCAAGCCCTTCCCGTCCTACGTGGCGGCGGGTCTGGTCTACCTGGTGCTCACCCTGACCCTCTCCCGCCTGGCCGGTTGGCTGGAGAGGAGGCTCAGCGTCGATGCCCGCTAAGTCGGAGCCCGCCTATCTGCAGTTCCTCGCCCCCTCGGTCCAGCGGTCGCTCGCCTACGAGGCGCCCGGCGCCTGGATGCCGTCGCTCCCCGCCGGTTGCCTGGCGCTACACAAGGGCTATCCGGCCGCCTCCCTTATTCCGACGGCGGATTTCATTCAAACCCTTCAAAGTTCGGTAGAGAAAGAGGCTGACGTGCCCTTCCACTACGTGGGCTCGTCGCTCGCTCGCTCGATCACGCAGGTCGTCGCGGATCGGATGGCCCAGCGTGGCATGCCGCTGGCGGCGGCTGAGTTGGTCATGTGCGCCGGATCGTACCGCGGCCTGGATATGATCGCATCGGTCCTGCTGCGGGAGGGCGACATCGTCGCCGTCGAGACGCCTACCTATATGGAAGCGCTCGAGATCCTGCGCAACTGGACCCCTTCGATTCTGGGCTACCCGGTCGATGCGGAAGGTCTGGTCACGGCGACGGTGGAGGCGGATCTCGCGGCGCGCAAGGCGGCTGGCCAGCCCCTGCCGAAGCTCTTCTACGTCATCCCCTCCTTCCAGAACCCGTCGGGCGGCTGCCTCTCGGCCGAGCGTCGGGCGCACCTGCTGGCGCTGGCAGAGGCCTACGATTTCCTGATCATCGAGGACGACGCCTATGGCGAACTCTACTTCACGTCGGCGGCGCCTGTGCCGCTGCGGGCGATGCCGGGCGGGCGTGAGCGGGTGATCTACCTGGGCTCGATGTCCAAGATCCTGGCGCCGGGCTTCCGCATCGGCTGGATTGGGGCGCCCGCCCCGATTGCACTGGCGATCGACGTCTGGAAGAAGGAGATCGATTCCTCGCCGCTCCATGCGATGGCGGCGACGTTCTGGCAGACCCACGACCCGGAGAGGCACCTGCAGCATCTGCGGAACGAGTA
>DATGYC010000176.1:0-19418 GCA_035298385.1 Symbiobacteriaceae bacterium | reverse complement strand
TTGCTCTTCCAGCGAATCGAGCGCCATGCGAATCCCTCCCATCGGCCGGCTCGGACCAGCAATGTTTGCTGGGAGCGAACCGCTCTTGTGAGACAATTGTAGCAAAGGAGGGGGCACCCTGCAACTGGTTCCTCTGGAAATCTCACCCTGTTTTCGCTACGAGTAGAACGTCCGATAATACATATTATGTTGTCTAGACGAGAATTCTGGATGTGGTAACGTTAGACCTCGAACGAATCGACTTGATCTCCGTCTTTCGGCGGTCGGGTAGCGTTGCGCGAGTGCATACGTGTGAGCGCATGAAATGCAACAAAGACGCCTGCTTTCGCACCGTGTGGATTGTGCATGTGGGCGGCCATCCAATATGCGTCGTTACACAGAAAAGGCGCCCCCGTCGCCGGGAGCGCCCTCAATCTACCCATTTCTGCCCTGACCGCCCGAGGCGGCTGGGATCTCCTTGACCGGACCACCGGGCCGGCGGGAGCGTAGATTCATCACATAATGTTCCATTAGGACGTGCACCTTAGGCGCCTGGGCGCCCTCCTTGGCAGGGGCGAAACCGTCCACAAAGGTCACTCCAGCCGGGCCATAGACCTTCGCTTCACCGCTGCCGCGGAAGAGAACGGCCATCCCCGGGTCCAGACCCATGCCTAGCAGGGCTCTTGAACCCTCCCCCACCACGCTTCGCATGACCTGAGCCGCTCTTCCCGGCTCCTGCCAGTCCGTCACGACTAGCATCCCGCGGATCAGGCCGATCCCTGGCGCGATCCCGGCGTCACCTAGGAGGACGGCCTCGCCCAGTAGGGCGCCAACCGGTCCGACCGTCATCAGAGGACGTCTCTCCGCGCAGCTTCGCTGTAGCACCTGATGGAGTTCAGTCGCAGCGAGGACGCCGAGCGCCTCGGCCGGCCGCTCGCCCACCAGCAGGACGCCCTGGGCGCCCGTCACCTGGGCGAGTACCTCGGGGTTATCAGCAGCAGCGCGGTCAGGTAGGTGCAGGAGGTCAACCTTAGTCATGCCGTACCGGGTCAGGGCACGCAGGGCGCCCGTCACCAGCGGTCCCGTTGGATCTGCACCAACGGCCACGACCAGGATCTTGGCTGAGCGGCCACCGACTAGGTAGATATAGCTCACAATGATCTCATCCGGCACGGGTAGGCCAGCGCAGATCATCAGCGGGCCCTCGGGCTCACAGCGGGGCGGGGTGTTGTCACCCTTTCTTGGTTCGCCCAGCATCTCTTTCAACTTGGCAAGTATGCCAGCTGGAAGGACAAGCGACCGGACGAGGCTATTCGTCAGTTCAGAGGTAATGTTCCCCCAGCGATCAAACGTCACGGTGCTCCCCCCAATCGTCCCGGGGCCAAGACAGGACCTTCTGCAACTCTAGTCCTACTCGTCGGACTGTCAATAGGACAGATGTCCATTCCCATTCTATTGTATCCGCGTCAAAAAAATCCTGCCTACCCTAGGCTTTGTCTACCCCTTGTAACTGATTTGTAATCAGGCGCAGGCCGTCTGAGAACTGGATGGCCACACGTCCCTGGGCGCCCGCATAGCGCAGATGGGCCTGAATGGCAGCCCGATCCAGGTGATACTGCGCCTCGCCCTTCTGCTCCTTGCCAAGGCGGGCGTAGAGCCGGGCCATCAGGTGCTCTGCCGTCAGGGCGCCCTCCTGGAGGGCCTCATCGATCAAGGATTGCAGCCGATCGACCGCCGCGCGGTTGGCCGCCAGGACCTCTGGGAGCGAGTCTTGCTCGGTGCGATCGATCAGGTCGCCATGACCGGGCAGGATGAGCCGCTCTGGACGGCTCTGCAGGGAGGTCAGCGTCGCCAGGTAGGCCGCCACGTCGACCAGGTAGAGGATCGGGTGGCGTTCGATCTGATCCGGCATGAAGAGCGCATCGGCAGCCACCAGGACCCCGTCGACGCTCACAGCCACCTGGGCGAGAGCGTGACCCGGAGTTGGGATCAACTCCATCGGCACGCCGGCCAGTTCGAACAGTCCTCGGCGGTCTGGCAACTCGTGGACGACCGGGGTCGGCTCGGCCTGGAGAAACTTGACCTGCAGAGTCGAGGGCGGGACTACCCCGCCGTAGAGCCCGATCGGCTCCAGCTGTGGAAAGCGGATGAAGGCCGCCTCCAGGGCGGGCGCCCAGACTTGGCAGCCCGTCCGCCGTACCAGTTCAGCGTTCCCCCCGATATGATCGGCATGGCTGTGGGTGTTGATGATCGCATGAAGCTGGTAACCTTGCTCTAGGAAGGGCCGTAGCGCCTTTCTGGCATGTGAGGCGTCCAGGCCCGAGTCGATCAGGACCAAGCGCTTCTCGGTCCCGATGAGCAGGGCCATGTTGACCATCCCGCGCCAGACGTGGACGCGCTCGGTCAGTTGGATCAGCGACATCGCTGGCACCACCCTGCGTGCTGTTAGTCCCAGTGCAGGTCGGCCTCATCGCCGTCCTGCAGGGGTGTGGTAAACTCGGCTGGCTGCCCATTCACTCGCATCACCAGGGAGCTCTTCCCGGCTGGCGGACTCGGGTTGAAGCCGATCCGTTCCAGGAGGTGGATGAAGATCGGCCCGCCCTCGCCGGCGATGAGGCCGATCTCGTCATAGGGCTCGATGCGCTCCTGAGGGCTGGCGGGCGCCCCGTTCCGGCTGAGGACGGGTTCGCCAGCGGCGAGTTCGAGCAAACGACCGTTGCAGCGGACCCGGATCCGCCCGCCGCCCGTCATCAGCGAGGCAGCGACCTCAGCGATGACCGGGGCCGGAGCCAGGTCGATCTCGACCCGGTCACCGTCCTGGATGAGGGCGCCCGGGTTGGTCGGCGTACCGTTCAGGGTCACCCGCCACTTCGGCTGCCGGAGCGTCTGCTCTGCACCACCGACGCGAATCGGGTAGAGCGATTCCGCTCGGAGTTCCTGATAGCCGAGCAGGCCCATCGCCTCACCCAGGGTGGCGGGCGCCCGGGTCTCGATCACGTCGTTATCCGCCACGAGTTGGTCGGCCGGGGCGAGGGCGCCATTGACCAGCAGGTAGAGCGGAAGCTGATGAGCAACCCCGTTGACGTAGAGCGTCTGGGCGGTCTGTGGGCCCGTCAGCTCGCCGACCGTGGCCCGGGCATCCTGCCCAGGGGCGCCCGGGCGTAGCTCGATCCGGTCCCGATGTTCGATCGGGGCCGAAAGGTCGACCAGCGTACCGTTCAGGAGCACCTCACCGGGCTTGCCAAAGGTCCCGCGCACCATGCGCAGGGCGCCGTTCACCGTGACCGTCAAGCCCTTACCGATCGGCCCTTGCAGCTGCTTGATCGAGACGCCTGCAGCCAAGAGGGCGTCAGCGACGGTCAGCTTGGTCGGCCGGAAGAGGCGGACCGCCTCCTCCCCCACCCAGACGAGCGTAAAGCCGAGTGTCGAGCGCTCACGGGCCGCTACGGCGATGCCGATCGGGGTGATGGCGTCCGGTCCAGCGAGGACGTTGGCGGCGCCCTTGATCCCAGCGATCGCCTCCCGGTCCCGGACAGCGACGCGGGCGGGGGGCAGTCCGATTCGCTCCGCCAGGGCTACTGGGAGCCCCGGTGAGAGCGAGCCACCACCGACGAGGAGGACCGCCTGGGGCGGGCCGCCATTGAGGCTCAGGATTCGCTCGGCCAGTCCTGCGGCCAAGCGGTCTACCGCGGGCTTCAGAGCCGCTGTTAGCTCCTCGCTGGTCGTGGTGATCGACTGGCCCAGAATATCGGTGAAGCGTATCGTCTCTTTCTGTCCGATCTGCCGTTTTACCGCTTCGCCGGTCGGAAAATCGAGCAGGAAGGCCTCGGAGAGCGCCTCGGTGATCTCGTCGCCCGCGGTGGGGACCATATCATAGGCGAGGACCGTTCCCTTGTGGGTGATGGCGATGTCAGAGGTCCCGGCCCCGATATCGATCAGGACCAGGTTCAGGTGACGCATCGTCTGCGGCACAGCAACGCCCAGGGCAGCGATTGGCTCCAAGGTCAGGCCGGTCATCTCAAGCCCGCAACGGGCCAGGACCGCCTGGAGGGAGTCGACGACGCCCCGGGGCAGGAAGGTCGCGATCACATCAAGCTCAGCGACCTGGCCCCTCTGGCCGGCCAGCTTCGTCAGCGGGAGGCCGTCCAGGCGCGCCTGCATCACCGAGTGACCAACGTAGTGGTACTCGTGCGGCGAGTGCGCCTCAGCAAGGGCCTGGGCCAACTCCTCTTGGGCGGACTGGACCGCCTCCATCTCCAGGGTGAAGACCTCCTCGGGCGAGATCTCCTTTAGCCCCTGTCGGGCGCGAATCGCTGTTCCCTTGAAGGTCCGCAGGGCGCGCCCAGCCGCAGCGACCGCCGCCTCGGTCAGAGGGGCGCCCGCCTTGGCGGCCAGCTTGGTGACGATGCGGTCGACGACCTCAGCGACGGCCGCCACATCATGGATCTGTCCATCCATCATGGAGCGGGTCTGGTGTTCCAGTCGTTCAGCTGCCTTGATGACGAGCCCGCCAGGGCCCGGCACGGTCAACAGCCCGACCACCTTTCGGGTCCCAATGTCCAGGGCGAGGTGCGGGTGTATGGTGGTCACGTTGTTGGGGACCTCCGTCGTGGAGATTCGGTGCTGAGTCGATGGCGGGTTATTCGGCTTCGCAAAGGTGCCCACGCAGGAAGGCCAGCGCCTCGGAGACGACCCGACGGTTGTAGGCCGTCGTGATGTGGCCGCCCTCCCAGGTGAGACGCGGCGGCTGGCCCCAGGCCTCCCAGAAGCGCTCCTGACATTCGGGGCGGATAATGCGGTCCCAGAGGGTCGTGACGAAGAGGACGCGCTCCTTGTCGATGGCGGGGCGGTAGGTTGAGGGCGCCACGTGGCGCAGGAGGCCCGGAATCTCCGTTGGATCAAGCCCCGCCTCCTCCACGTACCGGAGGATGTCGCGCGTCGACTTTAAGTAAAGCAGGGGATCACCAGGATTGTCCAGAGGTTCCATGAGGACACAGGCGGAGAGCGTGGGCAGGAAGGCCGTGGCTAGGCCTGCCATCGATCCGCCCAGGGATGTCCCCCAGAGGGCGACTGGACCCTTTCGCTCCTGCTGTACCCATTTGACCAGCGAGATGATATCTGCCGCACCCTGCCGAAAGACCCCAGCGGTCTCCTCCAGATCCGGGCTGAAGAAACCCTCCCCAGAGGTACAGCCGGAACGCTTCCGCCGCTTATGGTACGGCAGGTCGATGAGGGCGACGTTCATGCCAGCATCCAGGACGGCCCGGGCGTGAACGGATTGGAAGACGTCATAGGAGTCGCGCCCGAAGGCGCCCGTCCCCAGACCGGGTACGATCACCACCCACGGGGCGCCCCGCTCGAGCGTGATCAGTTGCCCCCAGACCCGGCTGTTCTCGCAGCAACGGGTCGTACAGGCTGACTGGAAGGAGATTCGCTCCACCCGGCAGCCACGCCAGGGTGACTCGGGGCCAACGTAGACCTCTTGGGGCGCCCCAACCGTCCAGAGCATCAGCAGGTCAAGGTCCGCCGGTGGACGGAACCGTGCCAAGCGCCGGCCGTAGCCTGGCGCCATCAGCTTAAAGACCGGGAACATGGCATCATCCAGGAGCTGATTCGTCAGCCGCCAGAGCGGCCGGTCCGGCATACGGACCAATGGAGTACGCACAAGTTTCGCCAAAGCGAGATTTCATTCCTTCTATTGACGCCCAATCGGGCGAAGCGGGTGGACGGAGACGTGTCGCCCGATCGGGCGCACTGGGGCGGAGAGTGGCTACATAACACGGGGGAGCCAACTTCATACTAGACCTACGCCTTTGTGGGAGGTGGCCCTGATGGCCGAGTCAAGACCGGTCCAGAAGTCCCTGCCCCATGAGCTGGTGGAACGGTTTGCTTGTGAGATGGCGCCCCCTGGGCTGGGGGCTGGCGGACCAGACCGGGGCGATACGCCGGGCGCCCGGCCTGGTCGGGTGGGTGGTCGGATGGTCCGGGTGCTGATCCAGTACGCCGAGGGGGCGTTGGACCCGTAAGTGGGCGTCTAGACCGGGAGGGCTTCCCTCCCGGTCTATTCTACGGTTACGCGGTGACCGCTTGGTTGTAGCAGTCCAGGGCTGCGTCAGCCTGCCCCAGCCGCTCGAAGCAGACGCCCATGCCCCAGAGATGACGACGGTTGGCCGGCTCGACGAGCGAGGCGATCCGGTAGGCGACAAGCGCCTGATCGAATCGCTCCAGGGCAAAGAGGGATCCAGCCTTGTTGGCCAGGAGGGTCGCATCTTCGGGGCGCCGCTCCAGGGCGGACTCGTAGAGCCGGAGCGCATCCTCATGCCGGCCCGCTTGGGCCAGGAGGTGGGCCCGGTTGTTCAGCAGGGTGAAGTCCCCAGGCGCCCGGGCCAGGGCCGACTCGAGAACCTCTGCGGCCTCACCGGGGCGCCCATGCTTGGCCAGGGCTGCCGCTAGGTTGCCCATAACGGTCACCGAGTCCGGGTCACGGGCCAGCGCTTGCCGGTAGGCCTCAACCGCCTCACTCGCCCGCCCACTAGCCATGAGCGAAAATCCGATGTTGTTCAAGAGGGTCGGGTCGATCGGTCGGAGGGTGAGCGCCCGCTCCAGGCAGGCGAGCGCCTCCGGGGTCTGCTCCAGCTTCTGGAGCACGAGCCCCAGGTTGGCCCAGACAGCGCCCTCACGCGGCAGGATCTGTGCGGCCCGTCCGAGGGCTCGGGCCGCCTCATCCGGCCGCTTCAGACCATCCAGGGCGAGCCCCCGGCCGTTCCAGAGCCACCCAGAGCCTGGGCGCCCCGCTAGCGCTGCGTCCAGGCAGGGGAGTGCATCCTTCCAGCGTCCGGTCTGCAGGAGCAGCGATCCCTTCAACTCCCAGAGTTCGATCAACTGAGGGGCGGTGCGCAGGGCAACGTTCACCTCACGGAGCGCCTCCTCAACCTCGCCGTTCTGGGCGAAGCCGATGGCCAACCAGAGCCGGAGCAGCGGCTCCTCCGGCTGACGGCCCACGGCGGGCTGCAACCACGAGATCGCCTCCTTCAATCCAGTCGGCTGTAGGCGGCCCGTAGCCAGGTACAGAATCGCCCAGCGGGCGCCCCAGTCGCCCCGTGTGGGCTGTTCCAGGAGCCGCTCACGCGCCTTGGTCGTTGCGGCCTCTAGTCGTCCCGCCCAGGCGAGCAGGCCGACGAAGACGCCGGCAGCACCGCCATCAGGACCGAGGAGCTTGAGCGCTCGCGTCAGGGTGCTTCCGCGCCCAGGAACGGGGATCGGCCAGTCAGACAACTCCGGCATGCAAACACTCCTCCCTGCGAAGGGTCTTATCTACTGACTGTTTTGACAACAGGAAGAGACGACTCCTTCCGCCGACGGCCATGATCGTTCGTCAATGTCCGCGCGGCTTTGCCGGATCTTGTCGACCGTGCGCTCGGAGGATGCCCAAGAAATCGGGCCTTTATGCATGCACAGAGGCGAGGGATTACTCCCTCGCCCCTCTTCTAATCCGCTAGGTTAGCGCCCAGGATGCCGCCCAGGCCTCCCACAATCAGATTGACCACGACGCGCACGCCGAAGTCCCAGATGTTCGGAATCCCTGTGAAAATGCCGCTGACCAGCGCTAGGATCAGGAAGCTTCCGAGTGCGGCGAGCGAGCCGTGTACGAGCCCCATCGTGCCTGCTCGTTGTCCAGCGACCAGACCTGAGAGCAGCGCTGCGAGCGCGTAGACCGCCCAGCGAATCGCATCGTCGTGCAGGTAGATGTACTGCTGTAGCGCTGGAAACTTCGGCGCCCAAAGGGCGATGGCCGCCGCCACGCCTGCCATAAAGAGAAAGCCCCAAAGCGCCCCCCGCATAACCGCCTCAAAATCGAAGGATCCAGTCTCTTGGGATCCAGCAATCATGCCCATCCTCCTCCCCTGTCCACCTCATGGCTATGAGGGGAGCGGACTGGCTATGCTCGTCTCCTGTGGTGGGCGACCACGACTTAGACGGAGCGGTTGGTGCTGGATGGGAGCAGGCCCGCAGCGGCTACAGCTCGGCGGACCGGCAGGGCGATCGCGGCCGCTGCAACGGCCTTGACGAGGTCTAGCGGCACGAAGACCAGGGCGCCCTTCGCCGCCACCCAGAGCGGAATCTGGACATTCCAGGCCGTCCAGGGGATGCCGAAGAGGTAGACGACGCCCACCCCGCCGATCACGGCGGCGATCAGGGCTCGCGGGAGGGTGAGCGCACCCTTACCGGCGATCAGTCCCGTCACCAGGGCAGCCGGCGCCCAGCCGATCAGATACCCAGCCGTCGGACCGGCAAAGACGGCCAGCCCGCCTTTCCCACCCGCTAGGACCGGGGCGCCCACCGCAACCAGGAGAAGCAGTAAGACCTGTGACAGCCCGCCACCGGCGGCGCCCAACACGAGGCCTGCCAGCATGACCCCGAGCGTCTGCAGGGTGATCGGCACCCCGAACGGCATCGGAATCGGCGGCATCAGCCCGAGCACCACAGTGATCGCAGTCATCAGGGGAGCAAGTACGAGTAACGAATAACGGCGCATGGATGGTACGGCCTCCTCTGGTTGGTCGTCGTTACCATCCTACGGGCGGGCGCCCTTATTGTCAACCGTATATAGTTCCTTCGGTTTACAATCATTCCGCCTGAAAAGAGAGAGACCCCTCACTCTGCCACAGAGCGAGGGGCTCACCTATTTACGGATGTGCCGAAGGCGTAGGCCGCGACCGAAACTGCTTCAGGATCAGCAGCCACGGTCCGAGGGCGACGTAGGCCGTTAGCGGGATCACCAAGAGCGACCACGGGTTCCAGTCCGCCGCTGCATAGACCGCCACGGCGGCTGCCAATGGGCCCACCATGGGCCAAAGGTTGATCGCACTGCCCGCCTTCCGCTTCTTGAAGTCGGGGTAGGGGATCGTGGAGATCATCAGGTAGGCGAGTAGCAGGACGATCACCGGATAGAGCTGCAGAACCGGCCCCTTATGGGCGTGGATGGCGTAATAGGCCACCAGCGAGAGGTAGGTCCCCGCAGCCGTAATCGGCACACCCATGAAGAAGCCACTCGTCTTGATGATGTTGAACCGGGCCAGTCGTAGCGCCCCGCAGAGCGGGAAGATGATCGTCACGACCAGGCCGAAGAGCCCCAACTCCTTCAGGGCCATCTGGTAGAGCAAGAAGGCCGGCGCTGTCCCGAAGGCGACGACGTCCGCCAGGGAGTCCAGTTCCTTGCCAAACTCGCCGTCAGCCTTGAGCAGTCGCGCCATCCGGCCATCAAGCCCGTCGGCGATCAGGGAGCCCAGAGTACAGAGGGCGGCCAGGCGATAGTCGTGCTGGCTGGTCAGAATGATACTTACGACACCAAAGGCTAGGTTGAGCAGGGTAAAGAGGTGGGGAATCATCGAGAGCGACTTCTGACCGCGCTCCCGCCACCACTTGCCGCCGCGGATCGATCGGATCCGCCATCGACCGTTTCGGGGGCCCTGCTTCCCTCGCAATTCGTTTGCCAAAGCACGAATCCTCCTCACAGATCGGGCCGCCGATATCATGAGGCTGGCACCGTCGAAAATATATGGTTCGACGAAAATCCTTATGCTTCCTGCTTAGGCGGATCAGTTCTAGGCTACCCCAATCGAATCTGCCTAAGCCTTGGTCTATTCCTCGGTTAACCAGGCCTTGGCCCGGGCCAGTACGCCGGGCGTTGAATCCTTCCAGATGGACGGCTTCGGCAGGGACTTCAGGAACTGCGGGCCGTACCGTGTCTGGCCGGGTAGTACCCGGTTGTCCAACAGGATCACCACGCCCTTATCCGAACTGGTCCGAATCAGGCGGCCGAACCCCTGCTTGAAGCGAATCACCGCTTGCGGCAGAGAGAGCTGGGCAAAGGCCGACTTGCCGCGCTTCTCCAGGTCCTCGGTGCGGGCCTCCAGAACCGGGTCACCCGGCGGGGAGAAGGGCAGTTTGATCATGACGACGGAGGTCAACTCGTCACCCGGGATATCGACGCCCTCCCAGAAGGAGAGCGAACCGAAGAGGATCATCCGGTCGCCGGACTTGAACTCTTCGACGAGCCGCCCGCGCGTCCCGTCAAGCCCCTGCCCGAGCAGGATGAGACCCTCCTGCTCTAGGACCGGCTTTAGATCGTTGTAGATCTGCCGGAGTTGCCGGTGAGAGGTGAAGAGGACGAGCGTCCTCCCGCCAGATTGGACCAGGTACTGGGCGAGGAAGTTGCGGACGACCTCCGTCCACTCCTTCTCCGGCAGCCCCTTTGGCGAGGGCAGATCCTCCGGTACCAGGACGAGGGACTGCTCCCGGTAGTTGAAGGGCGAGGTGACCAGCAGGGAACGAACCTTCTCGGGCGCCAGCCCGTTCAGCCCCAATCGCCACTTCAGATGCTCAAAGGAGGAGCCGACCGCCAGCGTGGCTGAGGAGAGCACGACGGCGCGCAGCTTCTCCCAGACCTCCTCGCGCAGGAGCTCGCCCACGTTGATCGGGGCGGAGCGGAGGGCAACCCGGACTCGCTCGCCGCGCGCGGCCATCTCGATCCAGGTCACATCGTCGGGCCCTGGCTTCAGCAGGACCTCATCGATCTCGCTGGCTGTCACGTTGATGGCCGAGGCGTACTTCTGAATCTCCGCGACGAGACCCTCGCCATCCCTGAGGGGCGGCTGCATCTCGGCAATCTCCCCGGCAAGCAGGCTCAACCCTTCCGCTACGTGCTTTAGGCGGGTGACGGCGTTCCCGCGCGTCAGATCGAGCGCCTCCCAAAGACGACCAGACCGTACAGTCGGGGTGAGGCGGAGCGTCCCGGCGCCCCCCTCCTCCTCGACCGAGCCGTTCGAGTCCACCAGGTCGACGCAGAGACGGAAGAGATCCTCGGTCGCCTGGCGGCAGTCCCGGGTCCGGTCGATCAGGGCCTCAATCAGGTCCTCGCTCGGCAGCCCGATCGGCGCCCGGGCTGGGAATCGAACCTCACTGGGGAGTCGACGCTTCACCGTGTAGAGGAAGCCCTGGCCAGCGGCCCGCCACAGGTGGGCGAGCGCGGCTCGCAGGTCCCAGTTCTCCACCTTGACGCCCAGTGCGCCGGTCGCGACTTCTTCTATATGATGCGCCTCATCAAGGATCAGGTGCCGATACGGCGGCAGAATCTCTCTGCCAGCGTTGATATCAGCGAAGAGTAGGGCGTGGTTCAGGATCATGACGTCAGCATCGCGGGCCCGCTTGCGCGCCCGGTAGGCAAAACAGTGCGAGCGAAACCACTTGCACTTCGGGCCCAGACAGGTCTCGGTCTCCGACATCACGTCAGCCCATTGACGCTCTGACTCACCCACTAGGTTCAGTTCCGCCTTGTCGCCGGTCTCCGTCTCCGCCAGCCACGCTGCCAGGCGAATCTGGAAGGTGCGCGCCTCATCAGTCGTCAGGAAGTCGGCGCCCATCGCCGACTCCTCCCACTTGCGTAGGCAGATGTAGTTCGGGCGCCCCTTCACAACCGCCGCCTGAACGCCATCAAGCTTGGTTCCCTTCAGGGCCGCCTGCAGGAAGGGGATATCCTTCTCCCAGAGCTGCTCCTGCAGCGTGATCGTATGAGTGGCGATCGCCACCCGCTCGCCGTTCTTCTTGGCCCAGGCGAAGGCCGGAACCAGGTAGGCGAGCGACTTGCCCGTACCGGTCCCCGCCTCAACCAGCAGGTGCTGGCCCGCGTTGAACGACTCCGTCACCGCCAGAGCCATGTCAAGCTGCTGCTTACGGTGCTCATAGGCGGGGAAGGCATCGCTGATCTCGCCGTCGGGGCCGAGGATCTTCAGCACCCGTTCCGGATCGATCCGGGCGGGGTACTCATCGGCGTTCTCATCCGGTCGGTCATGCAGTTCGCCCTCAAACGGCGTCACCCAGTGCATCACGTGGTTCGGCTGCTCGCCAGCGGCGGTTCGGCGCTCCCACTCGCTCTCAAAGAGTGGGGCGAGCGACCAGTCCCCAGGCTGTCCAGTCCGGAGGATGAGTTGAATCAGCCCCAGGTCCATCTGCTCGATCTTCGCCAAGAGCTTCAGGAAGAGGAAGCCTGCCGCGCGGGCATCATCCTCAGCCCGGTGGGCGCGTTCGAGCTTGATCTGCAGTTCCGCACAGAGGGATTGCAGACGGTGCGACTTCGCCCGCGGCATGACCACGCGGGAGAGCTCCAGGGTGTCAAAGACGGGCGCGCCAAAGGGCGCCCCCTCCCGCCGGAACTCGGCGGCCAGGAACTCCCGATCAAAGGTGGCACTATGTGCAACGAGTGGCAGCTCGCCGATAAAGGTCGCGATCTCAGCCCGGAAGTCGGCGAAGGAGGGCTTCCCCTGCACCATGCCGGGGTGAATGCCGGTTAGGGCCTGGATCCGGAGGGGGATCTCGGCCTTTGGATCGATCAGGTGCGAGAGAGTAGCCACCGGCTTCCCCTCCTCGAACCGAACCAGGCCGATCTCCATCACTCGATCAACCTGGGGGTCCATCCCGGTCGTCTCCAGGTCGAGTGCGACAAATGAAGGACCGGAGCGCAGCCCCATGGGCCGTCCCCCCTTTCATGACCGTGTAGCGTGCTAGAGGTATACGATACTATGTTCGGTCTGAAAGGGGAATACTCCTACGCCGGGAAGTGCGGAAAACGCGACAGCCGAACGGATCTAGCTTGCCCGCTGCCAGAACCAGGCCATGACGGAGCCCGACACCGCCAGCGCACCGACAAAGAGCAGCGCACCCAGCCCAAGATGCGGCACCAACTCTGCACGCGCCAGATCGCTGCCGCTGATGTAGAAGACCAGGTAGCAGAGGGCGCACAGGGCGCCGCTGATCAGGCCCGCGAACGCGGCTGGCAGGCCCGCACGGGCGGCTATGCGGGTCAAGAGCAGTGTGGCACCGACCAAGAGAGCCAAGAGCCAAACGACACTCCAGAAGGCCGCTGAGCCCAGCCAGTTGAAGAGCTCTGTCCAGACCGTGCGACCGCCCTGGCTATACCCAGCAGCCGCCGGCAGCAGAAGGACGACCAGGAGCGACCCAGCGAACCAAGCGGCAACGAACCGAATCGGGCGCGGCATCGCACTCGGCCTCCTCTCCCAGCAGTAGTATGCGAGCCGCTTCCGTGGGAGACTAGCGCTGAGGAGGTGAACCCGATGCCGAAGAACGCAGGCGGGCGCCCTGATGGTGATCCCTACGCGCTGAACCCCATCCTGGACTCCTATTATGAGATGGGCGATCTTGGCTTCCTGACCGATGAGTCGGATTCGGAGGGCGCCCCGCCCGTAGGCTCGCACTTCTACGATCTGCCGGGCCCAGAGGGAGTCCTGCTGGACGGTCTCGCCGCCCTCTACGGTGGGTCTGGCCTTCATCCCACCACGAGCCGCGCCGCCACCCTGACGTCCGAACTAAGCGGTCTGGCCTATGAATGGGATCTGGATGATGTTGGCGGCGAGCGCTGGTCCGCTCGCCAGGATCCCTGGGATGGACCCTGAGGAGGAGACGCCCAATGAGCCGTCATCGTGCAAAGGTGAACCCCTACATCGAGTCGATGCTGAACGGCGCCATGCTGTCCCAGATGGCAGGGCCAGGCCAGAACGGAGGGCGCCCCCTCTTCGTACCCGGCTCCTTTCCGGTCCTGCCCGATGATCGCCAAGAGCGCCTCGCCCGTGATCCGATCGACTGGGACTCCCCTTACCTAGAGGAGGGCTACGCCACCCGCGAGGAGGAGATGGACGACATGGCGCCGTAGCCCTAGCGCAAAGGAGGGGTGCCGCCTGCGCATCGAGGTCTTTCCCACCGCCGTCAACATCCCGCCCGCAGACGAGATGGCTGGCCGGGCCGCTGTCGTCATTGATGTCCTCCGGGCGACGACCACGATCGTCACCGCCCTGGTCAACGGGGCCGACACGGTCGTGCCCGTCCTGGCGCCCGAGGAGGCGTTCCAGGTCGTCCAGGAGAACCCCGAGCGCAAGTTCGTCCTGGGCGGTGAGCGCAAGTCGCTCTTGATCCCCGGTTTCCACCTCTCTAACTCCCCGCTGGAGTACACGCAGACGAAGGTCGGCGGGCGCCCGATCCTCTTCACCACTACGAACGGGACCCGTGCGATCCGCCGGGCGGCTGGCGCTGACGTGGTCTACATCGCATCATTCCTGAACGCCCCGGCCGTCGCCAAGGAGCTCTCCCGCCTCGGCAAGCCGGTGGCGATCTGTTGCGCCGGGACCTATGACCAGTTCTCCCTGGAGGATACGGCCTGCGCCGGGGCGATTATTGAGTTCCTGGCGGGGCCAGACCAGGTGGTCGAACTGAACGATCTGGGCCTGGTCGCCCGCGAACTCTACCGCCGCTTTGACGGTCGCCTCGCCGAGCTACTCCGCCTGGCTGAGCATGGGCAGAACCTGGCGCACCTTGGCTTGCGCGACGACCTGCTCTTCTGCGCCCAACTCGGCACCACAACTGCCCTGCCCCGCTTCACCGCCGAGCAGATCATCCTCAGCTAAGTCAAAGCGGCCGCCCCCCCGAGTGGGGAGCGGCCGCTGCCTATTTTACTGGGCCGGATCGATCACGATCTTGGTTGCATCCGGGTTCATGTTGACGTAGAACGGGATCTCCGTGATGATGATCCCTTCGGAGAAGCGCAGCTCACGCAGGATCTGATCGGCATAGCCGTTATGCAGGTAGTCGTCGAACGGCTCGTTCGTCACGATCACCGGCACCAGCAGGTTGATCAGCGTATGCGGCTCCTGGCGATGCATCTGCTCCAGATACTCCTTCAGCGGAGCGACCACCTCGCGGTAGGGCGAGGGGACGACGACCAGTTCTGTGCCGCTGTGGCGGGCCTTATCCCACTTGCGGGCCACCTTCTCGCCGATCTCCGGCTCGACGGCGACGTAGACCGCCGTGACATCCTTGGAAATCCGGTGGGCGACACGCATGGCGTGGTCGATCACCGGGGTGAGGCCGCCGATCGTCAGAATCACCTTCACCCGTCGGGCGTCGTCCATCGTCAGATGCTCCTTCAGGAGCGCCTCGACCTTGTTCTTGAAGCGGTCGTAGTAGGAGTGGACGTGCAGCATATAGCCGATGAAGAGCGGCAGGACGATCAGGATGATCCAGGCGCCCTGGGTGAACTTCGCAACGGCGACGACGATGGTAATGACGGCGCAGATGAAGGCGCCCAAGGCGTTGAGGGAGAGCGACCACCAGTGCTTGAGCACCGACTCGCTCTTCGCCTTCGCCTCCTTCAGCCAGTGCACGACCATACCGGTCTGCGACAGGGTGAAGGCCGTGAAGACGCCGACGGCGTAGAGCGGAATCAGGTGGTGCGTGGAGCCGTTGAAGAGCACAATCAGGAGCGAGGCGATGCCAGCGAGGATGTAGATGCCCCAGTGGAAGACGAGGGAATCACCCCGGTTGGCAAAGCGGCGGGGCAGGAAGCCGTCCCGGGCGATCAGCGAGGAGAGCCGCGGGAAGTCAGCGTAGGCGGTATTGGTCGCCAGCAGCAGGATTCCGGTCGTGAAGGCCTGGACCAGGAAGTAGAGGAAGCCACGACCACCAAAGGCCTCCGCCGCGATCAGCGACATCACCGTCTCGCCATCGTGGGGGATGACGTTGAAGCCATAGGCCAAGACGGTGATACCAGCGAACATGGTGAAGAGCAGGGTTCGAGCGACCGAAAGGGTCTTGATCGCATTCTTATCCTCCGGTGCCTTGAAGGCCTGCACGCCGTTGGAGACGGCCTCCAGACCAGAGAGGGCGGTACAGCCCGAGGCAAAGGCCCGCAGGATTAGGAACCAGGTGATTCCCTTGGTCGCTTCATAGAAGGCCGGGTCACCACCGCCAAAGCCGGCGAGGACCGAAGCGTGCGGGTGCCAGTCGCCCGTCATCACTCGATAGAGACCGAAGGCCAGCATGACGAAGACCATCAGGACGAAGCCATAGGTGGGCAGGGCGAAGATCGACCCCGACTCCTTGACACCGCGCAGGTTCATCCAGGCAACAAACCAGATCGCCGCTAGGCAGAGGGGCACCTCGTAGCCTTGCAGGGCCGGGATAGCGGCGACCAGCGCCGCGATGCCCGCTGCCGCCGAGACAGCGACGGTCATTACGTAGTCGATCAGAAGGGCTGCACCAGCGACCAGGCCGGGTAGCTTGCCCAGGTTCTCCTTCGAGACGATGTAGGAGCCACCACCGGTGGGGTAGGCCCGAATCGTTTGGTTGTAGGAAGCGGCCACGATCATGATGAGGGCGACAATGGCGAGACCGATGGGCAGGGAGTAGACGGCGGCGGCGGCCGTAACGGCCGTCAGAATGAGGAGGATCTCTTCGGTTGCATAGGCGACTGACGAGAGCCCGTCGGCTGAGAAGACAGCCAAGGCGATCGGGATTCCCAGTCGCTCATGGTGCGCTTGATCGGTCCGCTTGGGGCTGCCGAAGACGATACGCTTGAACCGATTCACGAGCAGGTGCGACGGGCTGGACACGGTGATTCAGGCTCCTCTCTAGGGTGGGACCGCTGGAAAACGGCAAAAGAAAGCCAGACGACCGGTAGGGGTCGTCTGGCTTGCGTCCACCAGGCGGCTCCTTCGCCACTCGCTTACGGGGTTAGCTGACGGGTTCGGGCTGGGAAGGCTGCCCTACCTGCGTGTCAACCGCAGGATTCACCCCAAGTTTGTGGGTCCCCCATTCCCTTGCGGGATTCAGCGTTGTTCTGCTTATGGAGTCTACTCCTCTCCCTACCAAAAGTAAAAGCCGACTAATAGCCGCCAATCGCCGTTTTAGGCGTTTGGGGCGATTGGCACAAGCGGACAGAGAGGAATCTTGGCCGTTCGTGCGCCACGTCCCGGAATCACCGTTGTGTCAGGTCGTGTTCCTTCATTATATAGGGGATGATCGGGTCCTTACTCGTCGCTGGGTAGGTCGATAACGCGCTGACGGCGCCACGCCTAGGTGATCTTCGTGCCGTCAGATTTCGTCTCCGTTCACTTGCCAGCGAACGCCGACAGATCAGATTCGGGATGTGCACAGCGGCCCCGGTTTGGCCGTGCTGGATGTACCGGCGCGATCCGTAGGCTCCTGCCGGAGGGCAGATCGCTCAGGAGCCTCTAGGAGCGGCGTTTTGGGGTGGGGTGCACCCTTGGTATCCGGTGTATCGCGAACGGGCGCCAGGGCGCCCTGTGGCGATTCATTGTTTCGGATTGTTTTGCAAAAACTCTGTATCACACAGAATGAGATTCTGTCTGATACGAGTTGAGCCATGAAACCACGCTCTGATGCGGGTTTCCGGGTTTCGTTTTGCGGGGCGGCAGGAACGTCCGATTCGCCTATCGAACATAACTGGAATCAAGCTGTTCTTGTGGCTGATTCCTATTTTTAGGAGGTTCGAGCCCTTTGGAGTTCGTGCAACCGATCCGGGAGAAGCGTCAGATCGAGGCGATGAAGCGAATCCTGCGCGGGAATCCGGGGACGGGGCTGCGGGATCACTGCCTCTTCGTGTTGGGGATCAATTCAGGCTTGCGGGTAAGCGACCTGCTCCGACTGACGGTAGGTGAAGTGCTGGACAGCAAGGGCAAGATCCGGGACCGGATCACGTTGAGAGAACAGAAGACCGGCAAGGCGAAGAACTTTCCGATCTCACAGACGGCGGCCAAGGCGATCAAGGAGTACCTGGATACCCGGCGGGGGAGCGAACGGTCGGAGCCCCTCTTCCTCTCGCGCAAGGAGCGGGGGCACCTGCAGCGGGCGCAGGCCTACAAGATCGTCCGGGATGCGGCTCGCTCTGTCGGCATCGATGAGGCGATCGGGACGCATACGTTGCGCAAGACGTTCGGCTACTGGGCCTACAAAGAGGGCAAGGACCTCACCTTGATCCAGAAGTTGCTCAACCACGCCTCGCCGGCGGTGACGCTGGCCTACATCGGCATCACCCAGGAGCAACTCGATGACGTCTACCTCTCGCTCAATCTGTAAGCGCAAAAGACCACCCTCCCCCTCTCTGGGGTTGGGTGGTCTTTCTAAGCAGGTTCACCAAGACGACTAGTTGTTCAGACCAAAGGACTCCATCTGGACCGACTCACCAACGATCTTCATGATGTCGTTGACCAGGCCGCCCAGGCGCTGCTCCGCCATCAGGAAGGCGGCGGCGTCCGGGTTCTGGGCGATCACCGCGTAGAGCGACTCCAGGGCGCCCTTCTGTCCATCCGTCAACTCCTTGCCCTGCAGCATCTGCGCCTGCAGCTCGATCTGCTTCTTGTGGAAGTCGCCGATCATCGCTTCGATCGTCGTCTTCCCCTTGATCTTGGCCAGCGCAGCCTGGTAGGCCTTGGACTCCTCCGACTCCTTCAGGGCTCGGGCGAGGCTATGGGCGTAGTCGTAGACGTTTACCATGACTGTAAAGCACCTCCGGCCTTATTCTTCGCTCCGCGTCGGCAAATCCCTCTTCACCGGGAAGCGATAGAGGTGCGAGACGAAGCCCGTCCCCTCGGGCGGCGGTGAGACGTCCAGCGCCAGGCGGGAGACGACGATCTCGGCGCCATCCGGGGACCAGGACGGATGGAAGAACATCCCCTGGGCGTCGTCCAGGACGATCGGCGTGGTCTGGTGGTCAGGCAGGCTCATCACGTAGATCCCCGTTTTGGCGAGCGGGTTCCGGTAGGCGATGCGGGTCGGCTGGCCAGGCGCGAAGGAGGGCATGATGCCGCCCTCGGTGGTCAGTCGCTCTGGCGGTATCTTCCCTTGGTCGATCGTGAGCGCATAGAGGTCGTAGCGCACCCCACGCTCGACCCGCGGTCCGGCGCCAAAGACGAGCTGCTTGCCGTCCGGCGAGACCGCCACACCACCGGCGGTCAACTCCCAGCCTTCCTTCAGCGGGACGATCGGCGTCCGCTGGCCGGAGGCGATGTCGAGCTTGTAGAGGATCTGTGGCGTCGTGTAGTAGAGCGTCTTGCCGTCCGGCGTCCAGGCGAGGTAGCCGATCGAGACCGGCTCGCTGACCAGCTCCTTCTCGGCTCCGGTCTGCCGGTTTAGCAGGATCACCTTGGCGTCGCCGCCATTGACGGGCAGGCGGATGAAGGCGAGCTCGTTCGCCGATCCCGGGCGCCAAGCAGGCACGGCGTCCCAGCGCTTCTCCCCGCGGGTGAGCTGCGTCGTCTTGCCCCCATCGGCGGTGACCGCCCAGAGGCGCCCATCACGCATGAAGATGATCTCCTTGCCGTTCGGGTTCCAGACCCCGAAGCCGTCCATTACGGAGCCGCTGGTGATCGCCTTCCCGCCCGCCTGGTTGGTCACCGCAGCCACGGCCGGCAGAAGGGGTCGGAAGGCTGCCTCGCCAGGGACGGCGACCGACATCAGGGCGACAAGGCCGGCAAGCAGGAGGCCGGCGTAGAGGGTCCGACCGGTTGGATTCTCGGGTGGGCTGTCCATGAACTGGTGCTGCACAACTCCTCCACCTTTCCCTCCCGACAGAC
>DATGYC010000175.1:0-17350 GCA_035298385.1 Symbiobacteriaceae bacterium | reverse complement strand
ACGGTCGGCATCCCCGGCATCGCCGGCTACCCGGGCGGCTACTAGTCAGGCGTCCTACATTAGAAAGACCGTGAGGCATTCGCCTCACGGTCTTCTCGTTATGCCAACCAGTCCCCAGCCGATCAGGAGGAGTTGGGCGCCAAGCAGGGGCAGAAGTGGGGGCGCCCCGAGGTGAGCCACAACAGCCCCACCGCCCCACAGCAGGGCGGCGATCGCGAGCGGCAACCGGGTCCCCTGCGCCGCACGGACCAGGAAGATCGCCGCCACGAGGCCAACGCCCGCCCAGAGGAGCTGGAAGGTCCCGTCTGCGAGTAGGAAGGCTCGCAGACCGACGATCCCGACCAGCAGGAGATGTGCTACCAGGGGCAGGGCGCCCAGAATCCCAGAGACGACCAGAAGCCCGCCCTGGTCGCGCGACATCCGCTCCACCCCTCTCTAGGCGATCGATCGAGCGCTGGACCGGCGGTGCCGAATCGCCTGCACCACCTGGAAACCACCCCAGAGCAGCGAGAGCAAGAGTGCCATCCCCTTGGCAAAGGCGAACTGCTCGGCATAGGGCAGGGTCGGATGGGTCATCAGGACCTGATAGTCGACTAGGTCCTGGAAGAGCATCCACGAGAGGGCGATCAGGGCCGGGACGAGAGCCGGCTTGTAGTAGCGGGCGAAGAGCAGCCCCTGGATCCACATGCTGCCGTGGGAGAGCGAGAGATGGATGTAGTCGAACTCCCATCCCCACTTCATCCCGGCCTGGGGGAGGACGGTCGCCGTCCAGAGGCCGTACTTCATGTTCGAGACGAAGGCGATCGCTCCCAGGATCTGCATCCCCGGCTTGCGCCAGTCGAAGCCGGCCAGCAGGAAGAGCAGCCAGATCGTCAGCAGGAAGGTGGAGCCCGGGGAGTCGGGCACGATCAGCCAGTACTTGGCGGGGGTCGCCTCAAGCTGGTAGCGGTACCACCAGAAGCCATAGATGGAGCCGACGAGGTTGATGGCGACGAGCGCCCACCACCAACGGCGATCGAGGGCGACAGCGTCAAAGAGCTTGCGGAGGGCGCGCATAAGATCGCTCCTTACGGGAAAGTAGGGGGGCGCGAGAGCGGGCGCCCCCGACGGGCGCCCGGCTGAATCCTATTTGTAGCCGGCGGTCGCGGCCAGAGCCCGCATCTTTTCGCCGGACAGGGTCCCGGGATGGAGGGCCCGAATGATGCCGTCACCGTCGATGAAGATCGAGGTCGGTACGCCGACGATGCCGTAGGCTTCAGCCGCCGCTCCGCCATCGAAGAGGATGGGGAAGGTCAGCCCACGCTCCTTCGCAAAGGCGGCGAGCTGCTCCTTCGTCTCCCACGGGGTCTGCCCGACGGCCAGGATGCGCAGTTTGGGCCCGGCCTCGCGGTAGAGATCCTCCATCGCTGGCATCTCGATCTTGCACGGCCCGCACCAGGTCGCCCAGAAGTTGAGGAAGACCGGCTGGCCCCGCAGGTCGGAGAGCGTGACCGACTGACCAGTCTGGACGTCGATCGCCGTGATCTCCGGCGCCCGGAAGCCTTCAGCGACCTTGATCTGGACGGGAGCGCCAGGGGCCACCTCCTGACCAACGGGACGAGAGCAGGCGGCGAGCAGTAGAACAGTAACGAGTAGAAGAAGGGTTCTTCGCATGCAGGATCACCTCAAGTCGGGACAGTCACGCTCATCATATCACAAGTGCGAGCTGCCAAGCACCTCCCGGATGACGTCTCGCACGGCGAAGCCTGGAGCGGGGCGCCCGGTCAGGATCAGCAGGTCCCCGTGCCGGGCCTCAGCGACGGCCGGGCGGAACGCCTCGTAGCCGAGTAGAGAGACCCGGTCAGCCCCAGGCGGCCGGAATCGTGCGAGTTGCGCCAGCCGATCCGGGGTATCAGCATAGTCGACCACGACGTGAAAGCGTTGCCCTTCCTCGATTCGCTCCATCCGGCCGGGCAGGCCGGGGCACCGGAAGAGCGCCCGTGCGATGGTGGCGGCTGAGAGGCCGAGCAGGTGTCCGCCCGCCGCGGCCGCCAAGGCGTTGCGTACGTTCTGCTCCCCCAGCAGCTGCAGGTGACACGGCTCGGGTTGGGCGCCCGGCAGGTGGAGCAGGAACTTCGATCCCTCGAGCGAGACCTCCACCTCGGTCGCACGCACGTCCGCCTCGGGGTGAAGGCCAAAGGTCAGAACGGGGACGTGGCGCCCCTCGGCCAGTTGCATCACGTCTGGTTCGTCCCGGTTCAAGACGGCCGCCCTGGGGCGCCCCGCTTGGCGTTCGGGTGAGAGCGCGTGGAACAGCTTCGCCACCGCCTGCCGATCATGCTCAGTCGTGTTCGTGACGACCGCGATGTCGATGACAGGCCCCAACTCAGCGCTCTCAAGCTCAACGACCGCCCAGGGCGCTCCCGCCTCCGCCGCCTCCCGCAGGAACTGCCCTAGCTCTACCGGCTCGGTGCGCGGTTGGCTGATGGTCACATGTCGCTGCCCAATCCGCTGCGCCTCACTCGAGCAGAGGGCGCCCGGCGGACAGCCGTCCTGCAGGATCGCTTCCAGGAGGTGGCAGGTGGTCGTCTTGCCGCTCGTGCCTGTCACCCCCATCAGCCCGATCGGCCGGGCGCCCGGATCCGCGTTAGGCCCCATCTTGCCACACCCCTCTCCAGGTTTACCTTTCCCTCCGCGCCACCCTACTTGCAGGGCGAAAAATATCTGGACAAGGGAGAAACTTCACGCACAGCGAACTCGTCTAAAGTGCATTCACAACGATTCCCAAAGGAGAGAGCAAGTTGCAGGAGAGGTCTGAAGCGATCAGCCGCGTCACAGCAAACATCGAACGGGTCATGGTCGGCAAGCGGCGGGAAGTCCAGTACGTCCTCGCTGCCCTGCTCTGCCAGGGTCATATCCTCCTGGAGGATGTCCCCGGCGTTGGCAAGACGACCCTGGTCCGGGCCCTGGCCCGCTCCCTTGGTTGCGAGTTCCGCCGGATCCAGTTCACGCCGGACCTCCTGCCGAGCGACGTGATCGGCGTCTCGGTCTGGAACCAGAAGACGAACGAGTTCGAGTTCCGTACCGGCCCCGTCTTCGCCCAGATCCTCCTGGCGGATGAGATCAACCGCACCTCGCCCAAGACCCAGTCCGCCCTGCTCGAATGCATGGAGGAGGGACAGGTGACGGTGGACGGGCTCTCCCTCCCCCTGCCCCGCCCCTTCCTCGTACTGGCGACGCAGAACCCGATCGAGTACGAGGGCACCTTCCCCCTACCCGAGGCACAGTTGGATCGCTTCCTGCTGAAGCTCCGGATCGGCTATCCCTCGCCCGCCGAGGAGCGCGAGATTCTGCACCGGGCGAAGACCGGCCTGCTGGAGACGATCGGCCCTGTGATCGATGAGGCCGAGGTGATCGCCCTGCAGGAGGCGGCCCGGAACGTCTGGGTCGACCCGTCGCTGGAGGGCTATATGATCAGCCTGACCGGTGCCACCCGCGAGCATCCCTCGATCTACCTGGGCGCCTCCCCGCGCGGCACGCTCTCGCTCTACCGGGCCGCCCAGGCGATCGCCCTGATCCGCGGCCGCCAGTACGTCACGCCGGATGACGTAAAGGAGATGGCCCCGCTCACCCTGGCCCACCGCCTGATCCTCCGCCCGGAGGCCCAGATGCGGGGCGCCACGGCCGAATCCCTGATCGCCGACCTGCTGGCCGCCGTGCCGGTTCCGGTCGACGCGAAGAGCTATGCAGCTCCGACTGCGTGATTGGCGCCTCCCGGTCCTGATCGTCGCGAGCCTTGTCTTCGCCTGGCTGGCCGGTGGGCGGCTCCCCTACTTCCTGCTCTGGCTTGGCCTGGGCGTGACGGGGGGCGCCCTCTACTGGACCGCCTACGGCCTCCGGAAGGTCATAGGCGAGTGGAAGGTGAACCGGCATGAAGCGGCGGTCGGCGAGCCGGTCGAGCTGACCCTACGGCTGGAGAACGAAGGGATCCTCCCGCTCCCCTGGCTGGAGCTGGATGATGAGACCCCGAGCAACCTGGTCGCCTCGGATGCGCCGAAGCAGGCGACCCACCTGCCGCTCCTGGGCAGCCGGATCGTCCGCTTCACCGTCCGGCCGAAGCGGCGCGGCTTCTACGAGCTCGGCCCGGTCCGTCTGCGCCTAGGCGACGGGCTCGGTCTGGCCCAGGGCGAGCGGCTGATCGGCAGCCCGGTGCGGCTGACCGTTTACCCGCGCATCGTACCGATCCAGTCGCTCAATCTGGCGCTCGGTCTGCCGTTCGGGCCGGTTCGAACCCGGGAGCGAGCCTTTGAGGATCCCGCTAACCCGTCCGAGATCCGCCCGTACCGGCCGGGGGACAACCCCCGCCAGATCCACTGGAAGACGACCGCCCGCCGTGGCGAGTTGATGCTCCGGGAGTACGAGCTGAACGCGGCGGCCTCGCTCCTGGTCGTGCCGGACCTACAGGCGGGCGCCCCGATCGAGGCCTCTGAGTTAGCAATCGAGCTAGGTGCATCCTTGGCCGCCTGGGGGCTGAGGCAGAAGATCGAGGTCGGCCTCATCTCGCACGGGGCGGAGCGGGTCATCGCTCAGCCCAGCCGGGGCGAGCGCTCCTTCCGGGAGGTCCTGGAGGGCCTTACCCGGGCGGAGGCGAGCGGGATCCTGCCCCTAGCGCGCGTCCTGGAGCAGGAGAGCGCCCTCTTCGGCGCCCGCGCTACCCTGGCCGTGATCACCTCGAAGATCGATCATCAGCTAGTCGATGTCCTACTCCGGTTGCGGCCCCGCCACCCGATCATGCTCTTCTGGGTCGATGCCTGGGCCGTGGGGGCAACGTTCCCGCGGGAGGAGACCTACGCGATCCTGCACTTGCTCGAGCGCAAGCGGATCGCTGTCTTCACCCTACCGATCGAGGCCGATCTGCGGCAGCTCGACCAGTACCGCCTGAACCCGACTGAGGGGGTGACCGCCCAATGAGACGGCAACTCGCCCCAAGCGCCCAACTGATGCAGGTGGGCTCGATCGCCCTGACGGTCTACATCCTCCTGGTCGGCACCGGAGCCTTCTGGCGGGTAGAACCGGGCACCGGGTGGCTCCTCCTCGTCGCCGTCATCGCCGCTGGCTTCGGCTGGCTGGCCTGGCGGCAGGGCTGGGTCGCCCTTCTCCTGGTCCTCCTGCCACCCGCCCTGCTCCCGCTCCTGGTCAAGGTGCCACACGCCCCCGCCTGGCTGGTCGAGTACCACCAGACCCTACAACAGCAGAT
Source organism: Symbiobacteriaceae bacterium (assembly GCA_035298385.1). Classification (GTDB taxonomy): domain Bacteria; phylum Bacillota; class Sulfobacillia; order Symbiobacteriales; family Symbiobacteriaceae; genus DATGYC01. Next base: position 12,114 of record DATGYC010000175.1, on the reverse strand, counting down.
CGTTGCGTTCATCATGGACCTCGGCGTAGAGGGACCCGCCGCGGGCTTCGGCCTGACCTTGGGCAAGCTCTTCCTGGTGGCGATCGGGCTCTGCGTAGGCGCCGTCGCCGGTCGAGAGGCGCTCGGCAGGGGCCGGGCCTTCATCACCTTCTTGGTTGGCTCCGCGATCTTCGGCTCGCAATGGGCCTTCTTCTGGGAGCCCGCCGCTAGCTACGGGGCCGCCTTCGCTGCCGTCGCCTTGCTGCTCTGGATCCTGGCCGGCTCCGGTCAGCGCCAGGCCATGTGGGCGGAGAGTGGCCGCAAGGTGCAGTACCAGTCGCCCCTGACCGCCCCGTTGGCTGGCGTGCTGATTGTGGCGCTGGGCGCCCGGATCCTCCCGGCCGACTTCCTGCCCTCCACCGCAAGCCTCTTCGCCTCGATCACGGAGTCGATCCCCTTCCTGGAGCAGTTGCGCGGGAACAAGGGTGGGGATACCGAGTTCGGGCTCCTCTCGACCGGCTTCTCGCCCAACGGCTCCACCCTGGGCGGGCCGGTCCAGGCGAACAACACCCCCGCCCTGGAGGTCCGCCTGCCGGGGACGCTGGATGAGACGCTCTACCTACGCGGCGCCGTCTACGAGCGGTTCACGGGCTCCCGATGGCAGCAGGCCGAAGTTGCCCATGTGGGCTTCTCAACCGTCAGTGCCGTCCCCACCTACCTCCATCCGGACGCCTTCCGGCGGGAGGAGAAGGTAGAGATCAAGCAGCTCCAGACCTTTGGCCGTTCGCTCTTCAGCCCGGCGGAGGCCTACAAGATCGATGGACTCGCCTGGGAGGTTGACGGGGCACAGATGCTCCGTGGGGCGAAGGCGGTTAAGCGGAACGCGAGCTACACCGTCAGCGTCAACCTGCCTGACTGGAGTGCGGAGCAGATCCGTCTCTTCGAGCGAGAAGCGCTCGGGCTACCGCCAGGAAGCCCACTTGGCAGTGCGACCAACTTGGTCGCCCCGGTGCCCTCGCCCGGCGTCGACCCGCTCGGCAAGAGCTACAACACCGCGGCCTACCTCCCGGCGGGAGCGACCCAGGCGATCATTGACTACACGAACCAGATCTTCGAGCGCGGGGATTTCCAGACTCCCTATGAGAAGGCCGTGGCCCTGGAGAGTTGGCTTCGCTCCGCCTTCCCATACGACCTGAACGCCCCGGCGCCCCGCCCTGGCCAGAACTTCGTCCAGTTCTTCCTCTTTGAGTCCCAGCGTGGCTACTGCACCTACTTCGCCTCCGCCATGACCCTGATGCTTCAGGTCTCTGGTGTGCAGGCCCGCTTGGTGGAAGGTTTCGTCCTTCCCGCCTCCACCACGTTGACCCGGGGCGCCGACGGGACGGCGGCCTATGTCGTGACCAACGCCATGGCCCACGCGTGGGTCGAGGCCTGGATCCCTGGCTACGGCTGGGTCACCTTCGACCCGACGCCGCGCGGGGACGTGCCCCTGGCCGATCGCTCCCGCCCTCTCGTCGCACCGACGGTTCCGACCGGGACCGACAACACGCCTGGGGCGGATCCGACTGACTCGGGGAACGACCCGCGGGTCGGCCCGCGCAACCAGCAGGATGAGGGTGATCTGGGCTTCGGCACCGGCACAGCGGGCGCCCAGGGACCGAACTGGCCGCTGGTTGGATTCCTAGCCGCGCTGATCAGCCTGATCGGCTTCGCCCTCCTCCGGCTGCGGCTGCAGGCGCCCCGGTTCTCGCTGCCAGGCCGCTCGGGCGTGACCGAGACCTGGTCCAAGTCGGAGGGCCTCCTCCACCGCTTCGGCTGGGGACGGAAGGCCGCCCAGACCCCGCGGGAGTGGGCCGACCACGTGGGCGAGCGGGTGCGTGACCTGCAGGAGCCGCTGAAGTCAGCGGCCGCTGACTACACCCTGGCCCGGTGGGGACCGCCCAGCTCCAGCCTGGACCCGGCTGCCCCCGCCCGGGCGACTGCCCTCTGGCGGTTGGTGACAGAGGCGATGCGGTACCGCTATGGTACCCTCTCCTATCTGTGGCGGCGGCTGACTAGGGCGCCCCGTCGAAAGTAAAGCAGCAGGGCCCCCCTCAAAGCGAGGGGGGCCCTTACATGCCGGTGGCATGCTACTTCTTCACCTTCGGCGCTGCGAACCGGGCGACGATGATCGAGATCTCATAGAGGGCGTAGAGCGGGACGAAGAAGATGGTCATCGAGACCAGATCAGGCGGCGACAGGATCGCCGCGATGATCAGCAGGACCAGCAGGGCGTACTTGCGGATCCGGCCGAGGAAGCCAGCCGTCACCAGACCGATCTTCGCCACGATGAAGACCAGGAGCGGCGTCTGGAACGCAATCCCCAGCGGGTTACAGAGCCCCAGCACGAAGTTCAGGTAACTCTCCGGCGTGACGAGCTGATCGACGCCAACGCTGGCAGAGACATCGAAGAAGAAGATCTTGCAGAGCGGGACGGCGACAAACCAGCCAAAGGCCCAACCCGTGACGAAGAGCAGCAGGGAGGCTGGCAGTCCGACGTAGAGAATACGCCGCTCATTCGGATGTAGCCCCGGGAGGATGAAGGCGAGGATCTGGTAGAGCACGACGGGCGCGGCGAGGACGAGACCGCCGTAGATCGCCAGTCGGAACTGGACCATGAAGGTCTCAGAGAGTGCAACCGCGACGAGATGGATCTCTCGCCCCTGCTTGGCCGAGTTCAGAATCAGAAGCAGCATATCATCGGAATAGACGGCGACGGCACTGATGCCAACGATCACGGCCAGGAACGACCAGATCAGTCGGTTCCGCAGTTCCTGCAGGTGGGCCATGACGGGCTGTGGACGATCTTGCATGGATGGGGCGACCCCCTACGTGTGGCCGTCACGACACGGCAAAGTCTAGGTTCCTACCCGTTACCTGAAGGCTAGCCCCAGTTTAGTACCAGGGCTAGCCTTCCGTCAATCGGATTAGCTTACCGTCACATCCGCTGCCAGTTGAAGCAGCAACTTTGCCGTCGCCTCCAGGTCAGCCAGGGCGACCGTCTCCGTCGCCGTGCCGCGGTAGCGGGCCGGCAGGGTGAGCATCACGGTCGGGACGCCCTGGGTGGCGCTGGCCACGGCGCCCGCTTCGGACTGGACGCCCGCCAGGACCTCGCTCTGCAGGGGAACGCCAAGGTTCTCGGCCTTCGCCCGCACGTCATCGGCCAGTTCGGCCCGGATCACCCAGCCGCCATCCTTCAACCGCAGGGCTGGGCCGGCGCCCAGCTTCACCTCGGTCTTGGCGCCGCGGGGGATGTCGCTCGAGTTCGTCAGGCCAAGGACGATCGCCAGGTCGGGCTGGGCGTGCCAGGTGGCTGGGGCGGCGCCCCGGCTATTCACCTTGCCCTGGGCGGTGAAGGCGAAGGTGACCTCGTTGGGGCTGTCGTCGAGGAGTTCGGCGACGTGGAGCATCAGGGCGCAGGCGGCCCGGTTGTCGAGGTGCGGCCCGGTCAGGAGGCCCTCGCTCCGCTCGTAGACGGGAGCGTCGATCACGCCGATATCGCCGAGCTTTACCTGCTGCAGCGCCGCCTCCTTGGTCGAGGCGCCCAGGTCGACGAAGGCCTTCTTCCAGTCGAGCTCCTTGACGTCCTCGACCGGCTCATGCTGCAGAATGCCGAGGGCGCCCGAGCCAAAGAGCACGGTCTGCCCGATGGCGTTATGGACCGCCAGTTCGCCGACCGGGGCGACCTGCAGGAGCCCCTTCTCCGTCACGTTGAGGACGACGGCGCCCACGGTATCCATGTGGGCAAGGACCAGGACCTTCTTGCCGCCGGGCTTGCCCGGGCGGGTAGCGAGCAGGGAGCCGAGGGCGTCCTGCTTGAGCGTAACGTTCAGCGGGGTGAGCCACTCGGACAAGAGGGCGGCGACACCCGCCTCGCGGCCGTAGGGCCCCCAGGTGGTGGCCAGTTCAGCGATCCGATCCGTCAGGCTGAGGGTCACAGCGAGATCTCTCCCTTCGCGAGGCCGGTGATGTAGGCTGAAACGAGATCGATCGCCGCCTGGACGTCATCCAGGTGGCAGAGGGCGGCGTTCGTATGGAAGTAACGCGTCGGGATCGAGACGGCGCAGACGGGGGCGCCCCCGCCCTGCAAGGCGATCGCACCAGCATCATTCCCACCACCGACGACCCGGCGGAACTGGTGCTTGATCCCGTGCTGCTCCCCGACCTGGGCGAGGCCCTGCTGGACCTTCTGATTCGGAATGCCAGCAGAGTCGTAGAGCGTGATCGCCGGACCCTCGCCCATGTTGGTCACCGTATCCAGCGAACCCACAGACGCGACGTCGGCCGCCACGGTCGACTCGAGGGCGATGCCAACGTGCGGCTGCAGGTTGTAGGCCGAGACCTTGGCGCCCCGCAGCCCGACCTCCTCCTGGACGGAGAAGGAGACGAGCAGGGTGATGGACTCCGGCACCGGCTGCTTCAGGATCTCCGCGGCGATATAACAGCCAACCCGATCATCGATCGCCTTCGCCTTCAGGATCCCTTCGCCCCAACGCTCGGCGGCGGTGGCGAAGTAGACCGGGTCGCCCAACTCCACGCCGAGCGCCTCAACCTCTGCCTTCGAGGTGCAGCCGAGATCGACGACCATCTCGCTAAAGGGCAGGACCTTGCCGCGCTCGTCGCCACCGGTCAGGTGGAAGGCCTTCGCCCCGATGACGCCGTGAATCCGCTTGCTGGTGATCCAGACCGCCCGGCCAGGTAGGACTCGATCATCCAGCCCGCCGACCTTCTTCAGCTTGAGGAAGCCCTGGTCCGTGATCTCACCGACCAGGAAGCCGACCTCGTCCATATGAGCGTCGAGCATGATCTTGGTCGGCCCGTTCCCCTTGCGCATGATCAGGTTGCCGATTGCATCGGTCCAGATCTGATCGACATGAGCCGCAAGCTCTTCGCGCAGGAGGGCGCGGATCTCATCCTCCTGGCCGGCGAGGCCGCAGGCGTTGCAGAGCCGCTCTAGTAGCATGTCAGGTCCTCCATGCCGGCCTGGTCCAGCCGCTCGGTGATCCCGGCGATCAGGCGACCAGCCATCTCGATATCCTTCAGATCGACCGTCTCGACCTGGGTGTGCATGTAGCGGAGCGGGATCGAGATCACACCGGAGGCATTGCCGCCGCGCACGACCTGCATCCCCCAGGCGTCGGTGCCGGAGGAGCCCGGCATCACCTCGAGGTGGTACGGAATCCCGAGTTCCTCGGCGGTGCGGCGCATCAGCTTGACGAGCTTGGGCGAGCAGTTCGGGCCGACGCCGATCGTCGGACCACCGCCCAGCGGGAAGGAGTCCGCCTCGGCGCCCGGGTGCTGGCCGAAGGTGACGTCGACGGCGATCGCCACATCCGGCTTGATGGCGTAGGTGGTGGTGACGGCGCCCGAGAGGCCGCCGAACTCCTCGCCAGCGGTGCCGACGGCGTAGAGGTCCGCTGTGTGGGCCTTCCCCTTTAACTCGCCCAGGGCGTAACGAAGGGCGGCGACGGAGGCCCGGTTATCCATGTAGCGCCCGGCGATCCGGCCGTTCTGGAGCGGCGTGGTCAGCATCCGGGGCAGGACGGCGTCGCCGACCCGGACGAGGTCACGCACGGTCGCCTCGGCGAGGCCGGTATCGATGTAGAGCTCCTCCAGCGGCAGGAGCTTGTTCCGCTCCCCGGCGCTGGTGATGTGGGGCGGCTTGGAGCCGATCAACCCCGGCACGACGCGCTTGCTGGTGTGGATCTCGACCTCCTGGGCCTGGAGGATGCGGCGATCGACGCCGCCCACGTTGGTGACGCGCAGGAAGCCGCCCTTCTCGATCTTGGTCACCATCAGGCCGATCGAGTCGATATGGGTGGCGATCAGTATCTTGGGGGCGCCCGGATGGCGGAAGGTGGGCTCCTTCGACTCGGGGCCGGGGTGGGGCAGATCGGCGAGGGTGGCGCTCGAGCGGGCGCCCCGCTTGAGGCCTATGTAGCTACCCATCCGATCGACGACCGCCTCATCGACAGCGTCGGCCCAGGAGTCGAGCAGCCAGGTGGCCAGACCGCGCTCTCGTCCGGTAATCGAGGACCGGGCGATCAGGTCATGAAGGTGTGTGGCTAGGTTCACCGTTGGGCTCCTTCCTGAGGGGAAGATGTTACATTTCAATAGCATTCCCGGCCCGGGCGCCCTATTCCTTGTGGGGCGAAGGAATTCTGGCTTGAGATAAGAGGACGCACACGTCTGGTGTAGACGTGTGCGTTTATTTTTTACACAGATTACACAGATTACACAGATTTAGAATCACACTTCTTACCCACGCCGCGACAAGAGTCGCTCACACGGGAATCCCTTAGGAATCAGTGTAATCAGGTAATCTGCGTAATCTGTGTAAATGTTCCAAAGTGCCCCGCCTTGCTACCGGCCGGTTAACTTCGCCCCCTGCATCTCCAGCGGCTCCTCAGCCATCAGGGAGAGCCGGATCAGCCATCGCTTCGCCGTGGTCTCCACAGCCAGGACCGCTGAGGGCGATGAGTTTCCGGCCTTGTCCGGCTCGACCCGGGCCAGGATGCGGACCGTCTGTCCATCCTCAGCCAGGCGGACCTCCATCACCCGGATCACTGCGGCTGCTGCCTGGACCTCACCGACCTGTATCAACAGGTAGGTCTGGCCATCCTGCTCCATGAACCAGAGCCCCGGCACGCCTGGACTCTTCGCTGCCTGCGCCACCACTTGGGCCGGCCGTTCAGCCCCGCTAACGAGGCGATAGTTCAGTTCGACCGGCGCCTGAACCCGCTGACCGCAGCCAGCGAGAAGCAGAAGGAGCAGCAGGAGCCCAATCCGCTTCCACCACGGTACTCGCACAGAGCACCACCTCCCGTCTCTCATCCATAGAGACGAGCCCACCACCCCGACCGTTCGGGCGCCCCCGGCTTTCTGCCCAGAGCGAGCGCCTACGCCCCCTGGATCGCCCGAGCCCGCCTTTGGGCAAGGGCCAGCAGCGCGGAGGCGTTGGCGACATCAGCCGGGAAGGAGGCGGTGCCCACGACGAGCAACAGGCGGCGCTGGAGTAGCTCGCCGACGGCGATCGACTCCGTCTGGAGCCGCTCGGCCACGTTGGCGGCCCCCGTAGGGTCGGTATCGGGCAGGAAGAGGAAGAGCTCTCGCTCGCCCAGCCGGGCGATCACGTCCGACTCACGCAGCTTGGGCAGGAAGGCACGCATCAACTCATCGACGAGCGGCGCTGGATCGCTCCCCTCGATGCGGCCGACGATGACCGCTAGGGGCGCCCCGGTCCGACCCGCCCGCTTGATCTCACGCCGGATGAAGGAGTCGATCTGCCAGGTGAGCCGCTCATCCTCACCCTGGCGCAGGGCGTCCTGCTCCTTCAGGGTCTCCGTGACGCGGCGCAGGAGCATATCCGGCCCGAACGGCTTGGTGACCAGCATGCGCCCGCCAGCCTGCACGAGTCGGATCACATCCTCCCGGGCGGGCTGGAGCGCCACCACCAGGGCGGGAATCCGGGTGTAGGCCACGTCAGCCTTTAGCCATTCAATAAACGGGATCCCGGAGGTCCCATCCGGGAAGAGCAGTTCGGTCACGACCAGTCCAACTGCGGCAGCCTGGGGGGCCGCCATCAGCCGCTGTGCGTCCGCCGGATGCTCAGCCTCCAGCACCTCATGACCGGCGGCCTCGAGCACGCCTCGCATCCGCTTCCGATCCCAGATGGACGGATCCACAATCAAGATCGTGGCCAAGCCAATCCCCCCAGCCCGAGATTCATCAAGGGGTAGGAGTTCGGCATTATTAATGAAAATTCCTCTACTTTTTAGCGTAGGACTAGGCGTTTGGTCCTAGGACCCGTTCCTCGCCTGCCCGCCGGGTGATCTTCGCCTCATCCAGCCACTCCAGGAGGGGCAGGGCGTACTTGCGTGAGGTCTGGAGCAGGTCGCGGAAGGCGGCGACGGTCAGGCGCCCCTCTGCCTTCAGGTGGGCGCGGGTCCGATCTGCCACCTGGTTCAGGGCGCCCGCTGCCATGAAGAACTCGCCGATCCGGACGATCTCGCCGCCTTCGCTCAAGTAGAGCAGGACCTCATCCAGGTCCCGTCCGGTGACCGCGGCCCGGAGTTCGTCGCCCGAGGGAGGCTGGAAGCCGGACTCCGTGACGAGCTTGCGGACGGCCTCGACGATCTTGGCTTGGCCGGAGTTGGGCTGGGGGCGGCGCCCGGGTAGTGTGACTCGGTCCTGCACGAGGCCTAGCTCGGCGGTCGCCACGGCTCGCTCCAGGAGGGCGCCCATCTCCTTGGCGCCCAGCCCGAGGCGACGGCGGAGCTCCTCCTTGGGCAGGCCGAGGCGGAGCGGGTACTGCTTGGCGTGGGCCTCGAGTTCAACCTGCGCCTTGGCGATGAACTGAGCCCAGGAGCGGCGATGGAGGAGCAGGCCGCCTTCCAAGGTGGTGACCGTGGTCAGCCCTTCCAGTTCAACCGTCAGCGCCTCCACTGGCACGCCGGTCCGCTTGGCTAGTTCGCCCAAGCTCATCGGCTGAATCCCCGCGCCCAGCAGTCCCTGCTCGATCACGGAGGCCAGCCCGCCCGACTCCTTCGCCTGCAACTCACTCAAGGCTGCATCCGCCTGGCTCTTCTTATAGGCGGCATGCGGCTCCACCACCCCGCCACCCCCGATCGTATGGACCGGCGAGTAGGAGCGGATGATGAACCGATCCCCCCGCCCCACCACGATCGCCTGCTCGGTCTTTACCTGGACGAAGGCCTCTCGGCCCGCGGACAGGGCATCGCCCTCCAGCAGAAGGACCCGGGCCAGGACCTCGGTCGTCCCGGTGTGCAGGTGGACCCGGGTGCCGTGCTTCAACTCCGTCGGTCCATCCGCCACGAGCGTCAGGCGACCGGCGAAGGAGTTCGTCGGGCGCAGGGCGCCCGTCGCCGCCAGGACGTCGCCCCGCTGGACCTCATCCCGGTCGATACCCGCCAGGTTGATCGCCACCCGCTGTCCCGCCTCGGCCCGGTCGACCTTCGCCCCATGGACCTGTAATCCCCGGACGCGGACTGGCTTGGCCGTCGGCAGGACCTCCAATGAATCAGACTCCCGGATCACCCCGCCGACCAGGGTCCCGGTCACGACCGTGCCGAACCCCTGTCGGGTGAAGACCCGGTCGATCGGGAGACGGACGAAGGCGGTCACATCCTTCGCCTCCGTCTCGGTCAGGAGCTGATCCAGGAGGGCGGTCAACTCCGGTAGCCCTTGGCCGGTCACGCTGGAGACGGCCAGGACCGGGGCGCCCGCCAAGAAGGTCCCAGTGACCGCCTCCGCCACGTCCAGCTCGACCAACTCCAGCATCTCACCATCGACCAGGTCGGCCTTCGTCAGCACGATCAGACCCTTCTTGAGCCCGAGGAGCTGCAGGATCGCTAGGTGCTCCCGGGTCTGGGGCATGACGCCTTCGTCCGCCGCCACGACGAGCAGGACCAGGTCGACCCCTGTCGCCCCGGCCAGCATGTTCTTGATGAAGCGCTCGTGGCCCGGCACATCGACGATCGCTGCCCGGCGCCCGCTCGGCAGGGCGAAGTGGGCGAAGCCGATATCGATCGAGATGCCGCGGGACCTCTCCTCCGGGAAGCGGTCGGTCTCGACCCCGGTCAGGGCCCGCACGAGGGCCGACTTACCGTGGTCGACGTGACCGGCGGTACCGATGATCAGGTGCTCCAAATGCGAGCCCTCCTCTAGCAAAAGGGGCACCTTGGGGCGCCCCCACAGGTCGCTCCAAGGTGCCCGGTCCGAATCAAGACTTACTTGCTCAGCGACTGGCTCCAGTCGTGCGCAGCGGAGCCCTCCAGGAAGCGCTCGCAGTCCAGGGCTGCCATGCAGCCCGAGCCTGCCGCCGTGATCGCCTGGCGGTACTTCGTATCCTGGACGTCGCCGCAGGCGAAGACGCCCGGGATCTTCGTCTCGCCGGAGCCCGGCTTGGTCACGATGTAGCCCGCGGCATCGGTCTCAATCTGACCGGCCAGGAAGGCGGTGTTCGGCTGGTGACCGATGGCGGTGAACATGCCGTCGGCCTCCAGCAGCTTCTCCTCGCCCGTCTTGTTGTCGCGCACCTTGAGGGCCTTGAAGTTGCCGGTCTCGGTCAGGACGGCCTCGATCGGGGTGACGTCGAGCGCCCAGGAGATCTTGGGGTTCGCCTTGGCGCGATCGACCATGATCTTGGAGGCCCGGAAGGAGTCCCGGCGGTGCACGAGGGTCACGTCGGCGAACTTGGTCAGGAAGTTCGCCTCCTCCATCGCCGAGTCGCCGCCGCCGACGACCAGGACCTTCTTGCCCCGGTAAAAGAAGCCGTCGCAGGTGGCGCAGGTCGAGACGCCGAGGCCCATCGCCTCACGCTCGCCCGGGATCCCGAGCAGCTTGGCCGAGGCGCCCGTCGAGATGATGACGGTAGCCGCCTCGATCACCTCGTCGCCGACGGTGATCTTGAACGGGCGCTGGCTGAAATCGACGCTGGTCACCCAGCCGGTCTTGAACTCCGCGCCAAAGCGCTGGGCCTGGGCGCGCATGTTATCCATCAACTCCGGGCCCATGATCCCCTGCGGGAAGCCCGGGAAGTTCTCAACCTCGGTCGTCGTTGTCAACTGACCGCCGGGCTCGTTCCCTTCGATGACGATCGGCTGCATATTGGCACGGGCGGTATAGATGGCAGCAGTCAGGCCGGCAGGACCGGTGCCCAGAATCACGACTTCGCGCATGGACGGTTCCTCCTTGGCGATCTTCTCTTTCTGTTTGACGACGACGAGCCTGTGCGGATACGTTACGCAAATCGACGCAAAAACGCCCGGAGTCCTCCTCCGGGCGTTTTTCCCGCTGAGCCTGGGTACCCTTGGCTCAATGTGACGCTGGCCTGTCACCGCCGGAGCCCGTGCGGCCCGATAGGGTGCTGGGGGACCAGGGTCTACGAGAGCGGGGAAGGCGTCACCCACGTGCGTTCGTCGGTGGTTGCCTTCGCTCTTAGTATGGCTGGGCGCCGAGCGGCTATGCGTTCTTCTTCATAGAATCGCGTCGCTCGGGCGCCCGGAAGAGCGAAGACTGGCTGGCGCCGGAGAGCTGGAGCAACTCACGGAACGCCTTCGGGATCTCATCGGTCACCGGCAGGCCGAGTTCCGTCAGGTCCTCAATGTAGAGCGGATGGTCATGCGTCCAGCGGCCCTCCGAGAGGAGCTTGGCCACATACTCCGCCTGGGCGACCTCCATCCGGTCGAGCAGGAGGTGCTTGGCCGCATCGAAGAGCTGCTTCTCGGCCTTCTCCGCCATGTCAGCCATGATGATCATCTCATCGCTGATGGCGTTGTGATCCTTCTCCTTCATCACCCGGCGGAAGCCGGAGGCCGGCAGGCCGTTGAGCTGCGGGTCGACCGGGCCGAGCATCGCATGGGTGTCCATCAGGATCTCATCAGCCGCCAGGGCGACGAAGGTCCCGCCGGACATCGCAAACTGCGGCACGATCACGGTCACCTTGGCCGGGTGTGCCTGGAGAACCCGTGCGATCTGCTCCGCCGCGATCACAAGGCCGCCCGGGGTATGCAGGACGAGGTCGATCGGCTTGTCGCCAGCCTCACGGACCTGCTTCATGATCGACTCGGCGTCGTCCAGGTTGATGTAGCGCTGGGAGAGGGCGCCCAGGATGCCGGAGGGCTGCCGGTGGATCATCTGGATCACCTTGGAGCCCCGCTCGGTCTCAATCTGCCGGATCAGGGCCCAGCGGCGGAGACCCGCCAGGAGGTTCTTGATGTACGGAACCACCGTCAGGAAGAAGATCAGCTTGGTGAACAGGTCCTGGATGCCTTGCATGGGAATCCCTCCCTTTCCCCTCCATCGTAGGGCGGGCGGGATTTTCTGGATAGAATCGGTTGAATTGATTCGCCCCTAGGAAAGCTGACCCGGTCTCGTCGAATTGTACAGGGGGTGATAACAGATGCGATTAGGACTTGTCTTAGCGGGCGGCGGTGGCCGGGGCGCCTATCAAGTGGGCGCCTGGCGGGCGCTGCAGGAGGCCGGACTCGATACGCAGGTGCAGGCGGTGGCCGGGACCTCGATCGGGGCGCTCCACGCGGCGCTCTTCATGCAGGGGGATCTCGGCGTGGCCGA
>DATGYC010000174.1:0-13669 GCA_035298385.1 Symbiobacteriaceae bacterium | reverse complement strand
TACACCACCAACATCGACACCGTCCTCCCGACCCTCAACCTCACCCCGGCTGCCACCACCACCGAGGCTGAGATCACCCTGTCCGGCTCTGTTGCCGACAACAAGGGCATCGCTTCCGTCGTCATCAACGGTGAGGCTGTTGAGGTCGCCAACGGCGCCTTCTCCACCACCGCCGCTCTGACCGTCGGCAAGAACGAGATCACCGTCGTCGTCACCGACCTGGCTGGCAACGTCCTGACCAAGACCTACGAGGTCGTCCGTGGCAACGTTGATGCCGACACCATCGAGGCTTCCGACGTGACCGTCACCGCTGGCGCTACCGCCAACGTTGAGGCCAAGCTGGTCGACAAGAACGGCGAGGCGATCGAGAACGCTGCCATCACCGGCACGTCCGACCTGGGCACCTTCGAGAACGGCGTCTTCACCGCTGGCACCAAGGCTGGCGAGGGCACGCTGACCCTGAAGTCCGGCGACATCACCACGACCGTTGCGGTCAAGGTTGCGGCCGGCGAGCTGGCCAAGGTCTCCGTCGCTTCCGCCGTCGCTGTCAACGGCACCACCACCCTGGCCGGCACCGACGCCTTCGGCAACAAGCTGACCGGCGTGACCTGGTCGATCAAGTCTGGTGACAACGGCTTCATCAACAACAACGGTGTTTTCACCGCCACCGCTGCTGGCAACTACACCGTCGTCGCGACCCTGAACGGTACCTCGGTTGAGGGCACCGTCGGCGTCTACGCCACCGAGGTCGCTTCGCTGAAGGTTGAGGCCGCCAAGGAAGTCATCGCCAACGGCACGACCGAGGTTGAGGTTACCGTCAAGGCGCTCGACGTCAACGGCAACTTCATCCCGACCGCTAGCGGTTTCGCAACCCCGAACGCTCAGGCTCTGACCGTCTCCGGCCTGATCGCCGAGGGCGTCAACGTTAACACGTTCGCCATCACCAACGGTGTCGGCACCTTCAAGATCAAGGCTGATACCACCGTCGTCGGCTACGACCTGCCCGTCACCGTTTCGCTTCCCACCGCTGCGGGCGCCAAGACCGGTACCCTCACGGTGAAGCCGGTTGCTCAGGTTGCCACTGCTGTCGTTGTCTCCTCTAACAAGGACTTCGTCAACACCACCAGCCTGGGTGTGCCCGCGGGCCAGGCGAATGTCTCCGTCAGCGTGGTGGACCAGGCTGGCGTCGCGATGCTCGATGGCGAGTACAACGTCAACCTGACCATCGCTGGCCCGGCGACCTTCGCCCTGGGCGCCACCACCAAGTCCCTGACCTGGAACCGCTACTCCGGCTCGGCCGCGACCTTCGCTGTCAACGTCACCGAGGTCGCTGCTTCCGGCACCATCACCGTCTCGGCCACCGCTAATGGCCTTACCGCTGGCACGAAGTCGATCACCGCTGCCGTGCCGCAGGCCGTTGCCGCCATCAAGGTCACCGCTCCGACCACCAACTCGGTCGTCGCTGGTGATGAGGCCAACGCCCTCGAGTACAAGGTTGCTACCACCGACAAGTACGGCTCCCCGCAGATCACCGACGGCAAGAAGCTGAAGGTCGTCATCGGCGGCGTCGACATGACCGATGTCAACGCTCTCGCCAAGTTCCATGTCTCCATCAACGGCGCTGATTTCGAGGCTGCCACGGCGGCCAACCTGGCCACCCTGGACGCCGACACCCTGACCAGCGTTAAGATCTACGGCGACAAGGCTGGTGCCTACACGATCCAGATCGTTGAGGATGTCACCGCGCCGACCCTGACCGCTTCGGCTGCCAACAGCTTCACCGTTAAGGCTGGCGCCGTCAACAAGCTGGTCGCTCCGGCCAACCGCTCCTACGAGGCTCTTCGTGGCGAGAAGGTCACCGTTCGCTACCAGGTTACCGATGCCAAGGACAACGCCCTCGCCGTTGCGGGCATCAAGGTCACCGCCGCTGCTTCGACCGTTGCTGGCCTCAAGGTCAACGGTTCCACCGCGGACGTCACCGTCGAGACCGACGCCAACGGCGTTGCGACCTTCGAGCTCGTGGCTGAGAAGCTGGGCGACTTCACCCTGGTGATCAACTCTGCTGACCTCGGCACGCCGGCCACCGTCACCCTGAAGGCTGTTGACGCTGTTGTGGGTTCGTTCAACGTCACCGCGGCCAATGGCACCGACGCCACCAAGGTCTTCGTGACCGCTGGTGAGTCCGCCAAGATGACCGTCAACGTCAAGGACAACCTCGGCTACGACTTCACTACCATGGCCGACGCCACTGCCTTCAAGGCCGCCTTCAACCTGACGGTGAACGGTGAGGCTGTTGCCTGGACCACGGCCGATCTGAACGTCGCTGGTTCTAACGGCGCCTTCACCATCTCCGGCATCAAGCTGACTAAGGCTGGCACCGCTAACCTCACCCTGACCACCGCGAAGCTGGCTGAGGCGAAGTCCGCCACCGCCACCCTCTCGGTCAAGGCTGGTAACGCTTCCCGCCTGATCGTTGTCGGCGCTGAGGCTGCCACCACCAACGGTGAGCTGACCCCGGCGTTCGCTTACACCGCTGACACCGCCGCCAACGTGGCCAAGCTGTACACTGTCCAGCTGGCTGACGACTTCGGTAACGTTGTCAACGCCTCGGCGAACGGCACCGCCCGCACAATCGCCCTGGGCTACACCAAGGCTACTACCGACTTCGTCATGTTCGCTGATCAGGATGGCGTTGGTATCCCGGGCAACACCCTGACGATCGCTGAGGGCCGCAACACGATCTCCTTCTACGCGACGACCTCGTCCGAGTCTGGCGACATCACCGTCACCAACGCCGTGACCTCGGGTACCGCGCTGAAGGCTGCCACCATCACCCTGAAGTAAGGGAGATCGGTTAAAGCGAAGAATGACCTGCAGTTTACACTGCAGGTCATTCTTATTTTATTACATAGTTGATTTCGGATTGATTTCTATATGGTCAAAAGCCAATAAAAATTACAAGTATCTTGGAACATTCCTGTTCACACCGTCGTCATTGGAAACGTAAATCCAATATGTTTCCCACTCTTCCCCATGTTCACCGCTCGTGGGGAGGGTTAGTTGGCTCCGGACCCTCTCAAAACGGATGAACCTACAAGGAGGACCCACCTACTATGGCTTTCAAGAAGCTCACTGCTGGCCTCATGGCCTCCAGCATGATTCTTGGCGTGGCTCAGACCGCGGCCGCGGAGATCACCACCGCGACCCCGTTCGAGACCGCTGTCAAGATGAACAAGCTGGGCGTTGTTAAGGGCGTTGGCACCCTGCCGACCGGCGAGATCGATTTCAACCTCGGCGGCAACCTGACCCGTGCGGAGCTCGTCACCACGATCGTCCGCTCGTTCGGTTTCGAGTCCTCTGCCCAGGTGGCTAAGGGCGCCCCGTCCTTCGCTGACGTGGCTGGCTCCGAGTGGTACTCGGGCTACGTCGCCGTTGCGAAGAACCTTGCTGAGCAGCAGGGCACCACCATCGGCCGCGACTCCCACACCTTCGACCCGAACGGCAACGTCTCCAAGGCCGAGGCCCTGGTCTTCGTCATGAAGTTCCTCGGCATCAAGGTCACCTCGACCGGCGCCAACTGGTACGAGGCTTGGATTGCTAAGGCTGTCGAGCTCGGCATGATCTCCGAGGCCGACGCCGCCATCGCCCTTGCCAACCCGGGCTCGTCTGCTACCCGCGGTGAGGCCTTCGTCATCCTCGACTTCGGCTACTCGGCCAAGGTCCTCGAGGGCGGCGCTTCCCTCTACACCGCCTTCGTTGACTCGGTCAAGCCGACCGTCGAGGCCTCCGCTGCCGAGACCACCGCTGAGACCAAGATCACCGTCTCCGGCAAGGTCTCCGACGACAAGGCTGTCGCCGCTGTCTTCGTCAACGGCACCGCCGTTGAGGTTAAGGATGGCAACTTCTCGGCCGAGGTCGAGCTGAAGGTTGGCGCGAACACCATCGAGGTCTCCGCGACCGACGTGGCTGGCAACACTCAGGCCAAGACCCTGACCGTTACCCGCTCCAACGCCGCTGCTACCTCCATCGAGGCCGCCGACGTGACCGTCGCCGCTGGCGCTGAGGTCTCCGTTGCTGTCAAGCTGCTCGACGCCAACGGCGCTGAGATCGCTGACGCCAACGTGACCGGCACCTCCGACCTCGGCACCTTCGCTGGTGGCAAGTTCACCGCCGGCACCAAGGCTGGCGAGGGCAAGCTGACCCTGAAGGTTGGCGACCTGACCAAGGAAGTCGCCGTTAAGGTCACCGCTGGCGCCCTGGCCAAGGTCACCGCTGATAAGACCGGCGTTGCTGTCAACGACACCGTCGTTCTGTCCGGTACCGACGCGCACGGCAACGCCATCGAGGGCGTCACCTTCTCGACCACCCAGGATGGTGCCTTCCTCTCCGGCAACAAGTTTGTTGCCACCAAGTCCGGCAAGTTCGAAGTCACCGCCACCAAGGGCGGCGAGTCGATCACCACCTCCATCGGTGTCTACGGCGCCCTCGCGGCCTTCCGTGTCACTGCCCCGGAGCACGTTGTTGGTAACACCAGCACGGCTACCGGCACCACCTATGAGGTGAAGGTCGAGGCTCTTGATAAGGACGGCAACTTCATCCCGGCCTACCAGACCAACGTGGCCTCCCTCACCATCCCGGGCATCGCGACCACCAAGAAGACCGACATGGAGGACGGCGTCCAGGTCTACACCTTCACCGCTGACCGTGCTCTGGTCGGCGAGAAGTTCAAGGCCACCGCTTCCTACACCGCCAGCGGCTCCACCTACACTGGCTCCTCGGCCGAGTTCACGGTCGAGGCGCAGGTTGCCACCGCTGTCAAGGTCAGCGCGCCTGACTACCTCAAGACCCACGTTGCCGGCGCCACCGACAACACCACCACCGTCAACGTTATCGACCAGCTCGGCAAGCCGATGATCGAGGGCGAGTGGAAGGTCTCCCTGTCGATCTCTGGCCCGGCCACCTTCGCCCAGGGCGCCACCACCAAGACCCTCACCTGGAACAAGTGGGCCGCTAACACTGTTACGGTCAACGCCACCGAGACCGGTGCTCAGGGCGAGATCGTGATCTCTGCCACCGCTGAGGGCCTGACCGCTGGCTCTGACAAGATCATCGCTGCTGTGCCGCAGTCGGCTGCCGCCATCAAGGTGAGCACCGACGCGACCTCCACTGAGATCACCGCGATCGATTCGACTGACGCCGGTGCTGCCGTGACCACGGATGCGGCTGCGATCAAGGGCATCATCTACAACGTCTCCGTTACTGACAAGAATGGCGTGCCCGTTGACGCGGCTTCCGGCACCACCTTCAAGGTCGTCATCGATGGCCTGACTGCCGATAACAAGGCCAACTACGCCATTCGCGTCTTCGACAAGACCGTCGGCGCTGGTTGGACCACCTGGTCGGGCCTCACCGAGGATAACACTGCCACCCCGGCCGTTAACGAGTCCTCCTACAAGGGCCTGGATCTGACCAAGATCACCAAGATCGAGATCGCCAGCAAGAAGGCCGGCAACGTCACCTTCTCGCTCGCTCAGGACGCTGCTTCGCCGACCCTCTCTGCCTCCGCTGCGACCTCGCTGACCGTCAAGAGCGGCGCCGTCGCTATGCTGAAGGCCCCGACCAAGAAGTCGTACGACGTCCTGCGTGGCGAGAAGGTCTCCCTGACCTACCAGATCGCCGACAAGTACGGCAACGCTGTCACCGCGAAGGATCTTGTTGTGGACTTCCCGGCCGTCACTGGTGGCCTGAAGCTCAACGGCAACTCCGCTGCCTTCTCGCTCAAGACCGATGCGAACGGCCAGGTTACCGTTGAGGCCCTGACCGAGCAGGTCAGCACCTTGGGCACCACGTTCAAGCCGACCACTGCCGTGGGGAGCTACGCTGCTGCCGACGTCACCATCACCGGTAAGGCCTCCATCATCGGTGCTGTCGACGTGACCTCGGTCGCGCCGAGCACCGGTACGAACGTCTACATCACCGCTGGCGGTAACGCCAAGGTCACGTTCTCGGTCAAGGACACCTTCGGGTATGCCCTGACCGGTCTGACCGCTGCTGACTTCGAGCTGACCTCCAACGTGGCGGATGATCCCTACACCGTTGGCGGCACGCTCACCTTCACCCCCAACGGTGACGGCACCTACACCTTCGATGGCATCCCGGTCACCAAGGCCGGCGTCGCTTCCTTCACGGTTGCGGCCGTCAAGGTCCAGGCTGATGTCAACGGTTCCCGTGGCATCTCCGTCCGCCCGGACGCCACGAGCATCGCTCAGATCGTGGTCACGAACGCTGCCGTCAAGACTGCTGGCACGTTCAACTACACGGCTGATGCTGACGCCAACAAGGCCGTCACCTTCACCGTCGCCCTGGCTGACGCGTACGGCAACATCGTGACTGGCGCGGACAACGGCTCTCCCCGTTCGTTCAAGGTGTCCTTCACGAACTCCGCCGGCGTGACCAGCTACTACGCCATCTTCCAGGACCAGGATGGCGTTGGCCTCCCGGCCACCACTGGTGGCAGCCTGGTCGCGATCGCTGCTGGCCGTAACGCCGTCACCTTCACGGTGACGACGAACGACGACAAGGGCACTGTGACCATCGCTGATACCGCGGCCACTGGCACCCTGAGCAGCGCCACGATCGAGCTGAAGTAACCGACCTAAGGACTTCCTCTCCCAGAAGTAGGAGAGAAGTTCAACCCCCACTGACTTTACTGGTCAGTGGGGGTTTTTCTATGCTGATGCCTGGCGTCAGCATGATTGAATACTATGTAGGGTCTCCTTTGAGACGTTCCCCTTACGAACAGGGAGCAGTAAGACGGACCAGGGCCTTGACCGTGGATAGGGAACGGGCGGTCGGTGGGCAAGATCCCCTGCGCACAGCTGGTGTTCAGGGCATAGTTGGGTAGTGGCCATTCCTAGTCTGGCTACAAGTGCCCTCACAGGGCAGAGCGTGACGCGATCGTGTGTCCATAGGTTTGACCTAGGAGGGCGCTGTAACCGCCCTCCAGAGCTCTCAGTACATAGATGAAACAGGTGGTGGTGGACACTGTCCACCACCACCTGTTGATCTCCCTCGGATCTGAGGACTGTACGGGGGCTATTCGTTCTTAATTTCCGCCGATCAGGTAGGTCTGGCGTGCGAGCCCAGCGGCGTACCAGCCAGTGTCCGCCTGGAGCCAGAAGTTCCCGGTACCCGGGTCGGCACTGGTGAGGAACAGGTTGCCCAAGTTCGCAGCGATGGTAGATGCCTGACCCGAAGTCAGGTCGATCTCGATCACGGTGTCTTCCTGCTTACTCACGGCCTGGCCTACGCTCAGTGCTACCACCGAAGTGTCCGCGCGATTCGTGATCGCTAGGTTCTCCGGCTTGAAGGTGCCCAGCAGACCGGAACCGTTGATCACCAGCTTGGCCGGGGTAACCGGCGGGTTGCTGGGGTCGGCATCCGGGACGGCCGGCACATACCGGACGCTTGTGATTGTCGTCGCACGGTAGAGCGGGATTGCGACCGTGGCAGCGCCGTACTCGGAGCTATTCCGGAACCAACCCATCGCTCCCTGGAGCGTGATCGGGCCGGTCATGGCCTTGAGCTTGGCAGCGACCGAATTGCTTTCGTCCTGCGGGTACGGTGTCTGGTTGAAGTTCGGCAGATCGAAGGTTACAGCGTTGCCAGAACCGGCGGCGAAGGCCTGGTTCGTGAGGCCGACGGCTAGCGTACCATTTGCCGTCAGGTACTGCGAGTAGATGGTGCCCGATGCCAGGTTGGCACCGTAGAGGGTGATTCGGGCGGTCGCATGGCCCTGGGCATCGGTCCCGAAGGAGGCTACGCCATAGAGCAGGTTACCGGTGCCGCCAATCACCATGTTATCGGCCGGAGTGTTCTCCGTCTGGGCAACGGTGCCGTCAGCGTCATTCCGATACCAGCCTTCAGAGGCTACCAGTGTGATCGGGCCAGCGGCAGCAGCGGGGAGGGATGCGTTGGGGCAGGTGAAAGAGCCGTTGCTCGGGGTGCAGGTGATGGCACCGATGGGCGCCGTGCCGGTCGTTCCGTTCGCCATCGGGTAGGAGAACGAGAGTCGGCTGGGATCGATCACACCGCTGGACAGGACGCCTGCGTAGACCGTCAAGGTGGGGACCGCTGGCGCTACGTTAAAGGCGGTGTAACGGACCTGGGTGATGTTGACCATCCGGGTCGTTTCGACAGCCACCGTGGCCGGGGACGCCGGGTAACGGTCGGATGCACCAGTCTCACCAAATCCATTGTTGATGGTGACGTAGTAGGAGGTGCCGGAGGCCAGACGATCCTTGGGTACTCGAACGTAAGGACCACCGTTGAGCTGTATCACCTGGCTGGTATGAACGAGGGTGCCGTTCGACTGGTAGACCCGAACAACACCATAGACACTCGAGCCGTAGTTCGGCAACCGAACTTCCATGTAGGTGTCTGAAGCGGTGACCCGGTTCACAATGCCGCTCTGACCACTGATCGCCAGGATGTACGGCGTGGTCAGGACGGTCTTGTTTGTCGAGATCTTGATCGTCTCGGTGTAGAAGACAGAGGTGTCCGATGGGTTCGGCCAGTAGGTTAGCTTGTATTCGTCGGTATCAACGTTGGTGGTGGCGACGACCGGGAATTCGATCGTGCCATTCGTAACGTTGCCGCTCGTGACTAGTGGCGAGGTGGCGATCGTGGAGCCGAGCTTCTCCAACTTCGCCGTGCCGAACGCAGGAAGCTTGCCATTGTTGATGTCCAGGACCTGGAGCTTGATTCGGGCCTGCGAAGAGCCATCAGCGGGCAGGACACCAGCGGGCTGTTCGGTTAGGTTGAGGCGGGGCAGGTCGACCGTGGCGCCGATCTTAGCCGGCGTACCGGCCCAGGTGGCGGCACGCTCACCCATGGCGAGTCCCGCGGAGGAGTAAGCGACACCGAAGCTACCCGTGGCGGAGTCATAGCCGCCGCCAGAACCGTTGGCCGGGAGCAACTTCACGGTGATGGTGCCGCTGCGGTAGTAGTTCACGGTAATCGTAGCGTTACCCATGAAGGTGCGGCCGACAACCGAACCCGTAGCAGCGGCTACCGGGTTATAGCTCGTCGTGCCGAGCTTGACGGTCAGGCAAGGTGGCATACCAGCGACAGGAGTGACCGGCGTGGTGCATGTGGCACTCGTGTCCGGGTTGTTCGTGCTGACCTGAACCTGGAAGGCGAAGGAGCCGGTGCTAACCAGATTGCCCTGAGAGTCGCGGACCACAACAGAGTAGGTGGCAGGCTGTCCCGGGGCATAATTCCCGCCGCCGAGCAACTCGAGCCGGGAAGGCGTTCCAACCTCGCGCTTCACGAACGAGATGCGGGTGCTGACCACGGTGTACGAGCGACCGGAACGGACAGAACCGGTGATGTTAATCGTCTCGTTGTCGAAGCCCGGAATGACCGAACCATCGAAACCCGCCGAGTTGCTGTAACCGCTCCGGATCGTGACGGTGCGGGAGCTCAGATTGGCCGTGGTAGCGCCGTTGGAGCTCAGGTCGATAATGATGTCAGCGCCCGAGTTGACGACTGCAGCACCGTTCTCATCCTGGAGCGTGGCCCGGACGGTGACGGGGGTCGTGCCGTCTGCCGTGGAGCTAGCAGCCGAAGGGGTAAGGACGACGCGGGTCGAAGAAGCGACCTGAACGGACCCGCTGGCGGAGCTGAGGCCGCTGCTGGTGGCAGAGAGGCCAACTAGGCCCTCCTGAAGGGCGCCCACCGTGAAGGTGGCTACACCTCGCTCCGTCACAGCGCTCTCACCAGAGGTGATCCAAAGGGCGGTCGTGTTGGAGCTGACGAGCTTGACGCTCCGGCCGGAGTCCCAGGTGACAAGCTGGCCGTTGCGGTCAAGGATCTTAACAGTGACCTGGGTGCTCTTACCCTGGGTAACCATGACACCGTCAGTGATGCTGAGAGAGTAAGCTTCGGTCGCAACGCCAAGTACTTCAACGTTGGCGGTAGCGGTGGCAGTGCCAGAGGTGAAGGTGATGGCGCCCTTGCCAGCCTTGGTGCCGGCCTTGAAGGTCGCCGTAGCCGTGTCAAAGGTGCCCATGTTGTTGGAGACCGTCGCCTTCAGCAGGCTAGTCGGGATCTCCGTGCCCTGAGCATCGTAAGCCTTAACGTTGACGGTGCCCGACTCGCCAGCCTTGACGGCTACCTCACCGGTCACGACGATCCGAGCGGCCTCGCCAGCCCTAGCGACCGTGAAGGACTTGCTGTCCTTGTTGCCGGCCCAGTCATAGGCCTCGACCGAGATCGAGTTGGAGCCGAACGAGAGCGCAACATCGGTCGAGAAGGCCTCGCCGGCCAGGTTGACCTTGTTGCCGTTGACCTGCACGTACGCAGCGCCCTTGGCGGTACCGGATACGCGAATGGAGGCCGTACCGGTCGACGCAGGAACTGCCTCAACGGTGAGCTTCGGGGCGGACTTGTCCACGTAGGCGGCCAGAGCGGTCTTCCCACCCTGCTCAGCCAGCGGAACGGTGGTGATGGTCCAGGCGAGCGACTGGAAGATGTCGCCGCGGATCGCCCGCTGGTTGGCAACAGCGCCGGGGTTCGGGAAGGTGACGAGCCCGAGTTCATCGGCCGTCTCCATCACCGTGAACGGGCTCCAGATGCCAGCCGGCTCACGCTTGACAATGCGGAGCAAGACGGTCAGGACCTCAGCGTTGGTGATCTCAGCGCCGGGATCGAAGAGGCCGGTGTCGCGGCCCTTCATCAGCCCAAGGCGGTAGGCGACGGTGACGTAGGCAGCGGCCCAGTGACCGTTGGTATCCGGGAAGGAGGATAGGTTGCCAAGCAACTTAACGCTGCCTTCCTGACCCATGGCCCGGACGAAGATCGTCGCGGCCTCGGCACGGGTGATCGGCTTGGTCAGGTTCAGATTCCCGTTCTCGTCACCCAGTACCATACCGTACGAGGTGAGTAGGGAGATGGCCTCGTCCGAACTGGGACGGACCGGTGCGGCAGACGCAGGGAGAATGCTGGTGAGCATTAGCACAACTGCCAGCAGTGGGACCAATAAGGATCTTAAGCGGCGCCAACTCATGGGGTGAGTCTCCTCCTCCATACCATAATGGACATACTAAGGAATTAGACTGGGAAAAACCTTTCCAGGTTTCAACCATCCACCTTAAATTAGTTCAACACATAAAGATGAGAATCCTTGGCTCTTACCGCACATTAATCGGAAATTTAGGCATAAGAAACGCCCCTCTCCTGCCTGGAGAGGGGCGTTTGGCTAGCGGGGCACCCCGAAGAGTACCGAGTAGTCCGTAATCAGGTCTGCCGGGCGCCCCAGCGGATCGACCAGCCACCCCGGAAGCGTGTTCAGGTAGGTCTGGCGCCCGGTGAAGTTTGTCTCAAACTCGGTCAGGTCGGTCCCGGTCAGGGTGAAGGTGACGGTGGTGTCCGAGGTAGCTGTCAGCCCCGGAGCCAGGGTGGGCGTCCAGGCTACAGCGACCTCACCGAGGGCCTCAAAGCGCAGCTGCTGCGGATCCAATTGGGCCCCGTTCAGGCCCCGCCCAGTGATCGTCACCTTCTGGGTGAGCCGATCGTATGTCCAGCCCGTGATCTGTACGAAGCGGTAGACCTTCCGGGGCGCCCCCGTGAGTGCCAGCGCCCCGTACGGCTTCCCGCCGTTCAGCACGAGCCACCCGGGATCGCCGGAGAGGGTCAGGTCGTTGCCGCCAAGGGCGGCGAGCGCTGCCTGGGTGGCGGCGCCGAGCTGAACGCGGACCATGGTGCCGGTGTTCAGGGCGGCGTACTCCTGATTCGACAGCGGTACGGCGGGGGTGCCGGGCTTGTTGACGGCCAGCTTGCTTAGCTGGAGCGTGCCGGTGTTCAGGTTGGTGCCGTAGAGGTAGAGGGACTGCTGGTCGGGATCATAGGCGGCCCGGGTGATGGTGGGCGCCGGCTGGAGCGTCGTCTCGCTGGGGGCGGTGATCCAGCCCGCCGTCTGGCCATCAAACCAGCTACCGGTGGCGATCACCTTGATCGGGCCGTTCCAGAAGTCGGAGTTCAGGTCGGCTAGCTGGGCGCCCAGGTTGAGCGTGAACCCGCTGCTGCTGATCGTGCCAGCCGTGACCCGGACCGGATCAAGCGCGAGGACTGTGGTGCCCTTGACGAGCTGAATCTTGCTGACGTCCACCGTGCCGGTGGTCGGTAGGCTGTAGACGACCAGATCGAGCGTGCCGGTGACGGCGTCCAGGTAGGCGCCCCGGAGCGGGAAGCTCTCGGTGAAGCCCTTGATCGTCGCGGTGGAGAGTCCCAGATCCGGGGAACGGTCCGAGTAGCCCGCTCCGTTGAAGAGGACGAACTCGTAGGTGGCCGTACCGACCGGGAGTTGGGCCCGGGGAATGCGGACGACCGGGTTGGCATCTGCGAGGTTGACCGCTACGCCCTGCACAAGCGGTGAGCCCTCGCCCTTGCGATAGACGGAGACGGTCACCCAGTTGGTCGTCTCGCCCGGGAGCTGCGGGTCCTGGTGGAAGAGTTCGAGCGCCAGGTGGGTATCCGCCGGAGCGACCAGACCGGTGGCGTTGATCGTCGTGGCGCTGGCGCCGGAGACCTTGGCGACGTTGGGGGTGAGCGGGCGGGTGTGCCGGACCGCCACCGTGAAGGGGCGATCCGTGGTCTGCGTCCCGTTCGTCGCCTCGAAGCGGTCGAAGCCGACCGTCGCCTTCGTCGTGATCATGAACTTCGCCACACCATTGACCGCCTTGACGCTGGTGGCGCTCGTAATCGCTGCGACATCGTTGCCGCCGGTGAGGCGAGTCAGGGTGACGGTGTCGGTGTTGCCCGGGATCGTATAGCCGTTCGCATCGACGAGGCGGGCGGTCACCTGGATGTTGCTGACGCCGGTGCTGCTGGCAGCGGGCAGGTTGGCGCCCATCTGGGAGGCGGCGGTCAGCTCGATGTGATCGGGGGCGCCCGCAAAGAGGATCTCGATCGGCTGGGTGAAGAGGCCGGTGCTCCCCAGGGCAGGGGTGTCGCCGCCGGTCGGGTTGAAGGCGGTCTGGGCTGCAAGCACCTTCGGAATCAGGGTGATCTTGCCGCTCTTGCTCACGGGGACCTGCAGGTCGAGGGTCGCTACACCGTTGACCGTGCGGCCGACAACGGAGTCGGGGTTGGCTAGAAGGTCGGTCGGGACCCGGCCGTCATCGACCGGGGTCTTGGTCGACCCTGCGAAGGTGAGCGTAACGCCCTGGGGGAGACCGTTAACCAGGGGATCATTCTGCTCGGTCCGGACCTCAAACTGGAAGGCGTAGGAGCCAACGGTCACGGGGGCGTTGGCGTTGTCGACCACCTTTAGGGTGACGGTCGCTGTGCCGCCTGGGGTCGTGACGGTGGTCGGGCCGGTGGCGATGAGCTTGCGGGCGTTCAGGCTACCGGTGATCGTCACCTTGGCCGGCTGGATCGAGTAGCCGAGCCCGCCAAGGGAGCCGGTGATCTGCACCTCACCGGTGACGAAGCCGGCGACCACCTCGACCGTGTCGGTCGAGCGGCTGGTGCCCTTCTTGATCGTCACGGTCGTGCCGGAGAGCGTGCTGGTGACGCCGCTGGCGGCCAGGTTGATCACCAGGTCGTCGCTTGCGTTTACCGCCCGGCCGGTCTCGTCCTGGAGGGAGGCGGTGATCTTGGTCTTGGC
>DATGYC010000173.1:0-3136 GCA_035298385.1 Symbiobacteriaceae bacterium | reverse complement strand
GCCTTGCCGATTCTTGGCGAAGTAGGTCTCGCGGGTCAGCTTCAGCATCTCATCGACCGTGACGCCCTTGGTGCGGAAGTTGGCGCCCATGTAGAAGCGCAGGTTGTAGTTCTGCTGCGTGTAGATCACCAGGTAGAGGGTGTCGGCGGCCGGCACGCCCCACTTCTCGGCCACGCGGTCCAGGTAGGCTGTCGGGTCCTCTTCGCCGACGGTGTCGACCAGGAGAATCTTGTACGTGACTGGGCCCTTGGCCTTGAGCGCCTCATCGAGGGCCTTCGTATCGCCCGGAAGCTTGGCCAGTTCGTTGACGACCTGGATCGTTTGGTCCTTTTGGACCTCGGGGACGGACTGGAGCGAGGCGGCGAGAGCGGCGCCGCCACCCACGAGCGCGAGCACGACCAGGATAAGAGCGGGGATAAAGCGTTTCATCTGTAGGTCCCTCCATCGTTGTTCTTGTTTCAATCATCCTAACGATGGAGGGATGGAAAGGTTACGGTGGAGGATGAATTTTCTGCGTTGATCGATCGAAGCCGGCCATGCTACAATTGCCTTCTCGCTCCACGATCGGTCCTGCTGACCGGTCGACACGGCTAGTCAACCCCCGGCCGTGGCAGAGCAACTGCGCTCTGTCACGGCCGGTTTCGTTTTACCAAGGAGGACCTCTTTATGTCTGCGACTCGTGCGAGTCGGAATCTCTTCATCGTTACGCTCTCCGACGGCCTCTCACGCTTTGGTGATCACTTTCAGATGCTGGGTCTGCTCAGCCTGACCTATGGCCTGACTGGTTCGCCGTTGGCTACGGCGGCCCAGATGGCGGTCGGTATGCTCCCGGGGATCCTCTTCGCCCGTTGGACCGGGCGCCTGGCCGATCGACGCAACGCCCGCCTGATCGTTGGGCTGGCCAACGGGCTGACGGCGCTCTTGACCCTGGTCTACATTCTGTTGCATAGCGTGCCGCTGATCTTGGCGCTGAACTTCATGCGCGCGACGGTCCTGACCTTCTCCCGCCCGGCCTATGCCCGGTTGATGCCGGAGCTGGTGGGGCGTGAGCGAATCTTGCAGGCGAACGCCCGGCGCCAGACGGTGATCGGGGTGATCGAACTGGTGGGGCCGGTGACGGCGGGCTGGATCCTCGATCGGATCGGGGAGCGGTGGGGCTTTGGCTTCAACGCCCTCAGCTTCATCCTGCCGGCGCTGGCGATGCTCTGGGTCCGGCCGGTGGAGGTGGTGGAGCCGTCAGGGGATGGCCCCGTCTATGGGGGAAGCGCCCTGGCCTTCCTGCGCGGGAGGCCGTCGCTGCTCCTGCTGGTGCTGGCGAATGGGGCCTTTATGATCGGGATGTTCACGATCAACTCGATCTTCTATCCCTACACCCTGCAGGTGCTACACGGGGGCGCCAAGGCCCTTGGCGCTATGACCTCCGCCTACTTTGGGGCAACGCTCCTGGCGGGGCTGATCATGGAGCGCTGGGGGGCGCGGCTGCGGCGCCCGGGGCTGGAGCTATGGGCCTATGCGGCGGGTGGGATCGTCTGGATCGGCTATCCGGTGACGGCCTCGCTGCCGGTTGCGCTGGGGATCTCGGTGCTGGACGGTCTGGTCTACACGGGGACGGGGACGCTCTTCGAGACGCGGGTCCAGGAGGAGGCGCCACCGGAGGCGCTGGGGCGGGTCTACGCGGTGGCCCGGGCGGTCGATCTGGGTGGCTCGGTCTTGGGCTGCATTGTGGGCGGCCTGGCAGCGACGTTCTGGTCGGTGCAGGGGGGCTTCTTCGTCGGGATCGGCCTCACACTGGGCCTTCTGGGGCTGCTCGCCTTACAGAGACGGTACAGAGGCGTTACAGAGAAGGGGCAGAGATGCATCGGTGAGGGCGGCGGATCGCTGTAGTGTTGTTCTTTGGGGGGATAAGAGAGACCGCAAACGCCCAACTGATGGGCGTTTGCGGTCTTCTCGCTGATGAGGGGAGGTCGGATGGTAGGGCACTTGCTGTTGCAAGGAGGGGTGCTGGGGGGAGGGAGCCGTGGTCTGGTACAGGCGCTGGAAGACCCATGGGACGGGCCTTCTGGCGTGTGGTGTCCGCGTCTGAGGCCTGATAGAGACGTATAGGAGGCGTTACAGAGACGGTACAGAGGCGCATAGGAGGCGTTATAGAGACGGCGCTGTGCGATTACCTAGTGGGCGCCGTGGCCCGAACGAGCGGGTGCGCATGGATGCAACAGCGCGACCACCGCAGAGTCTGACGGACCAGGTCGAAAAAAATTCAGGCCATACCGCGAACAAAATGGGGGGCTGACCTCGTATTAACAGGTGAAAGGGAGTAGATCCCGAGGCAGTACAAAGGAGGGGCCGACAATGAGTCCACGCAAGGCCAAGACGTCCGCCGATCCGGTTACCAAGGCGCAGCCGTTTCTCCCACTCGCACCGACCAAGTTTACCGCGGTGCTCCCCTCGGTGCCGAAGGAACCTTCCGTTCCGACCAGTCCGGACGCCGAGGACTTCGTCATCGGCTCGAAGTGGGACCAGGTCCGCCAGACGGGCGCCTACGAGGGAACCTGCTGGATCTACTCCCCGGCTCGAGTGGAGTTCCTCGCCGAGGCTTCGGACGCACTCGTCACGCTCTCTGGGATGCTGAACCTGGAGACGGAGGAGATCACCAAGATCGAAGTAATCCTGCAGCGCTCCACCAAGCGGCTCTTCTTCCGTCCGGCTGGTGAGAAGGCGAGCAACTACTTCGACGTAGCCGAGAACTCGAATGACTACCTGTTGGTCAATATCCGCTCCCTGCTTCAGCCCTATGGCCTCGAAGTAAAGACGGGCTATCAGCAGCGCTACCATGTCTCCCTGCAGGCTGACTCCCCGGTCGGTCCCGCGCTCATGGTCGATCTGACCAAGGTTGAGGAGCGGAAGCAGACGGCGATCAGCAAGGCACGCAAGGCGGCGCGGGCATCGAAGGCTGAGGGCGGTGAGGCGGAGGCGAGCGCTTCCGCATTGACGAAGACGAAGGCGAGCCCGGCGCCCGCCAAGGCGAAGAAGGGGACCAAGAAGGCGGCGCCCACCCCCACCCCCGAGGCTTCAGCGGAGCCGGTCAAGGAGGAAGCGCCGAAGGAGGAGCTGACCCAGCTCGATCCGGACGGCGAGG
>DATGYC010000172.1:0-4267 GCA_035298385.1 Symbiobacteriaceae bacterium | reverse complement strand
CGCTGACCTCATCTCATACCATTGGTAACGGCTAGGTGGGCCGTCCCCCTCGTCAGGGGCCCCTCTCCGGGTGGCATGGCGAGTGGCGTTAGCGCAGGTGCCCTTTCAGCCGAGGGGCGCCCTCTCTTTGCGCGAACCAGTTCGCTTCGACCGGGTCACTGGGTTTACTTGCCGCCTATCTTACCAATCCGGCGACAGGCTGTCAAGCTCGCCCTAGATCTTACCGAACTTGCCGAACTTCCCACAGCACTTGCCGAAGGGGCGCTTCTTAAAGAACGGGCTCTTCTTGAAGAAAGGGTTCTTGAACCACATCGATACATCCCCCCTTATTGCCAAGCTATGCAACTTTCTCCCAGCTTGCCATCGTTTCAGGTCTAGCCGATACGAGTTATTGGGTGTATCATCACTTGTCGTACCCTTTAATATCTACACAATACAGGAGGTGTGCGCCCGTGCAGGCTACTGCTGAGCGGTCCACGCCCGTCTCGATGAGTCCGTTGCCCCTGCAGGGCTGGTACGCCATCCTCACCTGGTTCGTGCTCACCGGCCTTGCCGTCTACACCATGCGCGCCGGCCTCGGCCTCATTGGTGTCTGGCCGGGACCTTACATGGAACTCTTCAGCCTTGGCACCGGCCTTGCTGTCACTGCGTGGTTCCGGGGCGCCCGCCCCCGCCGCCAGATCACGGCGATGCTGATCTTCCAGGTGACCGTCAGCCTCCTGGTCTGGATGAACGTCCTCTACTTCCGCCGCTTCGGTGACCTAGTCTCGATCGCCTCCGCCCGCTTCGTCCTGCAGTTGGGCGATGTAGGCGGCAACGTGACCGAGCTCTTCCGGGCCTCCGACGCTCGTCTCTGGTTGGGCACGCTCGGTACCGCCGCCCTCTACGTCCTGCCCCGCACTTGGCAGGAGCGGCTCTTCCAGCCGTGGCGGTTGCCCTGGCGGGCACTTGTCTCCGTCGCTACCGTCGGACTCTTGGTTCTGACGGTGACCAAGGACCCGATCCTCAAGGCGAAGTACTACGGCCACACGAACATCATGGCCCGGCTGGGCGCCCTCGGCTACCACTCCGCCGACATCGCCTCCTACACCGAGCGCCTGACCAGCCGACTGATGCCAGCAGGCCCCTCGGTTGCGAAGGTCCAGTCCTGGTTTGACCAGCGCCCACCTGTCACCTCGCCGCTGACAGGGCAGTACAAGGGCAAGAACGTGATCGTGATTCAGCTCGAGTCCTTCCAGTCGTTCCCGCTGGGCATGAAGATCGGCGGCGCCGAAGTAACGCCCAACCTGAACAAGCTGATGCAGGAGTCGGTCACGCTGCCGAACTTCTGGAGCCAGACCGGCCAAGGAGTCACGGCGGATGCCGACCTCCTCGCCAACTGCTCCCTCTACCCGAGCCGGACCGGCGCCATCTACTACGACTTCGCCGGCAACGACTACCGCTGCATGCCCCAGCTCATGAAGGAGGCTGGCTACCGCACGGAGGCCTTCCAGGGCATTCGGGCTGACTTCTGGAACCTCTCAACCGTCTATCCAAACATCGGCTTTGACAAGTTCAACTCCCTGTCGGAGTACTCGTACACCGAGGAAGACAAGATCCTCCTTGGCCTCTCGGACGAGGCCTTCTTCCAGAAGACCGTCGATAAGCTGAAGGCGCTCCCGCAGCCCTTCTACGCCTTCACCGTCTCGCTCACCTCACACGGGCCGTTCAACGTGGTTCACGCCCCGGTCTCGCTCGATGTGAACATGTGGCAGGGCTCCCATGCCGGCAACTACCTCCAGGCCGTGCACTACACCGATCAGGCCGTCGGTCACTTCATCGACAAGTTGAAGGCCGAGGGGATCCTGGATACCAGCATCATCATGATCTACGGTGACCACATGGGTCTCTACCGGCAGGATCCAGGGGTCCCCGAACTGGTCGGCAACTTCGATCAGCACGATGAGGCGACCTGGCTCCCCTGGGAACGCCGTGTCCCGATGATCATCCGCTTGCCGCACGGCGAGCATGCCGGTGTGCAGCACCAGATCGCCTCTGAGGTCGACATCGGCCCGACTCTCCTCGATCTGTTGGGCGTGCAGCCGAAGAACGCCTTCCTGATGGGCAGTTCGATGCTCGATCCGAATCGCCAGAAGGTGGTCTCGCTCCCGACGGGCTCGGCTGCGGACAGCGAGCACCTCTACGTGATCGACGCTCCGCCGGAGCGCTCTTGCTTCAGCGTCAAGACGGGGCACCCCGTGGGGACGAGTGAGTGTGACCAACTGCGAGAGACGGCCGACAAGCAACTGGACGTCTCGCGCACGATCGTCGACCACGACCTCATCGGTGACCTGATCAAGCCATAACCAAAGGCCGACCGCCCACGTGGGGGTCGGCCTTTTCTCTTTGCGCACCCTGCTGGTATTGATTACAATAAGGGCTAGCTGGTTGACGAAAGGGTGCCGTTTTTGCTACAGCATGTCATCGACGCCTTAGCCGGACTTCCGCGCGAACTGATCGTCATCCTGATCGCAGCCCTGCCGCTGGTCGAACTGCGTGGTGCGATCCCCGTCGGCGTGGCGCTGAAGCTGCCGCTTCTCGCCGTCTTCGTCATCGCCATCTTGGGTAATCTGTTGCCGATTCCCTTCCTCCTGCTCTTACTCACCCCGCTGCGCCGTGTGGCGAACGACTGGCCGTTTATCGGGCCGATCATGCGCTGGGCGGAGAGGCGGGCGCTGCGGCATCGGGAGTCGATCGAGAAGGGCGGTTTCTGGGCGCTCCTGCTCTTCGTCGGCGTGCCGCTACCGGGGACCGGTGCCTGGACTGGCGCTGCGATCGCTGCCTTCCTAGAGATGCGCTTCTGGCGTGCCTTTGCCGCGATCTTCTTGGGCGTCTGCCTGGCCGGCGTGATCATGGCGATCCTCTCACAGCTTGGGCTGATGGTCCTGACCGCCTAGGAGGGAGCCACCGTGATTCAGCCCCGCATCGTGCCGCTCTCACTGGCGGTGCTTGACCCCGCCGCTCTCCTGCAGGCCCTGCCGCCAGGACCCGGCCGCTTTCTCTTAGAGAGTGGCCCGTCGGGTCCGACGGCGGTGCGGCGCTACTCCTTCGTGGGCGCCGAGCCCTTCCTTACCCTGGTGTCGAAGGGAGGCCAGGCTCAGGTCACCGAAGGGGATCACTCCTGGTCCTGGGCGGGGGATCCGCTCGATCTCCTGCAGGAGCTACTGGAGCGGTTCCGGGCGGCGCCCCTGCCCGACTGGCCGGTGCCAGCCGGTGGGGCGTTCGGCTTACTCGGGTATGATCTAGGGCGCCAGATCGAGGCGTTGCCCTCACTGGCGGCGGACGAACTGGGGATGCCGGACCTCTACCTGGGGTTCTTTGCGGTCCTCCTGGTGATCGATCACCGAGAGGGGCGGGCTGCGCTAGTCGTGGCGCCACCGGCAGAGGATGAGGATGAGGCGGAGGCGAAGGCCCTCCGGTGGGCGGATGCGTTGACGGCGGTTAGGGCAGTGGCCGAGGCTGGCCCGGAGGGCTTGGTGGCCACGGATGCGCACACGCTTCCCCCGCAGGCGCCCACCTCTCCGGGGCCGCTTACCTCCTGCTTCGCCCGCCCTGCCTACGAGGCGGCGGTCCAGCGGGCCATCGATTACATCTGGGCCGGGGATCTCTTCCAGGTCAATCTCAGTCAGCGGCTCCGGGCGCCCTGGCCCCACGGGGGCTGGGCCCTCTACCAGAACCTGCGCACCACCGCACCGGCGCCCTTCGCCGCCTTCCTCGATGGCGGCGCCTGGCAGCTCGCCTCGATCTCGCCGGAGCGCTTCATCGAGGTGGCGGATGGCCGGATCGAGACCCGCCCGATCAAGGGGACCCGCCCCCGCGGGCAGAGTCCGGCAGCGGATGAGGCGAACGCCCAGGAGCTGCTGGCGGCCGAGAAGGATGCCGCCGAGCTCCTCATGATCGTCGATCTGCAGCGGAACGATCTCGGGCGGGTCTGCCGCTGGGGCTCGGTGCGGGTGCCGGACTTGCGCCGCCTGGAGGCGACGCCCTACGTCTGGCATACCGTCGCCACCGTGGCGGGTGAACTCCGGCCCGATGCCGATGCGCGTGCGATCCTGCGGGCGGCCTTCCCGGGCGGCTCGATCACGGGGGCGCCCAAGGTGCGAGCGATGCAGATCATCGAGGAGTTGGAGCCGGTCCGGCGGGGCGCCTATACGGGCTCGATCGGGTACATTGGCTTCGATGGACGGATGGACTGGTCGATCGCCATCCGGACGGTGACGGTGCAGGA
>DATGYC010000171.1:0-13966 GCA_035298385.1 Symbiobacteriaceae bacterium | reverse complement strand
CTCTACATGATCCTGCTCTCCCAGGTCCTGACCCCAGGCCTGACCACGATCCTGATCGTCATCGGCGCTACCTCGTGGCTGAACATGGCCCGCATGGTGCGTGGTGAGGTCCTGACCCTCAAGGAGCGGGAGTTCGTCATGGCTGCCAAGACGATGGGCACCAAGCCGATGGCGATCATGCTCCGCCACCTGATCCCGAACGTGATGGGCTCGATCATCGTTACCCTGACCGTCGGCATTCCGCAGGCGATCTTCTTCGAGTCCTTCCTCTCGTATATCGGTCTGGGCGTCTCCGCTCCGATGGCCTCTTGGGGCATGATGGCCTCTGAGGCGCAGACGGCGATTCGTTCCTATCCGTACCTGCTCTTCTACCCGGCAGCGGCGATCGGTATTACGCTGCTCGGCTTCCAGTTCCTCGGCCAGGGCCTGCGCGATGCGCTCGACCCCCGTGTACAGCAGTAGGAGGTGAGGCGTCATGCAGAACATCCTTGAGGTAAAGAACCTCCAGGTTACCTTTAAGACCCGTGCTGGTCTGGTGAAGGCCGTTGATGACGTCTCCTTCACCGTCGGCGAGGGTGAGATCGTCGCCATCGTGGGTGAGTCGGGTTGCGGTAAGTCCGTCACCTCGCTTTCCATCATGGGTCTGATCGGCCATCCCGGTCAGATCTCCGGCGGCCAGATCATGTTCGACGGTAAGGACCTGACCAAGCTGAAGGAGTCGGAGCTGCGCAAGATCCGCGGCGCCCAGATCGCGATGATCTTCCAGGATCCGATGACCTCGCTCAATCCGGTTCTAACCATCGGCGAGCAGATCAAGGAGTCCCTGAAGCTCCATATGGACCTGACCGGCAAGCCGGCCGATGATCGGGCCATCGAGCTCTTGACCCTCGTTGGCATCCCGAATCCGGCCGATCGCCTGAAGCAGTACCCGCATGAGTTCTCGGGCGGCATGCGTCAGCGTGTCATGATCGCCATGGCGCTCTCGTGTGACCCGAAGCTCCTGATCGCGGACGAGCCGACGACCGCTCTGGACGTGACGATTCAGGCCCAGATCATGGACCTGCTGAAGTCCCTGCAGAAGAAGCTCGGCATGTCGATCATCCTGATCACCCATGACCTGGGAGTCGTGGCTGGCATGGCGGAGCGCGTCATCGTCATGTACGGTGGCAAGGTCGCCGAGTCCGGCCCGGTCCACCAGATCTATGAGGCGCCGACGCACCCCTACACCTGGGGCTTGATGCGCTCGGTTCCCCGCATGGATAACGGCAAGAAGCGGCTCATCCCGATCGTCGGTCAGCCGCCTGATCTGCTGAAGCCGCCCGCCGGTTGCCGTTTCGCCCCCCGTTGCCCGCACGCCATGGCGATCTGCCACAAGGCGATGCCGGCGCTTGAAGAGGTGGGCGAAAACCAGCTCTCGGCCTGCTGGCTGAACAACCCGATGGCTCCGAAGGTGAAGTTCGTCAAGGAAGGGGAGGTGCGATAGATGGCGCAGGAGCTACTGCGGATCGAGAACCTAAAGAAGCATTTCACGCTGGGTGGCGGTGGCCTCTTCGCCAAGCCTCGCACCCTGAAGGCCGTTGACGGTATCTCGCTATCGGTCGCCAAGGGCGAGACCCTGGGCCTCGTTGGTGAGTCGGGCTGCGGCAAGTCGACGATCGCCCGGACGATCATCCGCCTCTACGATCCGACCGAAGGCAAGATCATCTTCGATGGTCAGGACATCTCGGATCTCTCCGAGTCCAAGATGGCCGCCTTCCGGCCGCGGATCCAGATGATCTTCCAGGATCCGTACGCCTCGCTCAATCCGCGCATGACGGTTGGCGACCTGATCGGTGAG
The DNA here is from genome assembly GCA_035298385.1 of Symbiobacteriaceae bacterium. GTDB lineage: Bacteria > Bacillota > Sulfobacillia > Symbiobacteriales > Symbiobacteriaceae > DATGYC01. The sequence goes on along the minus strand of DATGYC010000171.1, from coordinate 12,129 downwards.
CCCCTGCGCAACCAGGGCGAGATGACCAAGCAGCAGATCACCGAGCGTGTGCATGAGCTGCTCGACCTGGTTAACCTGAACGCTGAGCATGCGGGCCGCTACCCGCACGAGTTCTCGGGCGGCCAGCGTCAGCGCATCGGCATCGCCCGGGCGCTGGCTCTGAACCCGGATCTGATCATCTGTGACGAGCCGATCGCGGCCCTGGACGTCTCGATCCAGGCACAGGTGGTCAACCTGCTGGAGGACCTGCAGGCGAAGCTCGGTCTGACCTACATCTTCGTTGCGCATGACCTGTCGATGGTCAAGCACATCTCGGATCGGGTCGCCGTTATGTACCTGGGCAAGATGGTGGAACTGGCTAGCTCGGACGACCTCTACGCCAAGCCGTTGCATCCGTACACCCAGGCGCTCCTCTCGGCGATCCCGGTGGCTGACCCGAAGGAGGCCGCCCGCGAGCGGATCCTCCTGCAGGGCGACCTGCCCTCGCCGATGAACCCGCCGTCTGGCTGCCGCTTCCGCACCCGCTGCCCGATCGCCACCGCCGAGTGTGCCGAGTCGGAGCCGGTGCTGCGTGATGCTGGTAACGGCCACATGGTCGCTTGCCACAAGGTCTAGCCTGCGATGAGGGCACCTCCTGTTGGGGGTGCCCTTTTTTTGTTTGACCCGCGGTCATAAAAAGAGACTCGTCCACCAACCCTACCACAAGGAGAGAACGCACCCAACGGCAGGAGGCTGACGCATGCAGACCAGACAGCTCGTAGCGATCGTGCTCATCCTCCTCTGTGTAGGGTGCACCGCCAAAGAACAGCCAGCACCCGTTGCGCCCCCTGCTAAGGTCGTCCGGTTCAACGTGGGCTCTGACTTTCGCTCGCTGGACCCACAACTGATCGCTGACACGACATCGAGCGCCGGTGCCTACCAGCTCTTCGATGGTCTGGTGCGGCTGGGCACCGGCGGGGTACAGCCCGCAGTAGCCCAGCGCTGGGAGATCGGCGATAACGGTAGGACCTACACCTTCTACCTGCGTGACAACGCCAAGTGGTCGAATGGGGAGCCTGTGAAGGCGACTGACTTCGTCTTCGCGTGGACCCGTGGACTGCTCCCCGAGACCGGTTCGGAGTACGCCACGCAACTCTACTACATAAAGGGTGGGCGGGCCGTCAACCAGGCGAAGGATGCGGCAACGCTGGCGGAGGCCGTGAAGAACCTGGGCGTCAAGGCGCTGGATGACCAGCGGCTTCAGGTCACCTTGGAGAGCCCGGCGCCCTACTGGATCCAACTGCTGGCCACCCCGACCTACTTTCCGGTCAACCAACGGACCGTTGCGTCGAATCGTGCTTGGGCGGCGAAGCCTGAGAGCTTGGTCTCCAACGGCCCGTTTAAGCTGCAGTCCTGGGCGCCCAAGCAAGAGGCCGTCTTCGTCAAGAACCCCGCCTACTGGAATGCTGCCAACGTCAAGCTGAACCAGCTCATCTTCACCTTTGTGGAGGAGCAATCGACCGCCCTGCAGCTTTGGGAGAGCGGGCAGCTTGAGATGATGCAGTCCCCCCCGCCAGCTGAACTGATCCGCCTGCGGAAGGAGAACCAGCTGCAGTTCGCCCCCACCTTCGGTACCTACTACTACTTCTTTAACCTCCAGCAGCGGCCGTTCGCGGATCCCCGAGTTCGGCGGGCGCTCTCGATGGCGATCGATCGAAAGGGCCTGGTTGAGAATGTGACACGAGCGGGTCAAAGGCCCGCGACAGGCTGGGTGCCGTACGGCGCCCGGGATGAGAACGAGAAGGATTTTCGAGAGACGGCCGGTGATCTGGTCAAACTAGACGTGGAGGGCGCCAAGAAGCTCCTCGCTGAGGCCGGGTACCCGAATGGACAGGGCTTGCCCGCCACGGAACTCCTGTACAACACGTCTGAGGGCCATAAGGCGGTCGCTGAGGCCGTGATCGAGATGTGGCGACAGCACCTGGGCATCACCTCCATTCGGGCGACCAACCTGGAGTGGAAGGTTCTGCTCGACCGGACCGCCAAGGGCGACTTTAGCATGGCCCGCTCCGCCTGGACTGGTGACTTCCTGGACCCGATGACCTTTCTGGAGGTCTTCACGACGGGGAACGGCCAGAACGGCGGTCGGTACTCGAACAAGCGGTATGACGACCTGGTGGCACAAGCCAAGTCGACAGACGACCAGCGAATCCGGATGCCAGCGATGCGGGAGGCAGAGTCGATCCTGATGGCAGAGATGCCGTTGATTCCGGTCTACTTCTACACCATGCCGTTCCTACTGAAGCCGAAGGTGACCGGGGTCTTCCAGAACGGACTTGGCGTGGTCGACTTCACCAATGCCGACATCTCGTAACTAAAAACTGGTTGATTACGAGATTCGTTGATTCTGTTATTGTTTAAGTACAGCGTGATCGGTATAATATGGGGACAGCGTTTCGGTGCCCGCACGATTGCTTGCTGGGCCGGAGAACGAAGAGGAGGGGTCTTGTGATGCAGAAGAACTCGGTGGTGCGTGGTCTAGCGGCCATTATGGCGCTCAGCGTCCTGGCAGGGTGCGGCGGTGCGAAGAAGGCAGCGCCGGCTGCCGGCGAAAAGGTGATTCGCTACAATGCCGGTTCCGATTTCCGCTCGCTGGATCCCCAGTTGATGAGCGATAACGTCTCCGGTAATGCAGCGACCCAGCTCTTTGAGGGCATGGTGCGCATGACGGAGAAGGGCGCCCAGCCCGGCATGGCCGAGAAGTGGGAAGTGTCGGAGGGTGGCAAGAAGTACACCTTCCACCTCCGCAAGGATGCCAAGTGGTCCAACGGCGACCCGGTTACGGCGGATGACTTCGCCTTCGCCTGGACCCGAGCCCTGGATCCGGTGCTGGCCTCCGAATACGCCTACCAGCTCTACTACATCAAGGGCGGCGAGGCGTTCAACACGGGTAAGGGGAAGGCTGAGGACCTTGGCATCAAGGTGGTCGATGCCAACACCCTAGAGGTAACCCTTGACGCGCCGACCCCGTACTTCCTGGAACTGACCGCCTTCTCGACCTATCAGCCGGTCAATAAGAAGGTTGTCACCGCGAACAAGGACTGGGCCGCCAAGGCCGAGACCTTCGTCTCGAATGGCCCGTTCAAGCTCCAGTCCTGGGAGCCCAAGAAGCAGGCGACCTTCGTCAAGAACGAGAGCTACTGGAACCAGGCTGCGGTCAAGACTTCGAAGCTGGTCTTCCTGATGGTCGAGGAGCAGTCCACGGCCCTGCAGCTCTTCGAAAGCGGTCAGGTCGACCTGATCGAGTCGCCTCCCAGCGCAGAGATGGACCGCCTGAAGAAGGAGAATAAGCTCAAGTTCTCGCCGGCCTTCTCCACCTACTACTATGGCTTCAACGTCACCAAGGCGCCGTTTAATGACGTCCGGGTTCGCAAGGCCCTCGCCCTGGCCGTTGACCGTAAGGCGATTGTGGAGAACGTGACCAAGGCAGGCCAGACCCCGGCTGCCGGTATGGTCCCCTTTGGCTCGAAGGATGAGACCGGCAAGGACTTCCGCGACTCCTCGGGCAACCTGCTCTCGACCAACGTGGATGAGGCCAAGAAGCTTCTCGCCGAGGCTGGCTACCCGAATGGTCAGGGGTTCCCTGTCGTCGAGTTGATCTATAACACCTCTGAGGGCCATAAGGCGATCGCCGAGGCCGTGATCGAGATGTGGAAGAAGAATCTGGGCATCACCACGATCCGGGCGACCAACATGGAGTTCAAGGTGATGCTTGACAAGAAGCAGAAGCTGGACTACCAGCTCGGGCGTGCAGGCTGGAACGGCGATTACCTGGATCCGATGACCTTCCTTGACTTGTGGACGTCGACCTCCGGCAACAACGACACCGGCTGGAAGAACGCCGAGTATGACGCCCTGATCAAGCAGGCGAAGTCGACCGATGACCAGAAGGTCCGCATGGAGGCCATGCGCAAGGCCGAGGCTCTTCTGATGAAGGAGCAGCCGAACATCCCGGTCTACTTCTACACCAACCCGTACCTGCAGGCCGACAAGGTGACGAACATCTACCGGAACGCCTCCGGCAACGTAGACTTCACCTACGCGGAAGTGAAGTAATAGGTGCGAGCCAGGGAACTTGTTCCCTGGCTCGCTCTTTTTCACCAACCTTTGCGTCTGCTGCCACCTCGTGCAACATATTTGTTACAAATCCCTTGCGTAACAGACCTGTAACATATATATTAAGTACAGGATCGGTTTAAGAAAGAGATAGTACCGACCCAACCACGTTCAGTCGTACCGGATTATAGAGGAGGCGTCCAGATGCGTAACCGTGTCGTCAAGGGTCTTGCCGCTGTACTGGCTCTGACCGTGCTCGCTGGCTGCGGAGCCAAGACCGGCTCCGAGCAGAAGCCGACCACCGAGACCAAGACCCAGGCTCCCAAGGTCATCAAGTTCAACGCTGGTGCTGACTTCCGCACGCTCGACCCGGGCCTGATGAGCGATGCCGTCTCTGGTTACGCCGCCACCCAGCTCTACGAGGGCCTGGTTCGTACCTCCGAGAAGGGCACCCAGGCTGGCATGGCTGCGTCGTGGGACATCCTCGACAACGGCACCAAGTTCGTCTTCCACCTCCGTGACGGCATCAAGTGGTCCAACGGCGACCCCGTCACCGCTGAGGATTTCGTTTACGCTTGGACCCGTGTCCTTGATCCGCAGGTCGCTTCGGAGTACGCCTACCAGCTGTACTACGTCAAGGGCGGCGAGGCCTTCAACAACGTCGCCGCCAAGATCAAGGGCGCCGACGGCAAGGAGATCGACAACCCGCAGTTCAAGGAGCAGCTGGCTGCCGCTCAGAAGAACCTCGGCCTGAAGGCTGTCGACGCCAAGACCTTTGAGGTCACCCTCGAGGCTCCGACCCCGTACTTCCTCGAGCTGACCGCTTTCCACGCCCTGATGCCGGTCTCCAAGAAGGCGGTTGAGGCGAACAAGGAGGGCTGGGCCGCCAAGGCTGCGACCCTCGTCTCCAACGGCCCGTACAAGCTGACCTCTTGGGAGCCGAAGAAGCTCGCCGTTCTGGAGAAGAACCCGAACTACTGGAACGCTGGCAGCGTTAAGGTCGACAAGCTCGAGTACTACATGATCGAGGAGACCGCTACGGCGCTGCAGCTCTTCGAGTCGGGCCAGCTCGACGTCATGTGGGCCCCGCCGCCCCCCGAGATCCCGCGGCTCGAGAAGGAGGGCAAGCTCCAGTTTGCCCCGGCCTACAACGCCTACTACTACGAGTTCAACACCCAGAAGGCGCCGTTCAACGACGTCCGGGTTCGTAAGGCGCTCGCCATGGCGATTGACCGTAAGGCGATCGTCACCAACGTCACCAAGCTGAACCAGAAGCCGGCCTACGGCATCGTCGCCGTCGGCGCCCAGGATGCTGCTCCCGGCTCTGACTTCCGCACCGTTGGCGGCGACCTCTTCAAGGAGGACCTCGCTGAGGCCAAGAAGCTCCTCGCCGAGGCTGGCTACCCGGACGGCAAGGGCTTCCCGGCGACCGAGATCTACTACAACACCCTCGAGTCCCACAAGATGATCGCTGAGGCGACCATCGAGATGTGGAAGAAGAACCTCGGGATCACCTCGATCAAGGCGACCAACATGGAGTTCAAGGTCCTGCTGGACCGCAAGCAGAAGGGCGAGCACTTCATCGCCCGTGCTGGCTGGAACGGCGACTACACCGACGCCATGACCTTCCTTGATATGTGGGTCACCAAGGGCGGCAACAACACCGCTTTCTGGTCCAACGCTGAGTACGACGCCCTGATCAAGAAGGCGAAGTCCACCGGCGACCAGAAGGTCCGTGTTGAGGCGATGCACGGCGCGGAGAAGATCCTGATGAGCGAGATGCCGATCATCCCGTTCTACTTCGGCCGCACCCCGTTCCTGCAGTCCGCGAAGGTCACCGGCGTCTTCCGTGAGGCGCTCGGCACCATCGACTTCACCAACGCCGACGTAAAGTAGGTGTCATGAGAGGCCAGCAGCTTTGTCTGCTGGCTTCTTTTGTTTTCCTGTGCGGGTCGGGCGGGTGTGGCGCCGCTCCGCTCGCTGACCGGCCTTCGCCTTCGGCTCGGGGCCGGAACGCTCGCTACGGGCGCCACACCCGCCCGTCCTAACTAGGAGTACAGCTGCTGACCCCTCATGGTTTTTTGGGAACGATGGGGCCCCCCGGCTTTTTGGCCGGGGGGCCCGTTAGTTTTGGGTGGGGTCGGCGCCCTTGGATGTGTCGCCCTGCCTGACGCTAGCTACCCGTCGATTGATACTGTCTGAGCCCCGCTCGCCATACTAGGTACCCAACACCCAGGACCGCTCCAGCGGCCAGGAAGGGCGCCCCCAGCGCCAGCGGGGAGCCGCCTTTGCCCAGCAGGTAGCGGAGCGGGAAGTAGGCCCAGGCGCCTACTGGTAGGATAAAGGTCAAGACGCGGCGGAGCCAGGTGGGAAAGATCGCTAGGGGGTAGTTTCCGGCTGCCATTGGGGCGCCGAGTACGAAGTGCTGGAGTTGCTCGACCCGGATGATCCAGAAGCCGACCCCGGCTGTCGCCAGGCTGAGCCCCAGCATGATCCCAAAGGCAGCGAGGGGGAGGAGGAGGATGTAGAGCGCCGCCAGAGGGGCGCCCCCGCCGGTTACGAAGTACCAGAGCCCGGTCCCCAAGACCACCATCCCCTGCCCAATACCGCCGACTCGCCCGAGATCGAACTTCTGCGCTGTCAGGAGCAGCAGGGGCGGGTAGGGCCGGACTAGGAAGGAGTCGAAGGAGCCGCTGATCAAGTACGGCTCGATCTCGTGCAGCTCCGAGGCGAAGGTTCGGTAGAGCCCCCAGGCGGTGGACGGGACGCCCGCCAGCAGGGCGATCTGCGGCAGTTCCCAACCGCCTACGATCTTAAAGCGGGCCAGGATGACCGCCACGGTGGCAAAGTCCATCACGGTTAGGCCGGCATAGAGCACGGTAGAGATGAGGAAGTCGAAGCGGTACTGCATCTGGGCGCGGACGGAGGCGGCCAGGAGGCGCAGGTAGATCTTGCTCATTCTCCCTATCCCCCCTGAATCTCGACCTGGCGGAGGGCCGCCCGGGTCATGACGTGGACCAGCGCAGAGAGGATGATCGCCCAGAGGAGCGGCAGCAAGAGCGCCTCGCTCCCGCCGATGCCCTGGTAGAGCCGGACGGCGTGGCCCATCTGGGAGGCCATGGGGGAGTAGAAGGCGATGGGGCGCAGCCAGGTCGGCAGGACCTCAAACGGGATCCAACCACCGGAGAGGAACTGGGTGATCGACATGAAGAGCCAGTGGACCCAGCGGATCTGGCCGGTCCAGAGGGCGGAGAGGCCCATCAAGAAGTGGAGGGCCAGTGCACAGTAGATCCCGAAACCCAGGCTGAGCAGGGCGCCCGCCAGTCGCAGCCCCGAGGCCGGCTTCGGCAGCCCGACGCTGATCCCGAGGACCAGAGCGATGGGGAGGCACCGGAAGAGGGCCAGGTGGAGGAGTTGGCCCGCAGCCCGGCTGATGGTCGCCCCGTAGAACGAGATCGGGCGGGCCAGTTCGACGGCCAGGGCGCCCGTCCGGACCGATTGATGAACGCCAAGCCCCGCTGGTAAAAAGAGGGCGACGGCGCCCAGAATCTGGGTTAGCACCACCATCTCGCCGAGCATCGTCCGGCTGTAGGGTGGGGCGCCCTCCGCCGGTGCCACGGCCTGCCAAAGGGCCAGGTAGAGGAAGGCGTAGAGCGTCCCGACGAGGCCGCTAATCACCGTGGCCCAGGCGTAGCTGGACTGTTGCTGAAAGCCGATGCGAATGAGGCGGCGCCAGACCATGGGTACACCTCCCAGGATGTGGACAGGGCCTCCCATTTTACCGCACCCCAACTGAACCGTAAATAAGCGAAGCGGGACGATTCGACAGCTAGTCTGCGATGGCGTAGTTGGTAACCCGCCGACATACTCTGTGGCGGGAGGTGAAGCGATGCGCGAGCATACAAGCAGCGCCGACTGGCTCCGGAACGGCGTCGCCACCTGGAGTGGCTCGGCCTACCTCTTCGATTCCCGGCGGCCGCGGCCGATTCCGAGCCGGGCCAAGAGCGACCCAGAATCCGACGCGTCAGAACCGGTTCCCGCTCCCGTTAAGGCTGTCCACGGTGAGTCCTCTTCCGACCGGATGGTTGTCTACGCTACCCAGAACGAGTTCAACGACTGGTCCCAGGGGGAGTGGTTGCTCAGCGGCCAGCAGAGCGCCCCACGCCGGGTTAGCGGTCTGGACGGATCGGGGAACGGCTGGGGGATCGAGTTTGGCACTGGGCGCCGTGTACGCATGCAGCACTGGCGTTTCGTGGGCGAATAGATCCAAGCGACACGAGCGGGTAATTCGACCGGGCACTGATCGGCGCCACTAGACTTCTGGTGGCTGTGACGGTGCCCGGTACGCTCGCGTCTCCAGCGCGTTTCTTTACAAAAACGTTGCGAGAACAGCAGGCATCCGCACCGATAATCAAGAACTTACTTTTCTACACCCGAATAAAAGACGCCAGCAGCGTGCTGGCGGAGGAGGATGGTCCGAGTGGTAGCGAAGCGCCGTATGGAACCGGCCGATCTCTATCGGCTTACCAACGTCAGTGATCCGCAGATTAGCCCTGATGGTGAGCTCATCGCCTACGTTCAGACCACCATTGACCCGGAGTCGAAGGAGTCTTCCTCCTCCATCTGGATCGCCCGCACCGCGGGTGGCACTCCGGTTCCATTCACCAGCGGCAAGAAGGACCGGGCGCCCCGTTGGTCCCCCGACGGCAACTGGCTCTGCTTCAGCTCCGCCCGTGATGGCGCCCCCCAGCTCTACCTGATCAGCCGCCACGGTGGCGAGGCGCAGGCCCTGACCGAGCTGAAGTACGGCGCTGGCGGCGCCCACTGGGCGCCCGACTCCAAGCGCATCGCTTTCAGCTCCGATGTCGACCGGAAGGCCGAGCGCTCCGTCCTCCTGAAGAAGGCGGATGAGGCCGACAAGAAGGCTGCGGAGAAGAAGGCGAAGGACGAGGCCCGCGTCTTCACCAAGATGGAGTGGCGGGCGGACTCCGCCGGCATTCTCGAGGAGCGCGAGAGCCAGATCTGGGTTGTCGATCTGCCCAAGCCAGGCGCCACCACCAAGCCGACCCCCATGCAGATCACCTGGGGCGAGTTCGAGCATGGCGGCCCGGCCTGGTCGCCGGACGGCAAGCAGATCGCCTTCTATGCCAAGCGTGACGCCGACGAGCGTGAGTGGTACTCGGACGTTTGGGTGACGAGCGTCCCCGAGACCGAGGATGAGGCCGCCTTCCAGCCGGTCAAGCTGACCGCCTCGAACGGCTCCTTCTACGGCGCTACCTACTCGCCGGATGGCAAGACCCTGGCCATCATCGGCCACTACAACGAGTACGCCAACGCCACTCAGGCGACGATCTACCTGACCACCCCGGCTGGCGGTGCGCTGCGCAAGCTGGATACCGCTGATCTCGCCCTCGGCAATACCGTCGGCGCGGACGTTCGGACCGGTGCCACCGGCGCTGAGGTCACCTGGGCGCCCGATGGCTCGGCGATCTACGTCCCCGTCTCCGAGCGCGGCGCCTGCGTGATCTACAAGATCGCCACCGATGGCTCCGCCCCGACCCTCTTCCTGGGCGGCGAGCGTGAGATTCAGGGCGCCACCTTCGACAAGGCGCAGCAGAAGCTCGCCTTCATCGCTGGTGAGATGACCAACCCCGCCGACCTCTACTTCTACGATGTGAAGAAGGGCGAGGAGTTCCGCCTGACCGGCGTCAACGAGGCGATCCTGAGCGAACTCGAACTGCCGGAGATCATTGAGTTGAACTTCAAGGCCCGCGATGGCTGGGATCTGCATGGCTGGCTCGTCAAGCCGGTCGGCTTCAAGGCCGGCGAGAAGTATCCGCTCGTCCTGGATATCCACGGCGGCCCGCACACCTGCTTCGGTCACGCCTTCTTCCAGGAGTTCCAGCTCTTCGCCGCCAACGGTTACGCCACCCTCTTCATCAACCCGCGTGGGTCGACCTCCTACGGCCAGAAGTTTGTCGATGCCGTCCGGGGTGACTACGGCAACCGTGACTACACGGACCTGATGGACGCCGTTGACCATGCGATCTCGCTCGGCTTTGTCGATGAGAAGCGCCTCGGCGTCACCGGTGGCTCCTACGGTGGTTTCATGACCAACTGGATCGTCGGTCAGACCGACCGCTTCGCGGCCGCTGTCTCCCACCGCTCGATCGCCAACTGGCTCTCCTTCTCTGGCACCCCGGACTTCGGCCCGGTCTTCAACATCAAGCAGCACCTCGTCGAGGATCCCTGGTCCGCCGAGGGCGTGCAGCAGCTTCTGAAGATCTCGCCGATCTCCTACGTCAAGAATATCACCACGCCGATCGCACTCTTCCAGTCGGAGTTCGACTTCCGCTGCCCGATCGAGCAGGCGGAGCAGTTCTACATGGCGCTGAAGTTCTACGGCAAGGCGCCGACTCAGTTGGTGCGCCATCCGCGCTCCAACCATGACCTGACCCGTTTGGGCCCGCCGGTCCTGCGTGTCGACCGGTTCGAGAAGCAGCTCGCTTGGTTCAAGCAGTACTGCCCGCCGAATGCAGAGTAAAGGTGAATAGCAGAAGGGCGGAGGGGTGATCCCCTCCGCCCTTTTGCCATTAGTCCACGCGGACTCGATCTCGGTTCCCCGTCGTCAGGCCTACGATCGCCATGACGCCAGCAATGCCGATGATCGCGTAGATGACCCGTGCGAGGAACGAGTACGTGCCACCGAAGAGCGCAGCAACCAGGTCGAAGCGAAAGAAGCCGACCAGGCCCCAGTTTATCGCCCCAATGATAGTTAGCCAACGTGCAATCGACATGAGTCCCCACCGTCCTTTCTGTGAACCGTGATTGTAGGCTCCCCGCCGGGACGTTCTGTCATGCAAGCGAGGGGCTGTCAGAAGATACCTGTGCCAAGCTTGGCCTGTCCGGTGGACGACCTGCATAGAACGGAGGTGGGAACGAAGTGAGCAAGACTCAAAGGAGGGTCTCCCCGTGATGCTGTCTCCCGAATCGGGCCATCAGCCGGTCCGCCGGTTCTGGCTCTTGCTCTGGGCGGTTGCCCTCTTCCTCTTAATGCTGCCCTTGATGGCGACGCTGGCCGAGCGTCCAATCGGCGCCGAGGTCCTGCATTACTTCCGGGCCGACATGGTCGAGCGCGGGCGGCAGTTCACGCGCGAGGTCTTCCTGTTGGGCACCCTAAAGGCGATCCTCTCGCTCGGCTCACTGCTCTTCCTGGTCTTCCATCCGCTGGGCGCCCGGTTGCTCGGTTGGCTGGAGGCGCGTGGTGGGCGGCACCTCTTCGCCCAACTGGGCGCCGTCGCCGTCGGCATCGCCGTCGTGACCGAGTTGGTTGAGCTGCCGCTGGCCTACTACCTGGGCCACCTGCATGAGAGGGCCTACGGCCTCTCCAGCGCCACCGGCGGGGACTGGCTCCAGAGCCGGATGATCTCCACCGGGATGAACCTCTTCCTGCTGCTGGGCCTTTGGGTGCCGCTCTACTACCTGATTCGGCGGGCGCCCCGCCGCTGGTGGCTGGCCGCTGGGCTGCTTCAGGTGGCCTACACCGGTCTGATCTCGTTCCTCTACCCGGTGATCATCATGCCGCTCTTCAACAAGCTCGTGCCGGCGCCTGCGAAGGTAACGACGCGGATCGAGCAGTTGGCAGAGCGGGTGGGTGTGAAGGTCGACACGGTTCAAGTGATGAAGGTCAGCGAGAAGTCTTCGCGGCTGAACGCCATGGTGACCGGCCTGGGCGCCACGAAGCGGGTGATCCTCTATGATACCCTGCTGAACCAGCTCTCGCCGGACGAGGTCGACGTGGTGATCGTCCACGAGCTAAGCCACGCGAAGCATAACGACGTGGTGACGGGCTGGCTCTTGTCGGCTGGCTTGACGTTTGGCACCCTGGGGGCGGGAGCCTGGCTTCTACGGCGCTCCGTAGGGCTAGAGCCCCTCGGGCTGGGCAGCCCCCATGCCGCCAGGGGCTTTGCGGTCGTGATCCTGCTCTTGAGTCTGACCGATACGATCACGTCGCCGGTCCAGTACTGGGCGTCC
>DATGYC010000170.1:0-21931 GCA_035298385.1 Symbiobacteriaceae bacterium | reverse complement strand
CCACTCGGCCCGACAGGAGCTTCGACTCAGTCGCGGCGAGGGGATCGCCGAGCAGGTAGCCATCCTGATCGATGCCGGCTTTAACGAGGCTGCCAAACGGGCGGATCTGGACGAAACCTGGCCCACCGCCCCGTTCATAGTGGGCTCGACGCCCTGTGTCCCCACTTCTCCTTACCCGAGCTACTGCGTGGATGCGATGGGAAGGCGGCCGTTCCAGGGCCTGCAAGAGGCGATTCCCATCCGAGTCGCTTACAGGCTCTCCGATACGGATGCGATCGGTACGAGCTATGGCTGGATCGTCACGGATCTGAATTGGAATCCGGCCAGGGTGGTTCGGATCGCACCGAATCGGGCCTGGTGTGAACCCGCTACTACAAGCGGAACTGGCCCCTGCGCCTTCGGCGGCTAGGAGGTGAACTTGGGATGCGGCGTAACCGGGTCGGGTTGACGCTAATCGAGCTACTGATAACGGTCGCCGTTATAGGCGTGCTGGCCTCCGGTTCGACCCTCGCCTTTGGCCGCATGCTCAAGTCTGGTCGCCTGAATCAGGGCGCCGACATCATCAAGGGCGCCCTCCGTGAGGCCCAAGTCCAGGCCTTCCAGGACGGAAACCTCTGGCGGGTGAGCGTCGCCACCGGGGATTCGCTCCTCTATCTGGAGAAGGCGACGGACCCAGTCGGAGCGGACCGAGGGTGTGGCTCGACTGGATGGGGCGGATCTCCAGCCAGGCGGTATGAACTCCCCCAAGGCGTGACGGTTGGGCTACGGAGCGGGGAGTGCGTCGTCTTTGGTCAAGCGGGGCGCGTGGTCTCGCGGGCGCCCTACGCAGACTTTCCACCGGGCACCTATGATCCCTACACGCTGGCGGCACGTCCTCGCCTTGTTGACGGCAAACATTTGAGCCCGGCGGATCTGGCAGCCTCTGATCCGACGGCGGCGGAGTCAGGGGCAGTTGCCTTAGCCACCGGGGACATGCCCGACATCATCGTGGATCTTCGGGAGCCCCGATACTTCTCGTCCATCTGCGTGGGGCTAATTTCCTCACTTGAGAAGCACGAGGTCGGGTACCCGGACCACCTCACTGTCGTCGCCTCGACCAGTGCTAACCCGACCGCAACCGACTGGACCATCCTACTCTTCGACGGTGCAGGGCCTCCTGATCCCACTGACGGGAGTCCAGAGCCGCGCTGCGTCGACGTCACGGTCGACCGGGAGATCCGCTTCCTGCGCGTCACCATCTCGGGCGCCCGCCCCGGCACCGACTACTGGGCCTTTGATGAGATCGACCTGGGTTCCCGCTTCTTCACCATCCAGTACGGCTCAGACAGCCAGATCGTTGAGGTGAACCCGACCACCGGTCGCGTTTGCAGCAAGAACTGCTAAAGAGGAGGGACGTAATTGAGCCTCCTGACACGGCTCCGCTCCAAGGAGGGCGTCGCCCTACCCGGGGGTAGCCAGATCGGCCATACCTGGTCCAGTTTCCTGCCCCAGATGGGCACCTCGATCGGCATCGACATCGGGTCGGGCGCCCTCAAGATCGCCCAGGTGAAGTGGCATCGGGGCGGCCCGCAGCTTGAGAACTTCGCCGTCATCCCGCTCGAGGGCTCCTACACCGAGGAGAGCGCCATCGTGGACCCTGTCGGACTCGGTGATCTCCTCCAGGCCGCCACCCAAGCGATGGGCCTCTCCATCAAGCAGGTCGGCACCCACGTCGGGGGCCCCTCCCTGCGCCACCAGCACATCAACGTCCCTAAGGCACCGCTTGCGGAGCTTCGCCAGGCGATGCGGTACGAAGCGCCCCAGCAGTTTTCGGCCATCCCGGAGGAGCATCTGATCTGGGACTTCACCCCGGTCTCTGAGGCCTCCGGCATCCCCGAGCACCAGCAGGCCGTCTTCCTGGCCGGCACACATCGGCGGCTCGTCGACTCCTTCCTGGCCACGCTCAACCGGGCGAACTTGAAGGTCGACGCGGTCGAGCTCGACTGCCTCGTGCAGCTTCGAGCGCTCCAGTGGGCTGGGCTCGCCCCGCATGCCGCGACCGGACCGCTCGTTCTGTTCGATGTCGGGGAGCGGTCGGCCAAGCTCTCCATCCTCCGGCACGGCGTCCCGATGTTCTCCCGCACCATGCCGACCGGCCTGACCCACCTCCGGGGGATCGTGGCCGACAGCTTGGGCCTCTCGCACGACGAGGCCGAGATGGCGCTCCGGGCGCCCTCGGATGCGGTCCGGGCGGCGGCAGAGCCGCACATCGTCGAGCTGGTCGATGCCGTCGCCCGCTCGGTCGAGTACTACCTCTACCAGAACCGCGGCGTTACGATCGAGCGCTTCTTCCTCGTTGGTGGCGGTGCTGGGTTGCCGCACATGATGGAGGCACTGACGAGCGGCCTCGCTGCCGCCCTCCCGGCTGGAGAGAACCTCTCGCTCCGCGTCCAGACCGGTTCCCTCGGCGAGATGCCGGTCTCGGGACGGCTTCAGCCGCAGGCGGCATCGGTGGGGCATCTGCTTCTGGGCGCCATCGGGTCGGCCCTGAGGGGGGAGGACAGCTAGATGGGCATTCGCATCAACCTGCTGCCCCGGTCATATCAGCCGCCTAAGCCAGTCGGCGCCCGCGAGGCGATGATCGCCGCCGCCGTCGGCCTGACGCTCTTTGGCGGTGGGGCCTACTACGTCAGCGCCTGGACCGGCATCGGCCGGATGGAACAGGAGATCCAGACCAAGAACGCGCAGGTCCAGCAAGTGGAACTGAAGCTGGCCGATGCCGCCTCGATCAAGCAGCGGGAGGCGAAGGTCACCGGTGCGGAGGGGGACCTGAAGGCCCTCGTGGGGCGTGACTGGTCGCCACTGCTTGAGAACCTCGCCGAGATGACACCGCAGCACATGACCTGGTCGGAGCTGAAGGTGGTGGGCGAGCAGGTCACGTTGAAGGGGAACGCCCGCGGGCTGATCGATCTCGCTCAGCTCTTTGGCGGCATGGTCAACCATCCCTCGGTTGAGTACGCGGGATTGCGGTATCTGAATGAACAGGGCGTGCTGGTCACGCTGACGATCAAGGATAAGGATGGGTCCATCAACATGAGCGGGTTGACCGCCCCGGCTACGACGCCCGGTGCCACCGGGTCGGCGGCGACCGTCGGTCAGCCGGCTGGCACGCAAGGGGCGCCCGGTGGAGCAACGCCGCCGCTGGTCCTGGGCGAGTTCAGCCGGATGGACTTTGAGGTCTTCCTTGAGTTGAAGCCGCTGAGGGGAGGGACGCAGGGTGGCGCTTAGTCAACGTGAAAAGGCGTTGATCCTGATCCCGGTCGCCCTGGGCGCCCTGATCGGCTTCTACTCGTTCGTCCACGAGCCATTGATGGCGAAGCGGACGGAAGCGGAGTCAAAGCTCGAGACCGTTGAGCGAGACTTAAAGCAGGGGCAGCGGCAACTGGCACAGGAGGGCGACTTAGAGGCTCGCAGGGTGGCGGTCGCCGCCCGCGAGGAGGTCGTGGATGCCTCGGTTCCGGGTAAGAACGCGGCGGCGCTCTTCGTCTGGTACCTGAGCCAGGCGGAGATGCGTAGTGGCGGCCACGTGAAGGGGATCAAGGTGGCGGATCGACGGGCGGTCGATCCGGCTGATCCCAAGAAGCAGGTACAGGCGCTCGAGTGCAGTGCATCGACTGGCGGCGCTGGTGGGCAGGCTAGCGGGCAGGCAGGGAGTGGCGCTGCCAACGACAAGGGCACCGCTGGTCAGAACGCCGGTGCGAAGGCCGGAGGCGCTTCCGGTGAACCGGCCGGGGCACAGGCCCCTAGCGCGCCGAACGGCGCCACCGCAGGCAAATCTGGGAGTGGGGCGCCCTGTAGTCAGCCCCTGCCGCCCGGTTCGATCGTCGTGATCAGCATGGAACTGAAGCTGTCCGGGCAGTTTGGCCAGCAACTACACTTCACTCAGATGCTTGAGGAGATGCCGCTCTTCCTTGCCAACGATCAGATCGCCCTCGTCCGGACCGCAGCGCCTGACTGGCAGAAGGCGACCGGGTTGATCACGGAGGGAAAGAGCGCTAACGCCTTCAACCTGCTTGCTTCCTCGCCCGAGGTAGATGGCAGCTACACCATTCAGCTCTACTTCAAGCAGGCCAAGGTCGGACCGGCGACGAGCGACATGACCTTCTCCACCGAGGCGGGCCGCAAGGATCCGTTCGCCCAGGACGGTGTGGCCGAGTTCACGCAGTACGTGGAGAACGCCTTCAACGGTCGGGGTTATGCGCCCAGCCCGGAGAATCCGGAGCAGTGGATCCCGACGCCCGAGCAACTTGGATAGATTTTCCGACGATTTTCGAGGCTGATACCGAACACAAATGCGGCGCTATCCGTATTTGTAAGTAGAAGGGGAAGGGGGGAGTAGTCGTGGTACCACAGCCGCTCAAGATGGGTCGGGGGCAGCATCCCACCTGGACAGCGGTCGATGAGAAGCTGATGGAGCGAACTGGGTTTAACCCCTGGGCGCTTCGCCGGCTTCGCCACGAGTTTACCCGGGCCTGGGAACGCCTCTCCTACGGGCAACGCAAGGCCCTGGCTGAGGGCGGTGCCTGCCCACGCTTCACCTGGATGAATGAGGTGCTGCGGGGCCTCTGGGCGCCCGACCAGTGGAGCGCTTGGCTCTCCTACCTGGAGCACCCAGAGCAGGACCTAGTGGAGATGTGCCGTGGTGAGTACCCGATCTCGCCCTACTTGATCCGCCTCTACAGCGCCCTCTTCGGTATCAAGGTCGATTTCTTGCTCCTCGGTCATCCGCCGGCCTGTGACCGGATCGGGGCGAACATCGACGTTGTGCCGATGATCGGTAGCCAATAGCACATACCGAACAGCCCTCCGCATAGCGGGGGCTGTTTCGCGTCTTGCCGGCCCGTTCACTACGACTATCTCAACTTTCTACTCATTTCCTCATCCGGCCCCGAAAATCGAAGCGATTCCTCTTCCGCGGAAGCTTTTTCCCTGAGAACGAAGAAAATGGGACCTAAGTCTGGTTGAGTTTCCCTAGATCTAGTGGTACGATACGACTCGAACACCCTATATCTAGCGTTTTATCCACAAGCGATCCACAGGTGTTGTGTACAAGAAAATGAACGGGGGTGCGTAGATGAAATGCCCATTTTGCGGCCATGACGACTCCAAGGTGCTGGAATCCCGTCACACGGAGGAGGGCTCCATCCGTCGGCGGCGGGAGTGCGTGGCCTGCGCGAAGCGGTTCAATACATATGAACGGCTAGAGGTCCCGCCGCTCATTGTGATCAAGAAAGACGGCCGACGGGAGGGTTTCGATCGGGACAAGCTCCTCTCCGGTGTCCTGCGGTCATGTGAGAAGCGCCCAGTCGCCCTCGCCCAGATCGAGTCGCTCATTGATGAGGTTGAGCGAGAGCTGCGTTCCTCCCTGGACAAGGAGGTTCCCTCCGTCGTGATTGGGGAGCGGGTGATGGAGCGTCTTCGCTTGTTGGATGGTGTCGCCTACGTTCGCTTCGCATCGGTCTACCGGGAGTTCAAGGATGTAAACGAGTTCCGCGAACAGCTGGAGCAGTTACTGAAGAGCTATTGAACTTGTTTTGGTAGGCCGTTATACCCTATACACCTTCTGAGAGGGAGTGCCCGCACGTGGAACTGACACACATTTCCAAGACGGTCCTGGAGAAGCGCTATCTCCGCCTGAAGCAGGATGGCTCGAAGGAGACCCCGCATGAGATGTTGCTGCGGGTCGCCTCGACCATCGCTGCCGAGGACCGCAAGTGGAATCGGTCGGCGGATCAGATCCAGGCACTTCAGCAGGAGTTCTACGACCTGATGGATCGCCAGGACTTCATGCCGAACTCTCCGACCTTTACCGGTGCAGGCACCCCGATTGGCCAGCTCTCTGCCTGCTTTGTGCTTCCAGTCGGTGACTCCCTTCCAGAGATCTACGAGACGATGAAGCAGGCTGCCCTGATCCACCAGACGGGCGGCGGTACGGGCTTCGCCTTCTCTCGTCTTCGCCCGGCCGGTGATGCCGTCCGTTCTTCCCAAGGCGTCGCCTCGGGACCGGTCTCCTTCCTGAAGGTCTATAATGCCTCGACGGAGGCGGTCAAGCAGGGTGGCACCCGCCGGGGCGCCAACATGGGCATTCTCCGGGTCGACCATCCGGACATCATGGAGTTCATCGCCTGCAAGGAAGACCTGACTCAGATCACCAACTTCAATATCTCGATCGGCATCACGGACGCCTTCATGGCAGCGCTCGAGGCCGGCACGGACTATGACCTCCTCAACCCGCGCAACGGGCAGCCGGTTGGTCACCAATCGGCGAAGGATGTCTGGGAGAAGCTGGTCAACTGCGCCTGGACGACCGGCGAGCCGGGCATCGTCTTCATCGATCGGATGAACCGGCGCAACCCGAACAACCACGCCGAGGTCATTGAAGCCACGAATCCCTGCTTCCATCCGGAGACGCGCATTGCGACTGAGCGTGGGCTGGAGCGAATCGCCGACCTGTACGCGCGCAGTGCTGACGGCCTCGTTCAGGTGGCTACGGACGATCGTGTCTGGAACCAAGTGACCGTTATCAACGGGCGCCCGTACCGGGTTCCGGGTGTGACAATGCGCCCTGCTCGCGTTCTACGGACCGGAACGAAGCAGAGCGTCGAGGTAAAGCTCGCCAACGGTCAGCGGCTGAAGGTGACGCCGGACCACCGTTTGCTTACGGTGGATGGCTGGAAGGAGGCGGGCGAGCTCAATCCAGGTGACGAAGTTCTGATTCAGTCTGGGCCGGGGCTCTGGGCACCCGTAGATGAGATCGGTGTGGAGTTAGGTCATCTCCTTGGTTGGCTGACCGGTGATGGCTGGCTGACCAAGGAGGGTCGGGCGGGGCTCGTCTTCGGCGCATGTGACGCCGAACTAATCCCATACTTCCAGCAGCTTGTTGCTCGTTTCGATGGGGGCGATCGCAAGGTCTACGAGCGGGAGAATGGCACGTTCAATCTGTTCTTCCAGCGGAAGGCGCTCCTCAATCGTCTGGAAGCTCTCGGTGTCCGTCGCGTTCGGGCCCATGAGAAGCGGGTACCGGAAGCGATCTTTGAGGCTTCGGAAGCGACGGTGCGAGCCTTCTTGGATGCGCTCTTCTCGGCGGATGGGACGGTCAATTACGTTGATGAGAACCACCGCGACGTCCGTCTTACGTCGGCTTCAGAGGAGCTCCTACAGGACGTGCAGCTTTTGCTGCTGAATTGGGGCATCAGCAGCACGATTTACAACCGTGGTAAGCAGGGTACAATCGGCTTTATCTACCGCACGCTTGATGGCGAGGATCGAGAGTACCAGTCTCGGGGCTACTTTGAGCTGATTATGACCGGCGATGACGTTCTGCGTTTCAAGGAGTCTGTCGGCATCTCACTCGCTAGCCGTAAGGCGGAGCTTCTTGGTCAGATTGCGCGGAAGTCGCGAAAGTCCACTAAGTTTACGGCCAAGGTGGTTGCGGTGGAGCCCGCAGAGACTATCGATGTCTACGACATTCAGGAGTTCACCACGCACAGTCTAATCGCTAATGGTGTAGTCGCCCACAATTGCGGCGAGCAGCCCCTGCCGCCCTACGGCTCCTGCAACCTTGGCTCGATCAACCTGGCCAACTTCGTCATTGAGCCGTACACCCAGAACGCTCGGGTCGACTGGGATCGCCTCGCCGAGGTGACCCACCTGACCACGCACTTCCTGGACAACGTGATCGACGCCAATAAGTACCCGCTCGAGCAGCTGGCGGAGAAGGCTCGTCGCGACCGCCGGATCGGCCTGGGCGTTATGGGCTGGGCGGAGATGTTGGTCCAGCTCGGCCTCGGCTACGACTCCGAGGAAGGCTGCGCCAAGGCCTCTGAGGTGATGACCTTCATTAAGAAGGAGTCGGCCGTTATGTCCGGCCACTTGGCCGAGGAGCGCGGCGTCTACCCAGAGTGGGAGGGCTCGCAGTGGGCGCAGGCCGGCCTGAAGGTCCGCAACGCCACCCTGACGACGGTCGCTCCCACGGGCACGATCTCGATCATCGCCGCGCGGCCGGAGATGCCGGTCTCGGGCGGTTGCGAGCCGAAGTTCGCCCTGGTCTTCACGCGCAACCAGGCTGGCTCGATCATGCTGGACGTCGACGGCCAGTTCGAGGCAGTCGCCAAGGCGGAGGGCTGGTACTCCGAGGAGCTGATGCAGGAGATCGCCGCCAAGGGCTCCTGCCGCGGGGTCGACGGCGTTCCCGAGCAGTGGCAGAAGGTCTTCGTCGTGGCGAATGAGATCGAACCGTACTGGCACGTTCGGATGCAGGCCGCCTTCCAGGGCGGGGATGAGACGGACGTCCTGACCCAGCCGCTCGACGCCGCCTGCTCGAAGACGATCAACTTCGCCAACGAGGCGACGGTCGAGGAGGTCCGTGAGGCCTACGATCTCGCCTGGAAGCTAGGCCTGAAGGGGATCACCGTCTACCGCGACGGCTCTCGCTGGGGTCAGGTCCTGACGGTCGGCAAGACGGAGGAGAAGAAGGAAGAGGCGGTTGACGCACCGGCGCCCGCCCTGACCGGCCCAGCCCTCTCGCCCCGCCCGACCGAGGCCGCCGGCAAGATGTTCGTCATTCCGACTCACTTCGGCAAGATGACCCTCGACGTCCACATGGATGATGAGGGGGCGCCCTTTGAGATCATCGTCAACGTTGGTGCGGCTGGCTCGGACCTGATGGCGGATGCCGTTGGCATGGGGATGCTCGTCTCCAAGCTGCTCCGGCTCCGGTCGGACGTTCCAGTCCGGGAGCGGATCGAGATCGTGGTCGACACGCTGAAGAACATCGGCGGTTCGGGCTCGTACGGCTTCGGCCCGAACCGGGTCACCTCGCTCGCCTCGGCGATCGCCAAGGGACTGCAGCGCTTCCTGGCTTGGAAGGAGTCCAGCGGGTCGATGGTGGTCAGCCTGAATGCTGGGCACGCGGAGGATCATCACGCATCGCACCTGCCGGTGATGGCGGGGGCGGAGAAGGACGTCCATGTCGATCCGTGCCCGGAGTGCGGCTCGCACGCCTTGGCTGTGGGCGAGGGCTGCGTAACCTGCCACAACTGCGGCTACTCGAAGTGCTCCTAGGATCGGGTTACTAACTAAGGGAGAGGCGCCGGTCATTTGTAGACCGGCGCCTCGTTGTTGCCCCGTCTTGCCGCTGGCGGTAGGTGTTGGTTCATCCGCCAATCTGACCGGTTTACCATCCGCTGGTTCTGTCAACCATCCTGGGTAGAGGAGGTTGGCAGTAAATGGGCGAGAGTTACGTGAAGCAGATGCTGACCGCAAGCCATGTCTATGTCTGCAACCGGGAGGGGATTCCGCATCGATACAAGGCCCCACGCTTGCGGGCTGTCAGTTTGGTGGCTGGCGGGCGAGCGATGGTGCAGGGACCCAATCGGATCCGGATGCTTTGGGGCAAGAAAGGCTTCTTGCGGTACATCCGCGAGCGTGATGGTTTTATCTGTGCCTATTGTGGCCAGTTCGGCAATACGGTCGATCACGTCTGGCCGCGGTCACGAGGTGGGATCTGTACACCGGCGAACTGTGTCTGTGCCTGTCGGACGTGTAATCGCCTGAAGGCAGCGTTCTCAATCGGGGAGTTCTTGGGCGCGGTCGGACAGATATCCTGTACTTGTTACACCTATATGAACGGAGTCACAAGGGTCTGTCTGAAACACCGCATTCTGGAGCGGGTGCCCCGAATTTTGCGTCTAGGCGGAAACCTAGGGGGCAATGCGCCAGTCTAATCTGGTGATTGGGTTGGCGGAGGAGGCTACAAGGCGTGAATGCACGGATAGGTCTACTGCTGGCGGCGCTGCTCCTTGCTGGGGGCGCCCTTTGGGTGAAGTTCGGTGGGCATGAGACCGAGCCGGTGACCCAGCCGCCACCGGTTGTAACACCGGGGCAAGGCCAGACTGGTGGGCAGACTGGTGGGAACACCCAGCAACCACCATCGCTGGAGCAGCAATTGAAGGTGCGCGCAGCGGAGATCCTGCCGCTGATGAAGGCGGGCGATCTGGGCGCCCTCGCTGCCTATGTTCACCCGACCAAGGGTCTGCGCTTCTCGCCGTACGTCCACTCAAACCCGACTGACCGTCTCTACCAGACCGCTCAACTAGGCGGGGCGATGGGCGACCAGACCGTTGTTGGCTGGGGCTCCTTTGATGGCTCCGGTGAGCCGATGAACCTGAAGTTCCAGGCCTACTGGAATCGTTTCGTTTGGGACCGTGATTTCACCACATCGACCCAGATCGCCGTCGACAAGCGGCAGGGGCAAGGGAACTCGACGGATAACACCGCGGCGACCTTCCCGGGCGCCCACTGGGTGGAGTACTACACGCCCGGAACCGCAACGTACAACGGAATGGACTGGGCGAGCCTACGGCTCGTCTTCGAGCAGCATAACGGTCAGTGGTACCTGGTCGCCATTGTACGTGACCAGTGGACCATCTAGCGTGAAAGAGGGAGGCGCACCGCCGCGGTGCGTCTCCCTCTTTGTGTATGCAGAAAATTTACTTGATAGATAGGCGAGAATGATTTAACGTTAACATAGAAGAGGGCATGAAAGGAGGATCTCGGATGAGTTCTGCGTTGATGGGCCTAGAGCGGTTGGGACAGGAAGAGGTCTCGTTGCTCACGCTCCTGGGTAACGTTGGAGGCTGTGCTCCGGCTGGTGGGTTGTTGAGCGCCATGGGGGTTGACCGAAAGAGGGGAAGAGGAGTGCTCTCAACCCTGGAGGCTCAGCAACTTGTGCGGTCCCGACCCATGCTAGGTGAGGAACTCGTCCAGATGATCTCTCCGGCCTGGGAGTTGCTTGGTCTGCCACCGAAGGTGACCACTCGACTCACCTATAAGCGGATTCGGACGGGAGACCTCTGTCTGCAGTACTTCGCCGAGTTCGGGCGTCATCTCTCCTCTGAGGTAGCCGCTGGTCTCCCGCAGGAGCGGACGTACAAGGAGATTCGCACCCAGCTTGCTGAGCTCGGTCGGTCGATTCGGCGGCAGCAGGATGTCCGTGATCGCCACGCTGTCAAGGCCTCCACGCTAGCTTCGGATCCCAAAGCCAGCGAGAAGGAGAAGGCGGCCGCTGAGGGGCGCCGGTCTGGTGCCGAAAAAGAGCTCAAGCGACTCCGCCAGAAAAAGAGTGAGCTACAGAGGGAGCAAGCTCCCTTCCTCGCATCCTTCCGGGGGACGAATCGCTTGGAGTCCCTCGGCGTCTACCGGGATCTGGGGATCTCGGATCTACAGACCTGGGTAGCACTAGACCTAGGCTATTTGGCACAGAGGCTGCCGGAGACGTTGCGCCGTTGTGATGCGGTGGCCGCCGCCGCGCGGATGCCGAACTACCAGATTCTCATCTGGGGCGTGGAGCGAGCCGAGCGTGTGGCCGTTGAGACTCAGTTGAAGGATCTGGTTGAGTCCCTCGGACTGCGCCGGCCACCGCAGACGGTCCGTGTGCTGCCGTACGCTCGGATGGTAAAGTAAGGAACAGGGCGCCCTTCCCACGGTCGGGAGGGCGCCTGCTCACTTGCGCGCTGGAAGAGGAGTTGCTTTGCCCGGTAGGGAACTCTATCGGGGTCAGTCGCGCAAAGGAGTGACCGGTGTGGTCAAGGGAATTCTCCGGGATCTGCTGGCCGAACTGGGCGAGCCCTACGTCGGGTACAGCTTGGTGATCGGTGAGGATCGGGTACCGCTCAATCCCTTAATCGGAAGTCCGATTGAGCTTTCATTTACTGGGGAGAAGCGGTGCATTCACTGCAACCGCAAGTCGAATAAGCTCTTTAACGGTGGCTACTGCTGGCCCTGCTTCCAGTCCCTCGCTCGCAATGATATCTGTCAGGTGAAGCCGGAGCTCTGCCATTACGAGACCTGCCGTGAGCAGGAGTGGGGCGATGCCCACTGCATGATCCCGACCTACGTCTACCTCGCCAAGTCGAGCGACGTAAAGATCGGTATTACCCGGAACATCCCCGGCCGCTGGATGGACCAGGGCGCCGTTGAGGCCGTTCCGATCGCTCTCGTCCCCACGCGAAAGATGGCGGGCGAACTCGAAGTCTTCATCGCGCAGCACATTCCGGACAAGACGAACTGGCGGAAGATGCTCAAGGGTGAGGTAACCGAAAAGTCGATCCTCGCGGTCCGGGATGAAGTCCTACCGCTCGTGCCCGAGGAGTTCCGGGCCTATCTCCTAGCGGATGAGGCTGTTCGGACCTTCGAGTACCCGGTTTCCGAGCGGCTAGAGAAGATCGCCTCGCACGACCTAGAGAAGGGACCGGTAACGGGGCGGTTGCTCGGGATCAAGGGCAACTACTTGATCTTGGATACCGGTGTGCTTAACGTACCCAAGTTTGCTGGTCTTGTCGTGGCCTGGCGGCGTGAGGCGGGCTCTGCCGTGGCGGCAGGGGCCGATGCGTAACTGTACACCGATTGTCACTGGTTTGTTATGGCCCTGTAACATGGTCGAGGTAGAGTAGAGGCAGGTGTTACCCCCTCTCTGTCTTTCCTCCTCTATTTTGGGCGGCCGTGATCGGCCGCTCCTTTTTTTTTGACCTATCGGAAGCGGTATTTTTACGCCTCTGATTGAGAAGGCAACGAACCTTCCGTTATAATAGAGCCGATGATCACAAAGGAGTGACCGGTTGTGCCAGAGACCACCAAGTATACGACGCGGGTTTACCTGGCCACGCGCGGCGCCGATGCGGCGGTCGCCGGGCAGAACGCCGTTCGGGTCTATTCGGATTTCCTCGCTCGCCTACGCCGTACGGCCCCGACGGTGAAGGGGTTGCGCATGGAGGTTGACGAGCCCCAGCCGCGCAAGGCGGATGAGGGCGTGACGGAGGTCTGGGCGAACCTGAAGGCGGTCGTTTCGCACGACCTGTCGGTACTCGGTGCTGACAACCACCGCGACGCGTGGCGGAAGATCCTCAAGGAGACTTTCAACGCCACCTGCCATCATAATCATGAATTGGTTCACCATACGTCCTCGCGCGTGGAGGTCACTCGTGAGTTGCTGCCGCACGAGGAGGCTCCGCAGGAGGAGGCCGCCCCGGTTGAGCAGAAGCCCAAGGAGATGATCCCGGTCAAGGTCACCCTTGGCGGCCAGGAGTTCAGCGTCGAGATCCCGAAGGGCGAGAACCTGCTCGATGGCGTCAACGACAAGGGCGTCGCCGTCAAGTGGGACTGCAAGAGCGGTGTCTGCGATACTTGCAAGGTCCTCGTCGTCGAGGGCATGGAGAACCTCTCCGCGCCGAACGATGCCGAGATCGAGATGCTCGGCGATCTCGTCAAGCAGGGCTACCGCCTCTCTTGCCAGGTGACGGCGAACGGCACCTGCAAGATCAAGCAGTAGAGTGAGGAGTGGGGCGCCCCCGGCAGGGGGCGCCCCTTTCTTGAATGGAGGCGGGCTAGCGATGATCGAGCTTGATCGGACCAGCGGGATCCCGCTCTATCGGCAGGTAAAGGAGCAGCTTCGGACCAAGATCCTCACAGGGGTACTCCCGCCTGGGACCAAGTTACCGCCGGAGCGGAACCTAGCGGGGACCATCGGTGTGAATCGGACCACGATCGTCACCGCCTACAAGGAACTGGCGGCCGAGGGGCTGGTCGAAGGGCGGGTAGGGCACGGGACGGTCGTTCTGGCGCCCGTGATCGCACCGCCTCCGGGGCCGGTTCGCCCGATGCAGTGGGCGGCCAGCAGTGCCGGTGAAGATCCGGTGATGGCAGATGTAGCGGCGATCCTTCGCCGGCCAGGGGCGATCTCCTTCGCGAACGGGGAGATGGACTCCTCGCTCTACCCGGCCGAACTGCTGGCGGAGGCGTTCGCTGCACTCTTGGCTGGCAGTGGCGATTTCTTGGGGTATGGTCCGGCGATGGGCTATGCCCCGTTGCGCGAGGCGCTGGCGGCACGGACGGGGGGGCGCCCGGAGGAGATCCTGGTCCTAGGTGGGTCGCAAACCGCCCTCTATTTGCTCAACCAACTCCTCCTGCAGCCAGGCGACTCGGTCGTAGTCGAGGCACCGTCGTATCTGAACTCCCTCGGTATCTTTCCGCCGGGCGTCCGGGTGATCCCTGCCAAGGTGGACGAAGATGGGCTACAGACGGAGGGGTTGGGGGAGCTCTTCCTGCGTTACAGGCCGAAGCTGCTCTTTACCCTCCCCACCTTCCAGAACCCGCTCGGGGTGACGCTCTCGCTTGCTAGGCGCCACCAACTGCTGGAGTTGGCAGCAAAGTACCAGGTCGGTATTGTCGAGGATGACCCGTACGGCGAACTCCATTTGGAGGGGGAGCGGCTCCCGACCCTGAAGTCGCTTGATCCGGGGGGCTATGTGATCTATCTCAGCTCCTTCTCCAAATCCCTAACGCCAGCGCTGCGGGTAGCCTGGATGGCGGCGCCCCCAGCGGTTGTCGAGCGGGTGGCCGCCTCCCGGGGCGCCCTGGACTTCCGAGCGGCCCTTCTGAACCAGGCGGCCGCTGATCGCATCCTCCGGAGCGGAGCGCTGGATCGCCATCTGGTGGTGCTTCGGGCCGAACTCTTGGCCAGGCGTGATGCGCTTGTGGGGGCCCTAGCACAGTGGATGCCGCCGGGGGTGAGTTGGCGCGTCCCCGCGGGTGGGTATCATCTCTGGTGTACGCTCCCGGCGCCCCTGCGGGCAAGGCGCCTCCTGTCGGAGGCCGCTCGGGAGGGTGTCGCGTTTATCCCTGGTGATTACTATGGTCCGGGTGAAGACGGGAGGAGGGGGATTCGTCTCAACTTCACGCATCCGAACGCTGCGGAGATCCCTGGCGGGGTGCAAAGACTCGCCGGTGCCATTCGACGGCTCCTCCGCGAGGACGGGGTCATGGACCGAAGCGACTGGAGCGGATCGGTCTTATAGGGAGGCGCACGGCAATCGCCGTGCGTTTTTTGTTCAGTTGAGCAGGTCACATGCATATCCATCCTTTCAACAGGCAGAACCAGCCGTTGCTGGTGAAGTCTGTCGACAGATTTTTCGATTTCGGTGCAGGAAAGCGAGGGAGTGCAGGAGAAGATATCCTACGATGGGGAAAATTGGGAATTTCTCGGCGAGAGAAGGCGTCGGGGAAAGAAAGAGAGTGTCACCTCAATCTCCGAGGACAGTGCGAGGTTAGCACCGCACGGGATTGAGGTGAAAAAAGGGGGGTACCAAAAGGTGATGAAGCGCTTCCTAGTAGGTCTCCTGGCCGTGGCGCTCCTGGCTGCTGGCTGTTCCACGAAGTCCAGCAACACCAAAGACCCCGATTCTACGGCGCCCGTCGACGGTGGCACACTCTACCTCTCCATGTTCTCTGCCCCTAAGGGAGTCTTCAACCCGATCCTCTACGAGGATCAGTACGACAGCAACGTCATTGGTCTGGTGTTCAACGGCCTGCTCCGGACGAATGAGAAGCTCGAGTGGATCTGTGATCTCTGCAAGTCCTTTGAGGTCTCGGCTGACAACAAGACTGTTACCTTTATACTGCGGGATAACCTGAAGTGGCATGACGGCAAGCTCGTCACCACCAAGGATGTCGCCTTTACCTTCATGTCGATGCTCCACCCGGACTACACCGGTGTTCGCACTGGCGACTACTCCGCCCTCGTCGGCGTGGAGGAGATGCTAGCCGAGCGCGACCAGCTCGGCGCTGACATTGATGCCAAAAAGATTAGCAAGGAAGATGCTGCTAAGAAGATCAAGGAGTCCTGGGATAAGTGGGTGGCAAACTCCAGCAAGCAGGCGATCAACGTGATCGACGACAAGAAGATCGCCTTCACCACCGACGAGCCCTACGCCCCGTTCCTGCAAAACCTGGCCTTCAGCATCATCCCTGAGCACGTCTTCGGCTCGACGGAGATCGGTAAGATGGCCGACCACCCGGCGACCAAGACGCCAATCGGCACGGGCCCCTACAAGTTTGTGGAGTACAAGACCGACCAGTTCGTCAAGCTGGAGCGGAACGACGACTACTTCATGGGCAAGCCGCACATCCCGACTGTGATCTATAAGATCGTCAACCAAGACGTCGGCATCACCCAGCTTCAGGCCGGTGAGATCGACTACATGCTGTCAAACCCCAAGGATATCGAGTTGATGAAGGATGATAAGAACATCCAGATCGTCTCGAATCCGGACTTCGGCTACCAGTACATGGGCGTCAACTTCGACCACCCGATCCTGAAGGATAAGCTCGTTCGGCAGGCGATGGCGTACGCCATTGACCGTCAGGCGATGGTGAAGGCGCTCTTGCAGGGCTACGGCACCGTAATGAACTCCCACATGCCGCCGGCGATCTGGGCCTACGATGCCAGCCAGTTGAACGCCTACGCCTACGACCCGCAGAAGGCACAGGAACTTCTGGCCCAGGCGGGTTGGAAGGAGAAGAACGGCGATGGCTATCTGACGAAGGACGGCAAGGTCTTAGAGTTCACGCTGCTCTACCCGTCTGGTAACAAGGTGCGTGAGGCTTCAGCACCGTTGATCCAGGCCAACCTGAAGGCCGTCGGTATCAAGGTGAACACCGAAATGAAGGAGTTCGCCTCGCTCTCGACAACCGTCTTTGACGAGCGGAAGATGGACGCCTGGTTGATGGGCTGGTCGCTCTCGCTTGATCCGGATCCGGGTTCGATCTTCCTGCCGGACAACAAGTGGGGCAAGGTGACTGGTTGGACCAACGCCCGCTCTGAAGAGTTGATCAAGGAAGGTACCCGCAAGCTGAAGCCCGAAGAGCGCAAGCCGATCTACGTGGAGTGGGCGAAGATCCTGAATGACGAACTGCCGTACGTCTTCCTCTACAGCCAGAACACGATCGAGGCCGTCCGGTCCGACAAGCTGAAGGGCTTGAAGCCGGATGCGCGCGGTGCCCTCTGGAACATCTGGGAGTTCTGGATCCCGGAGAGCAAGCAGAAGTAGGCATGCTTACGCAAGGGGGCGGCCCGTCCGCCCCCTGTCTTTCCTTAGAAAGGTACCCAAGCCCCAGTGAGGGGGAGAACGATGGGGAAGTATGTGGTTCGTCGGCTCCTGCAAATGGTGCCGATTCTGTTCGGAGCCACGCTCCTGATCTTCATGGTGATTAAGATGGCGCCTGGCGATCCGTTTAGCGCCATGATCGACCCGCGAATGGACCCGCGCAAGATCGAGGAGTTACGCCGTCTCTACTGCCTGGACTGTCCGCTGCCGCTCCAGTATTGGAACTGGCTGAAGCAGATCCTTCAGGGAGATCTGGGCACTTCGATTCGGTTCAAGACCTCGGTTTCGACGATGATCCTGGATCGACTTGGTCCGACCTTGACCCTGGGAATCGCAAGTGAACTCTTGGTCTTCCTCTTTGGGATTCCGCTTGGCATCCTAGCGGCGGTGAAGAAGGACTCTTGGCTTGACTACCTGACGACGGGGCTTGCCTTCGCCGGTCTCTCGATTCCGGCGTTCTTCTTCGGCCTGCTCTTGATCAAAGGGTTTGCCCTTGGCTCACCGTTTAAGCTTCTGCCCTCCTCGCATTACTTGACGGCTGGAGCCGACCTGACGGGCGTGGACTATCTGGTGGATATCGGGCGGCACCTCATCTTGCCAGCACTTGCCTTAGGAATCACGGGCGTTGCAGGACTAATGCGGTACGTCCGGACCTCCATGCTGGAGGTTTTGAAGCAGGATTACGTCCGGACTGCACGTGCCAAGGGGCTCTCGGACAAGGTGGTCATCTACAAGCATGCCCTCCGCAACGCCCTGATGCCGGTGATTACCATCCTGGGACTTGATCTCCCTGCGCTCGTAGGTGGAGCGATCATCACCGAGTCGATCTTCATATGGCCGGGTATTGGCCGGATGACGTATACGGCTCTCCTGGAACGGGACTATCCGGTCTTGATGGCGCTGAACTTGATGTTCGCGTTGTTAACGATGCTGGGATCACTCCTAGCGGACCTTGGTTACGCCTTGGTCGACCCGCGCATCCGGTACGACTAAGGAGGAGCAGCCATGGTAACACGGCCCATCCGCCCGAAGCGGACCCCATTGGCCCGTCCCGACCAGAAGGGCGGCCAGTCGATGTGGCAGGTGGCCTGGAATCGCTTCCGGCGGGATCCCAAGGCGATGCTTGGGCTATATGTGATCCTCTTCTTCGCCATCACCGCCATTCTGGCGCCCTGGATCAGCCCACATGATCCATATGCGGTTAACTTAGCCATCTCTGAACAGGCACCCAGTGCTGCCCATCTACTTGGTACGGATGATCTAGGGCGGGATGTGCTCTCCCGGTTGATCTGGGGAGGGCGAATCTCGTTGACAGTCGGGGTCGTAGCCGTGGGCATCTCACTGACAATCGGGGTTGTGGCCGGCTCGATCGCTGGGTACTACGGCGGTCTGATCGACAATATCATCATGCGGATCACTGACGTCGTGATGGTGATTCCGTTCTTTCCGCTCGCGCTCACCCTGGCTGCTGTCCTGAAACCCTCCGTCTACAATACAATGATTGTCATCGGCTTACTGGGCTGGACTGGGACCTGTCGGCTCGTACGAGGAGAGTTCTTGACCCTGCGAGGGCGGGATTTCGTGGAGGCAGCCACTTCTAGTGGTGCGAGCGATACTCGAATCATCTTCCGACACATCTTACCGAACGCAATGGCGCCGATCCTGGTTGTGGCCACGTTGGGCGTGGCTGGAGCGGTTATCTCGGAGGCGGGCCTCTCTTTCTTGGGTTTCGGAGTCCAGCAACCGATCGCATCTTGGGGGAACATGCTCTCTGCCGCGATCTCAGCCCGGGTCTTGGCGCTGGAGCCCTGGCTCTGGATTCCGGCCGGCACAGTGATCTTCATCTCCGTTCTCGCAGTCAACTTGTTGGGCGATGGTTTGCGGGATGCCCTGGATCCACGGATGAAGCAATAGGAGGGGCGCCCGGTCAAAACTGGACCGGGCGTCATACTTTTCACTTTCCTGATGGTGCATGAACAGGAATTTCGGCGATATATATCGAAGAGTACATACATTCTTTACAAGAAATTTACCCGTTCCTCAGGGGGGCCATGAACGTGCATGCAGGGCTGATGGGGGAGAAGCTGCGCCGTTCCATTCGGCGCTTGCAAGAGACGACCGAGCGGACGAGCGCCTCGCTGTCTGACGTGGCTCGTGGGGTGGAGACACAGGGGGAATCGCTGGCGAGTGCCCTCTCTGGGGTCTCATCGCTGGCACAGTTGTCTGAAGAGGTCCTGCGTTCATTGGAGGTTGCGCGTTCAGCGGCGGCTGAGACGTCAGGTGTAGCGAAATCGGGCGCCCAGGCGGTTGATGCTTCGGTCGTAAAGATCGAGGCGATTCGCACCCATACGCTCTCGGCTGAGGGGCAGATTCGGGCCCTTACGCACTGGTCGGATGAGATTGGGAAGATCGTCGGGATCATCAGTCGGGTCGCAGATCAGACAAACCTGTTGGCTCTAAATGCAGCGATTGAGGCGGCGAGGGCTGGGCAGCATGGGCGCGGCTTTGCTGTCGTTGCAGGTGAGATCCGGCGCCTGGCGGAGGAGTCCCGCAAGCACGCGAAGGAGATTCGTACCGTTATCGGTGAGATCCAGCGGGGGGTCGACCGGGCGGTCGAGGCGATCCACCAGAATGTCCAGTCGGTGGAGGAGGGGGTTGCCGCCACGGCTGCGGCCGGTTCGGCCTTCGCCAATGTCTCCACCGCGGTACGCAGCTTTAGTGACCAGGTGGCGGGGATGGTTGAATCGCTGGGCCAGCAGGCAGCCCAGGCCGAGCAAGTGAGTGAAGCTGTCGCCGGTGGCCAGCAGGTGGTCGAGTCGATGCTGGCCGTTCTGCAGACGCTTTCGCAGGGCTCCGACCAGCAGTCGGCGGCTGTCCTGGATCTGGAGCAACTCTCAGCCTCCTTACAGTTGATGCTTCCGGCAGCGGAACAACGGGCATCCGTCGATCTTTTGCATGCAGAGGATGGCGAGCCACGGACGCTCGACCCCATTCAGGTGTCGGATCATGCCTCGGCCAACACGACGGTCAACCTCTTTAATGGGCTGACGATGTTTGGACCGGATGCTCGGGTGGTGCCGGCCTTGGCTGTGGGCTGGGAGCTCTCTGCTGACAGCCGCACCTATACCTTTACCTTGCGTAAGGGCGTGAAGTTTCACAACGGGCGCGAGATGGTGGCGGAGGACGTCAAGTACTCACTGGAGCGAATCAATCACCCACGGCTTAATAGCCCGCATCGCTGGTTACTAGAGATGGTCGATGGAGCTGCAGAGTTCGCCGCCGGTCGAGCCACGTCGATCCGGGGCATCCGGACCGTGGGTCAGTATCAAGTTGCTATTACGTTGACTCAACCGTTCAATCCATTCTTGCAGAACCTGGCCTACACGGCTGCGATGATCGTCCCGCGCGAGGCCGCCGAGCGTCCGGACTTTGGCCAACGGCCGGTTGGAACGGGACCGTTCCGACTGGAATCGTATAAGCCAGGTGAGGAGCTCACGATGACGGCCTTTCCGGACTGCTGGGAAGGGCGGCCCTTCCTGGATCAGGTCGTGGTGCACTTCCGGGGGGATGGGGATTCGATCGCGGAAGCCCGTGCGGGTCAGATCGACGTGATGACAGCATCCGCTGAGATGATGCAAGATGCGACCCTTGGACAGCATGTAAAGCAGTCACCTTCATTGGCGCTGCAGTACGTGGCAATCTGTACGAACAAGCCGTATCTTAAGGACCGTCGAATCCGCCAGGCGCTTAACCTAGCCGTTGATCAGGCGCGTATTGCCGCTACCTATGGGGGAAGGGCTCGCCCCAACGCTGGACCGCTGCCAAAGGGTCTACTTGGGTATGATGAGAGACTCAAGGGATATCGGTATGATCCGACCGCTGCACGTCGCCTCTTAAACGAGGCCGGTGGGTTGCGACAGCCGCTGAAGCTGCTCTGCCGCAAGGGGAAGGACCCTGAACAGCGGGCTCAGCTGATTCAGTCCATGTTGGGCGAGATCGGCGTTCAGGTGGAGATCCTGGCCATGCAGGGGAAGGAGTATCATGACGCGGCTGATTCGATGGAGATCGATCTCCTGATGATTGGCTGGATCGGTGATACTGGTGATCCGGATAACTGGCTACAGCCGCTCTTCAGCTCGCGGTCTTCGATTGAGAGTGGCAACCGGAGTCAGTTGCAGAACGCAGAGGTGGATCGGCTACTAGAGGAGGGGCAACGCACGATCAGTCCTGCCCGCCGCCAGGTGGTCTACCAGCGGCTGCAGGAGATCCTGATCGAGGAGGCGCCATGGATCTTCCTCTGCCAGACTGACGAGACGCTCTTTGTGCAGCCCTGGGTCAAGGGGATTGAGCCTCACGTTCTGGCGCTTCGGCAGTACAAGAATGTCTGGCTTGACCGGCGGGCGATGCCGGGGGAGCAGGCGGCTGATTAGAGGACTGGTGGGAGGGGCGCCGACTAGGCGCCCCTTTGACTTGCGATTCTGAGTGTCAAAAGCCCTGTTGCGGAGTGGTATTGGTTCTGGTAAAGTACCTACTTGTCACCTCACTTCGGGGCGCCCTCCGGGAGAGACTCTCCTGCGGGGTTAGAATCGCACTCTCCTCGGAGAGTGCCTCCCGGTTCGAAAGAGCCGAGCGAACGACCTCGAAAAAGAGGTTGACACACGAAGTGGTTGCTGATAAGATGAATAAGTCGACTCCGCCGGAAACGAACGAGAGCGACGAACCTCTTACGAGGGACTCACCCCGAGAACCTCTCGGTAAACGAGTAAGGTAGAGCGGAGCGAGTAAAGATCACCGAGATTTCGGGGATCGTCGGACCTTGAAAACTGAACAGTGCACTTACCAATCGAACCCCGTGAGGGGTAAGAGAACAAGCTAAGCGAACAAACGTCTCCTTTAAGGAGATAAGAGCTACAAATTTTCTTCGGAGAGTTTGATCCTGGCTCAGGACGAAC
>DATGYC010000169.1:0-5251 GCA_035298385.1 Symbiobacteriaceae bacterium | reverse complement strand
GTACAAGCCACCGTGCCGAGCCAGTCGACTTGGAACGTCAGCGTGTGCTCAACATCGGAGGTGAGCGGACCGTAGCTGGCGGGCGTGATGGCGCTGACGAACTGGGCGGTACCACCCGTCGGCACGAGGCTCAGGTTGTTGATCGTCGTCACAGCGGAGGTGATCAGATCCTTGATCTGCTGGACCATCTCGCTACTGTTAACGCCCATGACATGGACGCCGCCCGTGGCAGCCGCGATCCGCGTGGCCTGGCCGGAGGTCCCGCCCGGAGCGCCACAGGCTGCGTTGTAGTCGTAGCCGACCGGGTTGTCATCCATGCCAGCGCCGTAGCCGGTCATCGTGCTGATCCCCATGAAGGTCACGCCGGCGTTGACCAGCTTGGTCGTGACGGAGCCTTCGGTGATGTCGTACGGGAGACCGGAGATGGCCGCGCAGATCGCATCGTGGCCCGGCGCATCGCCGAAGACGACGAGGATCCGTTCCGCGTCTGACCGCCAGCCGATCGTGCCACCAAGCGGTGCCGCATCGTCAGCGATCCGGTCATAGGCAAAGAGTTGGCCTTCGGGTCCGTCTGAGCCGCCGCCAGCCGACCAGGCTGCGATGGCGGTCTGCACCGCGGTGGTATCCGTGCTGATGGACTGCGCATGGTTAAAGGCGTAGGGGTCATACGGGAAGTCCTTGTAGTCGCCGACGCCGAAGGCGAGGTCGACCCCGGGCAGCTCCGCCACGAGACCGTTCACAATATCGGCGGCGCCGGCCTTCACGGAGGCGATCGGGCCGCCCATCGATCCGGTCGTGTCCGCAAGCAGGTAGACGTCAGCCTTGGACGCTCCTACCCCGGGCGGGACCGTGACGGTGATGGACTCGTTCCAGGTCTCGCCTGCGGCAAGCTGGAAGTTGTTCACCGCCGGATCGATGGTGACACCGTCGGCGAGGACCAGCCGGGGCGCCCCCAGACTCAGCAGCATGGCAAGGACCGTTGGGACCACGAGACGCGGGAGCCATCTGGACCTGGTTGCCATAACCAAGAGACCCTCCTTCATGGAACCGTTGAGGCAAAGGTCCGGCGCGCACGGGCCTTTGCCATATTTTAGCAAGACGGAGGATCTAGGTCTGGTCTACAAGGTCCTTTGTGCTGATGGCGAGTCCGGGCATCACAAAGCATCGGTAGCCGCACTGTGCGCGACTACCGATGCTTATCGAGTTCCTCAACGCAGGCACTGGATGATGACGGCGCTGATATTATCCTCACCACCACCATCGTTCGCGGCCTCGATCAGGGCCTCGGCAGCAGCCGCTGCGGTGGGGGCTGAGGTTATGATCTGCTCGATCGCGGGGTCCCGGACCATCTCCCAGAGGCCGTCGGAGCAGAGGAGAATCTGCAGACCAGGCGTTCCGGTCAGGCGGTGCAACTCCACCTCCGGGGGATCGCCGGGCTGGCCCAGCGACTGGAGGATCTCAGAGCGCCGCGGATGGGTGTAGATCTCCTCCTTCGTCAGGAACCCCTTCCGGCAGAGGTCACCGACGAGGGAGTGGTCGTTCGTGATCTGGGTCAGCCGCCCCTCGCTGACCTGGTAGGCTCGGCTGTCACCAACGTGACCGATGAAGATCTGCTCACCGATCAGCAGGGCTGCCGTCAGGGTGGAGCCTGCGTCGGCACCCTGGGTCTGGTTAAAGCGGGTGACGGCGGCATGGGCCTCCAAGATGGCGAGGCGCAGGAAGGCGGCGGGATCGAGGGCTGGTGCGTCAGGGTCTAGGGTGGCACCGGCGTCTGGGGTAACGCCTACGGAGCTGCGTTCGCCCCCCTGCCCGAGGCGTTCCTTGACGACCTCGTAGAGGCGCTCGAGGGCGACCTCGCTGGCGACGTCGCCGCACTGATGGCCGCCCATCCCATCAGCGACGGCGAAGAGGCCGAAGCCGGGTTGCTGGACGGCGATGATATGGTCCTGGTTGGGCTCGGCCCGGGTGATGCCGACGTTGGTCAGGCTGCCGACCTCTACCTGGAGCGAGCGGGCGGAATCGGGGGCGAGGGCGCCCAGTTGGGCGCCACACTCGCCACAGAAGGCGTCGGGCGTATCAGGGAGCAACGTGCCGCAGGTTGGGCAGTTCATGGCAGGGCGTACCTCCTGGACCGGTAGCATGGGCGCCTACCGTTGGGGGAGTCCGGGACGAGATCGAGCGACTCAAAACTCCTTTAGGCGCATCCCCACGCCCCAGAGGGCGAAGGCGGCGATCCCGAGGAAGAGCCCCCAGGCGAAAGGCTGGGCGGAAGAGACGGCCCCAAGGGCTCGCTCCAGATTGGTGTCGAACCGCTCCTCGGCCTCCAAGCGGACCCGGTCAAGGGCGGACCAGGTATCCTGGTAGGCGGTCTGCGCCACCCCGGTCGAGAGGCGCAATGCTGCCGCCGGGGATTGGATGTAGGCCGTCCGGAGCTGCTGATCCTGGGCGAAGAAGCGGTTATAGGCGGTCGAAGCGGCCTCTAGCCCTTCCGTCTCGCCCTGGGCGCCCTGATCCCCCGCTGCCTTCTCCGCGAGGTCCAGCATCGAGCGAATCTGCCGGTCGGCGTGGCCGAAGGCGAGATCATGGGAGAGCGCCGCGGGACGATCAATGAGCCAGGCGTTCTGCGCAGCTCGCGCCGCCGTCAGCTCATCCTGGATCTGGACGGCCAGGTGGAGCGACTCAAAGGACTCGGCGGCGACGGCCTGCAGATTCCGCTCCGTCCCGGCCATCTGGATGCCGGTCACGAAGAGGAAGCCAAGGGCGACCAGGAAGGCCGGCACGAGACCGGGGTTGATGATCCGGCGGGTGGTCTTGGCCAGTCGCCAGGTCGTGACGCCCAGCAAGAGGACCAGGATCAGCCCCACGCTCCACACGATCCCGCGCGCTGCACTCAGGTACTGCCGGGCGCCGATGGCGCTCTGGTCGATATCCTGCCGATCAAGGCGATCAAGCCGGAGCAGCGCCGGCCGAACCTGCTCCTGCAGGATGCGGGTGGCGTCCTTGTAGGCGGCCTCGGCAGGGGCGACTTGGCCGTACTGGAGGGCGTGGAGGAACTCGGTCACCGCCTCCCGGTAGCTGCGGAAGGAGGGCATCAGCCGGTCGTTCACGGTAGCCGCATCCGGGCGCCCCGCCGTCGTGTTGGCGTGGGCGACGAAGAGGGCGTCCTCAAAGCGGGCGAGCTGCGCCTCGATGACGGGGCCGGTCGACTCAAGCTTGGTGGCCTGCCCGGCCTGGATCTGCAGGAGGAGTTCGGGCAGCAGGGCATCGATGCGGTGCACGGCAGCGGCCATCGTCTGGGCGGCGACGACCTTACTCGAGTTGTGTGCGATGGCGGTCAGGTCAGCCTGGGCCCGCCCGTAGCTGCTCCCGCCGACGACGGCGAGGGCGACGGCGAGGAGGGCGATCAGGACAGCCAGGAGGCGGAACTGCGTCCGCAGGGGGAGTTGGCGCCGCTTTCCCCGAACCGCGGCGGCGATCATGACGGCTGACAAGCGTTAGGTCCCCCTTCCTCAGGAGAACTCGAAGCGGATGGTGTAGGTGCCCATCTGGCCGGGCAGGGTGAGGGCCTCACCGGCTTGGAGCTCGACGGGGGCGCCCTGTGGCAGGCGAAGGCCGGCCCGGAAGGTACCGTTGGTGGAGCCGTCCTGCACGAGGATCTTGGCGCCCTCCTGCCAGACGGTCAGGTGGCGGCGGGAGATGGCGGGGTCGTTGAAGGGCAGGTCGGGGATGGAGCCGTTCGCCTCATCGAGGCGCCCGACGAGGATGGGGGCGCCGGTGAAGCGCACCGGGGGGCGCCCGTCGACCTTGATCAAGAGGACGGGGGTACTGGTGGGGGGTGCTTCCGGTGTCGTTCCGGTGCTCTGCAGGTGTGCTTCCGGTGTTGTTCCGGTGCTCTGCGGATGTGCTAGAGACGTACCAGCCAGGGCCGCTTCTAGGGCCGCCTTGATCGGTTGGCCGCACTCGGGGCAGAACTCGTCACCGAGAGCGGCCTCGATCTGCTCGCTGCAGTGTGGGCAGTGCAGGTCCATTAGGACTCTCCTCCTTGCAGGCGGGCCGTCTTGCCGGAGCGCAGGCGCAGGGTGTTCTGGGCGCCCACCGAGCCCGTCAGGCGAGCCGTGCCGCTCGCATCCCGCTGAATCACCTTGGCGAGCGAGTCGAGCAGGACGGTATTGCCCACCTTCTTCGCCTGGACCTCGGCCTCACCGAGAAGGGCGGTCGCCTTGGACTTATCGCCGGTCTCGAGCGCCTTCATGCCGTCCTCGACGAGTTGGGAGAGCTTCTCCTGGTTCGTGACGGAGGCGACCTTCGGGTGGATCTGGGCGGTCTTGCTGGTATTGCCGGACCACTGGGCGACGACCCAGTGCTCACGGGGCGCCTTTAGTTCAACCTCCTCGCCGGAGCCGGCCCGATAGAGCAGCGAGGGCCGCAGAATCAGGGCCTCCTCCTCCGCCGCCTTGGCGGCGAGATCGATCTCAACGAGGAAGTCGAAGGACTGGCCGTCCGCGAGGGCGCCCATCGGGATCTCGACGATCCGCTCCGAGACCGGGCGAAGCTGCTTGTCGGCGAACTCGGGGAAGGCCTGCTGGACCTTGACGACCTGGCCGCCCAAGAAGGTCTGGAGCCGGAGGCGGACGTCATCGAAGGCGATCTTCGAGGCGACGGTGGCGATCTCGCTGAGCATCGCATCCATCTCCTCGAGTTCGGGGGCAGCGTCAGCCGTGCCGCCGGTTGAGCTGGCGATGTGGCGAAGCTCCTCGACGACCCAGCCGTCACCAATGCCGCGGGCGTGGACGGGCATCTTGGCGGCGGCGAAGGCCTGCAGGACCCCATTAAGCTCGTGGCGGGACTCGGACTCGTTCTTGCCGTCGGTCAGGAGCAGGGTGACGGTAGCGCCAGGGGCGCCCTTAAAGCCCATCCCGACGAGGTTCAGGCCACGGGACATCGCCGTGCCGCCATCGGCCTCGATCTTCGAGATGGCGTAGAGGGCGGCCCGCTTGTTCGTCTCGTTAGCCGGCCCCGGCGGGACGATCGCTTGGGCCTGGCTGTCGAAGGCGACGACCATGAAGGTGACGTGGCTAGGCAGGGATTCCACCAGCTCCGAGGCTGCCTGCTTGGCACGGGTCATGCGGGCGCCGTTCATCGAGCCGGACTTGTCGATCACAATGCCGAGGTTGGTCTGGACGGGCCGGCTGGCGGCGCCGTCGCTCGGGCCACCACTGGCCGCGACGGAGAGCACCGTCTGCAGCCGGAC
>DATGYC010000168.1:0-3452 GCA_035298385.1 Symbiobacteriaceae bacterium | reverse complement strand
GGCCTGTGCGGTACGGATGATGCTCAGGGAGATGCGGTCGCTCCCCTGAGGGCGAAGAACCGGCGATAGGTGCGAGGGCGCCCCCAACTGGCGCGTTGGGGGCGCCCTTCGTTCGTAGAGGCCTGGCGCAAGCGAGAGTCTGCAACTTCTTTCAGTCGCTCTGCGGCCGAGACTGAAAAGAGTGGCCAAATGGGGGTGCGATGCG
Organism: Symbiobacteriaceae bacterium; assembly: GCA_035298385.1. Lineage (GTDB taxonomy): Bacteria > Bacillota > Sulfobacillia > Symbiobacteriales > Symbiobacteriaceae > DATGYC01. The sequence goes on along the minus strand of DATGYC010000168.1, from coordinate 3,247 downwards.
GGAGTTTGGCTACCCAAAGCCCGGGTTTGCGGCCCTATCGACTACCCAAAGCCCGGGTTTGCGCCTGGCCTAGCCACCTAAGACCAGGGTTTTTGGCGAATCTTTCACTCTGCCCTCGGGGTGGACTGAAAGATTTGGCTGAATCTGGCCCTGGCAGCCTGGCTGAGGCGAAATCCGGCCCTGATAGCAGGGCTGAGGCTAAGTCCGGCCCTCACAGCCGGGCTGATGCCAGATCCGGCCCTGACAGGCGGGCTGAGGCTAGATCTGGCCCTCACAGCCGGGCTGGGGCGAAGTCCAGCCCTGGTAGCAGGGCCCAGGCTAAGTCCGGCCCTGACAGCCGGGCTGATTCTGTATCCGCCCCAGCAGCCGGGGGTACTAACACGCCGAGGGCGCCCCCACCTGGCGAGTTGGGGGCGCCCTTCGTTCGTAGAGGCCTGGCGCAAGCGAGAGTCTGCAACTTCTTTCAGTCGCTCTGCGGCCGAGACTGAAAAGAGTTGCCAAATGGGGGTGCGATGCGGGAGTTTGGCTACCCAAAGTCCGGGTTTGCGGCCCTAACGACTACCCAAAGCCCGGGTTTGAGCCTGGCCTAGCCACCTAAGACCAGGGTTTTGGGCGAATCTTTCACTCTGCCCTCGGGGCGGACTGAAACATTTGGCTGAATCTGGCCCTGGCAGCAGGGCTGATGCAAACTCCGGCCCTCACAGCCGGGCTGAGGCGAAATCCGGCCCTCACAGCCGGGCCCAGGCGAACTCCGCCCCTGGTAGCCAGACTGATGCCAAATCCGCCCCAACAGCCGGGGTTTTTAGATCTCATCCGGCATATCCAGGAACCGCTCGATCTCCGCGAAGAGCTGCCGGAGCGCCCCGTAGTTGATCGTATGCCGAGCCCCCCGCCCCTCCTGCGCCGTCTCGATCAGGCCAGCCTCCCGCAGGATCTTTGCGTGCGTGCTGACCGCCGGCCGGGCCACGCCGAGGAACTCCGCCATCTGCGTGTTATCCTTCGCGTAGTTCCGGATCATCCGCAGGATCAGCAACCGGGTCGGATCGGAGAGCGCACTCATCCGCCGGGCCAGGTCCACCCCACGCTCCCGGAACGAAGAGTAGGCATCCCCCGGCTCCGCAAAGGAGAGCATCACCATGCCCTTCCCCAGCGCCCAGGAGTCGAAGAGCCCGAAGGGCTGGATCCAGAAGTAGATCTGTGCCCGTCGCTCCTGCACGACCCGCTGCAGTTCCGGCGAGGTATGGAGCGGATGCTGGGGCGCCAGCCACGCCGTCGGCGGGGCGCCCTCCCCCTCCCGGCTACCCAGCCCAGCGATCGCTCGCTGCTCCTCCGCCGCCAGAAGAGCCGCCTGGCTCTCCCGCCAGGGGCGGTACCACTCGTAGTAGGCCCGATCGAGCCAGTGCCAGAACCGGTCGTGCAGTTCGCCATCACGCAAGATGAGGACGACCCGCCCGACCTCGTAGGCCGTCACCCGGCTCGACTCACCGGGGCGGGAGCGCTGCAGGCCGAAGGCGGCCTCGACTGCCTCCGCACCACGCGCCATCAGATCGGCCAGTTGCTCGGCCGGTGCGAGGGCGGGATCAGGCGCCAGCCCAAACGCCTGATCGTGCGCCGCCGCCCGTCGGATCGCCTCCGCCAGGGTCAGGCTCCGCATGGCGAGCGTCGCCTTGCTGTAGTCGGGCTCGAACTCAACCCCGGCGAGGAGCGAGAGGATGCCCAGCACCCCCGGCCACGGGCGCGGCCGGCCCAGCAGCTCAGGCCACTGCGCCTGCCAATCAGCCGGGATCGATTCCAGGAAGGGCAGATCGATCCGCAACGCCTCTTGGGTGCCGCTGGTCACACCGAGGATTGCGTCAAGTTCGGCAGCGATCGATTGGACGAGCGACCAGCCACCCTGGCTAAGCGCCATGCACGACCACCTCATGCCTTTCATTTGGCTCGGCCGCCTGGATGCGGGAAGCGCCCGCCTGCGAGGCTACACGCGCACTCGCCTCAGCGGTCGCTCCCCGACGCTGCAGCGCCACCGCCGTGAAGGCGATCGCGGCCAGCAGCAGGACCGAGGCTGTACCGAAGTATCCACCAAATGATACCACATGGGGGACCAGAATGGGGGTCAGAAGCAGCCCAACCAGGCGCCCGGTCGTGGAGACGGAGTCGAAGAGGCCGCCAATCCGTCCGAGCATCCCCTGCGGGCAGAGCTTGATGAAGAGGACGCCTGCCTGGACGTTGATCACGCCCATGCCCACGCCACCGAGCACGCAGGCGCCCAGCAGAATCAGCCGAGCAGCCGCTGGACCAGCCACCTCACCGAGGGCCATCGCCACCGAGAGGGCGGTGACGAGGAGGAAACCGACCATCACATCCCGCCAGAGGTTCCGCTCTCCCTTCAGGAAGAGGAAGGCGCTGGAGCCCGCGATCATGCCGCCACCGACGGCGAAGCCGATGAAGCCCTTGAAGGCGATCGTCGCCTGGAGGATGTCCCGGACGTAGACGGCCATGGCGACGTCAAAGGCCATGATCACCAGGGCCATCAGGACGTTCAGCGGGAGCAGGAGCAGCAGTCCCGGAATGTGCCGCTGCAACAGGGCGAGGGAGTCCCGGAGGAGCCCCTTCTCCTTGACCGGCTTGCCAGTCGCAAGCACGGGGGCGCCCTTCGCCGGCAGGGGTGGGAGCAGCAAGAGCACGGCGGCGGAGAGCAGAAAGCTGACCACGTCCAGGCTGATCGCCAGGTGCGGGTCCATCACCGTCAGGAGTCCGCCCGCCAGGGCAGGGGCCAGGATCTTGATCGTGCCGGTCACCTGCTGCATGAAGGCGTTCGCCTGGGTCAGTTCAGCCGGCGCCACGACGTCCGGCATCGCCGTGGTGCGGGCCGGCCCCATCACCAGACCGAAGACGGCAGAGGCCACCAACAGCGTGTAGATGAGCGGTAGGTTGTTGGTGAAGATCAGACCGGCGGTAGCGGCGCCCTGAAGCAGGCGGCTTGCGATCATCAGGGTCCGCCGGTCGTAACGGTCGCAGAGCCAGCCAGCGAAGGGGCTCAGGAGCAGCGTCGGACCGAGCGAGGCGAAGAAGATGGCCGAACTGATCGCCATGCCGCCGCCTTCCTGGAAGATCAGGATCGAGTAGAGAGCCATGGCGGTGATCCAGCTACCCAGGCTGTTGATCACCTCGGCGGCGCCCATCAGCATCAGGGGACGGTTGCGCAGTAAGCTGGTCATCGGAGAGCTCCCCCTTAACACGTCGTGAT
>DATGYC010000167.1:0-2549 GCA_035298385.1 Symbiobacteriaceae bacterium | reverse complement strand
CGGCATCGAGGCGGATGGGATCGGTACGCAGGAGATGAACCAGACCTCGGACGCCAAGCACTGCGTGCGTTGCGGGGCGCCCTACGATTATGCGGTCTACTACTACGCCCATCTGGGGCGGTACGCCTGCCCGAGCTGCGGTCACAAGCGGCCGAAGCCCGAGGTCTACGTCGATCGGATCTGGGACGCGGATGCGAAGGGGACCTCCTTCCATCTAGTGACGCCCGCCGGCTCCTTTGAGTCGCGGTTGCAGATCCCGGGGCTCTACAACCTCTACAACGCCCTGGCAGCGGCGGCGGGCGCCCACCTGATGGGCTGTTCATTGGAATCGATCAAGCAGGGCCTGTCGGAGACGACCTCGCAGTTCGGCCGGATGGAGCTGATCCCGATGGACGGGCGGGAGGTCTTCATGGCCCTCGTCAAGAATCCGGTCGGCTTCAACTCGGTCCTGGAGACTGTGATGGGGCCGGGCGGCAACCTCCGAGGACCCTGCGAGTTTAGCCCCGGAGGAGGTTGCCGCCCGGAGGGCAGCGGCAAGAAGGTCGTGATTGCGATCAACGACCTCTACGCCGACGGGACCGACGTCTCCTGGCTCTGGGATGTCGACTTTGAGTCGATGGCCGCCCAGCAGGAGCGGATCGACTGGGTGATCTGCGCCGGTATCCGGGCGGAGGATATGGCGGTTCGGCTGAAGTACGCCGGCTTCGATACGGCGAAGCTGACCACGTTGGGCGATCTGGAGGGCGCCCTGGCCCAGGGCATGCAGCGTACCCCCCAGGGCGAGATGCTCTACATCCTGCCCACCTACACGGCGATGCTTGGGATGCGCGAGATCATCCAGAAGCAGGGCCATACGAAGAAGTTCTGGGAGGTGTAGAGCAAGATGGCTTCGATGCCGCGGCTTCACATCGGCTGGCTCTATCCGGAGTACATGAACCTCTACGGCGACCGCGGGAATATCATCGTCCTCTCACAGCGGGCCAAGTGGCACGGCCTGGAGCCGGTGATCACCCAGGTCGGGCTCGGACAGAAGGCCAACTTTGCCGATTTCGACGTTCTGATGATGGGCGGCGGACAGGACCGGGAGCAGGGGCTGATCGCTGATGACTTCATGCAGGTGAAGGGCGACTCGCTCGGCACGGCGATCCATGATGGTCTGGCAGTCCTGGCCGTCTGCGGTGGCTTTCAGATGCTGGGCAAGTACTTCCGGACCTACAAGGGCGAGATGCTTCGCTTCACGGGGATCCTCGACCTCTGGACGGAGGGTTCCGAGGAGCGCTTGATCGGCAATGTCTACATCGAGAGCGAGATCTTCGGCACGAAGCGGACGATCGTCGGCTTTGAGAACCACTCGGGTAAGTCCTACCTGGGCAAGGGGTTGGAGCCGCTCGGACGGGTCGTCAAGGGCGGCGGGAACAACGGCAAGGACGGTCTGGAGGGCGTGCGGTTCAAGAACTGCCTGGGCACCTACCTGCACGGCTCGATCCTGCCGAAGAACCCGCACCTGGCGGACTGGCTGATTCAGGCGGCGCTGGACCGGCGCTACAAGGGTCAGGTCAAGCTGGGCAAGCTAGACGACACCCTGGAGGAGAAGGCGCACGGGGCGATCATCCAGCGCCTGGCGGCCAAGTGAGCGGGGAGGAGAAGGGCAGGGCTGACGCCGAGGGCGCCCCGACGGTCGTGGTGGCTCCCCCGCCCACGTTCATCTCGGTTGAGGCACTCGGCGAGCACACCCGGCTGCACTCCGGCCTCTGCTGGCAGTGCCCGCACGGTTCGACCGGCTGCTGTGCCTCGCCGCCGGGGGTGGACTGGTCCGATATCGGGCGGATCGTCACCTTGGGCGGGCGGGACTGGCTGCTGGCGCAGTTGGCCGCGGGCAACCTGCGGACCGGCGAGCGGGGCCTCCTTCTGAAGCGGGTGGCGAACGACCAGGGGAACGCTGGCACCTGGCCGACCAAGTGCGTCTTCCACGGCCCGACCGGCTGCACGATCAAGCCGGAGCAGCGGGCGGCAACCTGCAACTACTACCTCTGCGACGACGCCTTCCTCTGGGGAGGAGAGACGCAGGGCAAGCGAGAAGCGGTACAAGCCCGGGAGGCACACGCTACGCTGATGGCCCTCTTCGGCCGCTGGGATCTGGAGATTCTGGAGCAGGTGAAGCGGAAGTGGAAAGGGGCGCCCTGGAACGCTGCCTTCCTGGACTGGGTTGGGGAGCGTTACAAGAAACTAGTGCGACGGGACCGTATAGAGCTATCTAATCTGGAGGGACGGAACTAAATGAACCAGCAGTTCTGGCACCATGCGGACACGCTAGTGAAGGCGAGTCAGATCGTCATCGACCGGGAGCAGGGGAGCCTCTTCTCTGAGGTACCGGCCGTGGCATACCCGCTGGATCTTGGCTTCCTGGACGACATGAAGGGCGAGGGCAAGGGTGTTGAGGTCTGGGTCGGCTCGACGCGGGAGCGGAAGGTGACCGGGGCGATCGTCACTCGCGATGCCATGGGTGATGCGGTGATCAAGCTCCTGATCGGCTGCACGGAGGAGGACGG
>DATGYC010000166.1:0-4121 GCA_035298385.1 Symbiobacteriaceae bacterium | reverse complement strand
ACATGCTCGATCCCGCTCCAGCCGAGGAGCGCCTCCTCGACCAGGTGGCTCACCTCGTGCGCCTCCACAATCGTCAGGCTCGGCGCCACCCCGATCGTCACCTCGACCGCGACCTCCATCCCGATATGCCGCGCCCGCAGGGAGAGGACCCGCCGGACCCCCGTCACCGAGGCCACCCGCTCCTGAATCGAGGCTAACTCCTCTGGGGAGAAGCCATCCATCAGGGCGTGGGCCGCCTCCGCCCCGACCTCCCAGGCCGTCCGAAGGATGATCCCGGCGATGAAGAGGCCGATGATCGGGTCCGCCCAGGTCCAGCCCAGCCACCCGGCCACCACTGCCGCCACCGTTCCCAGCGAGGTGAAGGCGTCCGAGCGATTATCATAGGCGGCGGCCATCAGTGACTTGGCGCCCGTCCGCTCCGCCAGCTTTCGATTGAAGCGATAGACCGCCCACATCACGCCCGCGGCCAGGAGCCCGACCCCGGCTGTCAGGGGCGAGGGGACGACGTGAACGCCGCTCCAGACCCGCTCGATCGCGTTCCAGCCTGCCGTCACGCCAATCGCACCCATGATCAGCCCCGCGACGACCGAGGCGATCGTCTCCGCCTTGGCGTGGCCATAGCGGTGATCCTCGTCCGCCGGGCGCCCCGCGATCCGCAGCCCCAGGAGGACCGCCGCCGAGGCCAGGATATCCGTCGAGTTGTTTAGACCATCAGAGTAGAGGGCTGTCGACCCGGTCCAGACGCCCACGCCAAGCTTCAGCGCTGTCAGACCCAGGTAGGCGCCAATGCTCAACCAGGCGCCCCGCTGGCTCTCCGCGTACCCGGAGGACTGCCGTGCCGCCAAAACCATTCCCCCAACGAAAGAAAGTTGGATGGGGAGAAAACCCCCAAAACAAGCCGAAAGACCCAGGACGGCTTACTGCCGACCGGGTCTATCCCCTACTTTACCATTCGTTTCCGCTGGTTACAATAGATTATGTACAACCCACGCAGTAGGAGGCGCATAGCCGCATGGAGGACAAGAAGGCCGATCGCCTGGCGAAGATGACCGCCAGCCTGCAGGAGAAGACCGGCAAGGATCTGGCGGAGTGGAAGGTGATCCTGGCCGAGGCGGGCCTGCTGGAGACGACGCCCGGCCAGAAGGTCAAATGGCTGAAGGAGACCCACGGGGTTACCCATGGCTATGCCGAGGTGATCGGCTGGATGTCGGTTCGGCCCGCTGATTATGAGGCGCCGACCTTCGAAGCGGTCATCGATGCGCAGTACAGCGGCAAGAAGGCGCCCCTCCGCCCCATCTATGAGAGGCTCTTTGCGGCAGCGATGGCGCTCGGGCCGGACGTCAAGACCGAGATCTGCCAGGGGTACGTCCCGCTCATCCGGAAGCGGCAGTTCGCCGTGATCCAGCCGAGTACCCTGACCCGTATTGACGTAGGCCTTCGCCTGCCCGGCATCGAGCCGGCGGGGCGCCTTCAGCCCTCGAAGGGCGTTGGCGGCGGTTCGATCACCCACAAGATCGCCATCACCTCGATCGAGGAGGCAGATGAGGAGGTTCTCGGCTGGCTGAAGCGGGCCTACGAGCTGGAGGCCGTAAAACTCTAGCGTCGGTTCTAACACTTCCCCCCGCCGTAAGATCGGGGTAAAATGGATGCGCTAGATATTCCGTAAGGGGTGTGCTTTCCATGGCGAAGGTCAACTTCCAGGCGGGCGAGCAGTACAAGCTCCGCCGGGACTTTGAGGTCCGGGACTACGTCACCGGCACGATCAAGAACGTGATTCGGGCGGGCCAGACGATCACGATCAGCAAGGTGGAGGAGGAGGTCGACCGCCTCTTCATCGAGGGGCAGACGGTCCCCCTGCCCATTGGGGCGCTCTCCATGCACGTCGATCGGGTCTAGTTCATCAAGAAGGACGGGCGGAGGCGCCCGTCCTTTTTTGCGCCATACTAGCCCCATGACTGAACTCTACCTCTTTGGCGCCGGCGCCTCCGCTGCGGAGGGCGCCCCCGCTACCGCCGACCTCTTCCCTGAGGCTTGGCGCCTCTGCCAGGGGCGCCCTGATCCGCGCGCCCAGCGCATCTGGCGCTTCCTGGCCCTGGTCTGGGGTCAGCCGATCGGGGCGCCTGCTGACTTTGCCCATCTGCCGCACGTAGATGAGGTGGTCTCCCTGATCGATTGGTCCCTGCAGATGGAGCAGGGGCTAGGCCCGCACTTTGGGCTGCGGGAGCTCTGGGGGCTGCGGCAGGACCTGACCTACCTGATCGAACAGACATTAGGGGCGACGATGGCCGGCGGGCTGCCGGAGTCGGGCGGGCCGCACGAGCGGTTCGCCAGCGGGCTGGTGGTGCGCCCGGCCGTCCTGCTCTCGCTTAACTACGACACCGTGCTGGACCGTGCGCTCAAGCGGGCAGGGCTGGAGCCGGACTACGGCTTCGGGCGGCTGAACCTGGCCCCGCCGGTCGGTGCTGAGAAGGGCGCCCCCACCGGCGAGTCGGCGACGGCGCCCTCGATTCCCCTCCTCAAGCTCCACGGCTCGCTCAACTGGGCCCACTGCCCCGCCTGCGACCGCATCGAGGTCCTCGCCCATCCGCTCGGCGACGCCCCACCCGGAGCGACCCCATCCCAACTGGACTGCAGCCGCTGCGGCAACCCCTCGCTCGACCGGCTGATCATCTCCCCGACCTGGCTCAAGCGCTACACCGCCACCCAGCTTCGCCACGTCTGGGACCTCGCCCTGGAGGCGCTCCAGGCCGCGGAGAGCCTGACCTTCATCGGCTACTCCCTGCCCCCGCATGACGTCGCCGTCGCCCAGTTCCTGCGGCGCGCCCTCCTCGCCCGCCCGCAGGGGCGCCCCCTGACGATCCGCGTCCTCAATCGGACCCGACCCGGACCACCGATTGCGAGCGAACAGGCAAGGCGCGCCCTCGCCGACCGCTTTATCCGCCACTTTGGCCCCCAGGTGCTCTTCAATTGGGCGGGCTTTACCGGTCCGATCGAAGCTGATGCTTTCCGACCCTTCCGACTTCCGGTATGATAAGGGTACAATTTATCAATCACGCCGTAACCTTTTCATTCAACCGCCGTTAAGGAGATGAATGAGGGCGGCAGCCAGGGAGGGAACCGGACTGAGTCGCCCCCAGGAGTACGAGTGGGAACGCACGCTGATCGAGCGCGCTAAGACAGATCCCGAGGCCTTTGGCGCCATCTATGACGAGTATGTCGACCGGGTCTACACCTACATCGTGCGCCGGGTGGGCGACCGGTCGGTGGCCGAAGACCTGACATCCGAGACCTTCTTCCGGGCCCTCCGTTCGCTGAAGACGTACCAGCACAGCGGCCAGACGATTCTGGCCTGGCTCTACCGAATCGCGGCGAACCAAGTGACCGATCACTTCCGGGCGGCCAAACCGAACCTCCCCTTGGAGGAGGCCTGGGCGGTGCCGGAGCGATCGGAGTCCGGTCCGGAAGCGAAGGCCCTCCAGGCCGACCAGCAACGCACGATCCTCGCAGCGGTCCAGAAGCTCTCGCCCGATCAGCAGGATGTGATCCTGCTCCGCTTCAGCGGGGGCCTGCGGCTCAAAGAGATCGCTGAGACGATCGGCAAGAGCGAGAATGCAGTCAAACAACTGCTCTTCCGCGCGCTGGGGAGTCTGAAGGGAAAACTGACGGAGAGGGGTGGCACGCATGGCTGAGCAGACGGAGTTGGATCGTGAGCTCTACTCCCTCCTGAAGAAGGAGGGTGTCGACCCGCGCACCTACGCTGGCGTGGCTGCCGGACTGCAGGCTGAACTGGAGACCCCTATTCCCATGCGCTCCGCCTTCAAGGCCGACCTGCGAGCCCGCCTGATGGCCGAGGCCACCGGGCGCCGTCCGACCCGTTGGTTCCAGCGCCCCGCCCTCTGGTCAACCATCGGTGGTGTCGCCGCCGTCTTTGTCCTGGTCTTCGGGCTCCGTGCCTTCCACCAGACCCCGATCCCCAGCACGATCAACACAGAGGTGACGGTCCCGCAACCCGGCACGACCGAAGGGCCGGCCATGCCCGCCCACTTAGTGGGGGAGACGAAGCTGCCGCTTGTCCAGGTACCGGATGATCGCCAGACCGGGGCGCCCACGACAAGTGCTGC
>DATGYC010000165.1:0-7833 GCA_035298385.1 Symbiobacteriaceae bacterium | reverse complement strand
CTCTTATTTCAAGAATATTGACAGGAATAACGTTGAGTGCTACGTTAAAATAAGATGGAAAAGAGCGGCAAGGAAGGGGGCTTTTATTCAGATGGGGGAGGAGGGAAAGGTCGTCGGTCACCTGCTCAAGTGGGCTCGCGAACAGCAAGAGCTCACCATGCGGGATGTTCAACTGCGGGGCGGTCCGGCTCCTGGCTACCAGAGTGAGGTGGAGAATGGTCAGAAGGGTGAAGTCAGCGCAGAGAAACTCTATGCTTGGTGTCGCACCCTCACCGTGACGCCTGCCTTTGCACGCGGACAGGTCCCCCGTTTGGAGCCAACTACGCCGGGGCGGTGCCGTGGACTTGCTGGCTGGATCGAGCCGGAGGTCCGGCAGAACCTCCCGGAGTTCGAGGCCCTCCTACCAATCGAGCGGTTCCAGCGAGTCCTGAAGATGATCGCGACCTCAGCGGAGTTACCGATTGTTGTCCTTGCCTACGTCATGGCCATGGACGTGAGTGCGCTAAAGAATCTCCTCTATGAGGATGCACGCTCCCTCTACATCACGGAGGTCCAGCTAAAGCAGGTCGCCGTATTAACAGCGATGCCGACCCGCTTCTTCAAACTCGGCAAACTCTGCGAGGACGACTAACGAAAGGAGCGACCCCCCACCTGGGAGGTCGCCCCGTATCCGCTAGAACGAACGGCTCAGGCGCATCGGCATCGGCACAATCGGGCGCCCCTCCGCCGCTGCAATCCCCGTCGTCAGGGCCACAAGGGTCAGGAAAGCCAGCAGGACTACCATCATCCGCCGCATATGACGTTCCCCCTTTGTTTGCTCTACAGACCCCACGGTCGGCCAAGCCGTTCGCTCAGGGCGAACCAGCCTGCCGAAGAAAGAGCCCCTCGCGGGGCCTCTCCGTTCAAGCGCTCTGGTACTGGGCGATCTCCCGCTGGAGCAGGGCCGCCCGCTCCATCTGCGCCGGCAACCAAGCCTCGGCGGCATGTCGACTGGCAAGGGCGGCCCACTTGGCAGCCCGGGGTGCGTCCCCTTGAGCTAAGGCATGCTTGCCCAATAGCCACTCGACATCAGCCCGAATCCAGGCGCCCACCCCCTCCTGCTCCAGCAGGGCAAGGGCATCAGCTTCGGCCTCCGCGGTCTGACCGGTCAGGAACTTGTGCCAGGCGATCGCCACCTGCAGGTTGAGTTCCCCATCAGCCTTCATGGGTGCTTCGGAAGCGAGAACTGCGGCCAGGTGCGGCGTGGCAGCCTCGGCATTCTCACGACTCAGATGATGCCAAGCCAACTCCAACCGACACGACCGGACGCCGGACAGGTCACCGCACTCCTGGTAAGCGTTAGCCGCCTCACAGAAGAGCGCGATCTCCTGGTCGAAGCGTCTCGAGGCCCGGTGGATAAATGCCATGTTGTGCAGAGCGAGCGGTCGGTAGGCTAGGAGTCCCTCATGGGCGAGGACCATCTCCAAGAAGCGGCAGAGAGAGCGTTCGGCTCGCTGAATATCACCGGAGTAGATAAGGACAGTGCCGAGCGTCAGGTGGAGCATCCCCTCCACCCAAGGATCCGTGGGACCGGCGGTCAGCCCCCGCTCGGCCCAGGCTACGGCCGTTACGTACCGCTCCAGGCGCCCGGCTGCCCGTGCCGCATAGAGCGCATGGAGGGCGGCTTCCTCTGCTGGGGCCAATGGATCCGCAAAAAAGGCCTCCGTCACCTGTAGCACCGTCTGATAGCGGTGCTCCGCTAAGAGTTGTTCCAACCGGGTCTCCATGGCCCGCCTCCTTCGCCAGAGGGTGAGACTTGGGGGACAACTCCATCTTGCACCCAATATTTCCCAAACGTCAACCCGAACACAGCAAGTTCGGTCTAATTTTGTCGACATCGCCTCAGGACTGTCTCGAAAGGTAGACAGGGCGAACGCACTATCTCTGCTGCGAAGTAAGGAGTCGGTGAACCTCTCGATGAAGCGCCACCCGATATGCGAAAAGACCACGCCCTGTGCCTAGCATGATCTCGGCAATGGGGCCGCAGAGTTCATCCAGCCCTCCCCACCGGGTGCCGTCTATCTCCCTCGGGTCGGCCGTCTTCAACTCTCCGTCCCTCACCCGCCCAACCAGGCAATGGGTCGTCCACGGCTGGACGATCTTATCACAGGTGAAACGAACCTCGAAGCGGGCGAGGTATCGCTCCCAGGTGACGGTCAGGCCGGTCTCTTCCAGCGCCTCACGAGATGCCCCCTCCAGCATCGACTCGCCGAGATGAACACCCCCACCGGGCGCCCGCCAGGCGCCATCCGGGTAGTTGTGCTTCCGAATGAGCGCGTACTGTCCCGCCTCATTCCGAATGAAGAAGGTAACGTCATGCAGCCGGGTCTGCCCTCGAGTCGAGGAGACGACCATCGACATCTCAGGCTCGGTGATCGGGTAGGTCCACTGGTGGACGGTCGGGCGCCCCAGGAGCGCCTCGACGGTTCCATAGGCGCTCTCCGTGAGATGGGCCATTGGTGGGATTCTCCTCTCGAGCAGGCGGGTAGGCTATCCGGCGGGAGGTGTTCCAGAATGGGACAAAAGAGGCCGCCACGTGCGATGAACGATACCAGTGACAGATCCTACCGGGCAGAGGATGCGATGCGCGTCCCGGGCGCCGAGCCAGGATTCGACGCCGAGGGCCGTGGCCTGCACTATGTAGACGAGACCGTTCAAGGGACCGGGTTCGCCGCGGCGCAGAAGACGCCAACCTTTGGCTACCCGGAGGACGAAGAGCCCTCTCGGCGCTAGCGGAAAAGATGAGCGAAGGGCAGCCAGACCTGGCTGCCCTTCGGCGTTACAGCGTGCTGACCGCCTCAGTTAGAGAGGCAGCGGTGATCCCCCGGTGCGACGCATGCCAAAGCACTTGGCCATTCTTGATCAGAAGCGCCTGCGGCGACTCGTGCTGCACGCCCACCTTCTGAGCCAGGGCGAGTGAGACTGGCCGCTCCTGAATCACGCGGACCCAGGCCAACTTTACCTTGCCAGCAGCCGGAGTGGCCTGAAAGGCCTCCCACTCCCGGTGCGCCCGGGCAGAGACGGGGCAGGACGTCGAATGCTTAAAGACCAGGACGGGCTGCTCACCGGACGAGGCGATCAACGCCTCGAGATCGGCCAGTGTCATCAGTTGTAGCATCTATGGCGCCTCCTCTTGTTCTATCGCCTTCATAGACGTGCACGGCGGGGGCTGGGATACGTGCGGAACCTTCGACCAGCGTGCTTCGTCTTTACGAATAGTCTATGCAATGAGGAGGACCGCGCTATGACCATACATATCCGCCCCTTTACAGCCACGGACTATCCGGCCCTTGCGACCCTCCTGTCAGAGCAAGAGAGGGAACCCACCACAGCCGAACGACTGGCGGATCAGGACGCCCGCAGACCGCCCTCTGCAATCGTCATGCGCCTAGTCGCGGAAGATGAGACTGGCCGAATGGTCGGCTACGCCCTTGGTAGCCACGTTCTCGCTATGCCCGCTGGACAGTTCATCGCACGTGTCCGCGTCCGGGCCAGCCATGAGGGTCAAGGGGTTGGTCGACAGCTCTGGAACGCCCAACTTAGCTTGTTGCGGGAGCGCGGTGCGACAAAGATTGAGACCAGCGTCAAGGAAACGGACCGACGAGCCCACCAAATCGCCCTGCGGGAGGGTTTCGTACAGACCCACCATCTCTTTGAGTCGACCCTTAACCTGCCTCCGTGGAGCCCAGAGCCCTGGCTTGAGACGGTCCGATCGATTGAGTCCACCGGGATTCGCTTCACCTCCCTGGCCGAACTGGGCATGACCGAGACCTGGCTGCGCCGGGTTCACCAATCGAACCAACGCCTCGAACATGATGTCCCCGCTTACGAGAATCGTGGTGAGATGCCCTACGAGGAGTGGCTCACGTTCATCAAGGATAATCCGTCGATGCCGCCTGAGGGGATGCACATTGCGCTTGACGGCGAACAGATCGCAGCGATGTCGCTGGCTCATCAGCAGGCGTCGGGGGCCCTCTACAACACCTTCACCGGGGTGGAGCGTGCATATCGTGGTCGTGGGCTGGCTTTGGCCATGAAGGTGCGGGCGCTCATCTGGGCAAAGAGCACGGGGGCGCCCTACATCCGTACCAACAACCACTCCGTCAACGGGCCGATGCTCGCGATTAATCAGAGACTCGGGTACATCCCTGAACCGGGCCGCCTCATCCTGGCAAAGTCCTTAACCTAACCACCCCTTGGAGGCCTTAGCGTGTCGTTTCAGTTACGTCCTACCACGGAGAGAGACGTCTCCGCTCTTGCTGCTCTGATCACAGCCCAGAGTTCAGAGCCGGTCTCCGCTGAGAGTCTGCAGCGTGAGGATCTGCTCCGCCCCGCGACGGACCCCTATATCCGCCTGGGCGCCTTCGCCGAGAATGACAAACTCCTAGGCTTCGGCTTCGGCTGGCACGCCGAGGATATGGCCCCCGGCGAGTTCTACTGTCGGGTCCGCGTCCACGCCACCCATCAGGGCCAAGGGGTCGGCCGTGCACTCTGGTCCGCCATCCTTACTTGGCTCGATGAACAGGGCGCCACCTCGATCGTCTCCGGCACCCTGGAAGCAGATGAGCGCGCCAACCGCGTCGTCCAGGAGGCCGGCTTCCAGGTCATCTACCGACTCTTCGAATCGACCTTACGCCTACCGGACTGGGAGCCGGCGCCCTGGCTCACCTCAGTCACAACGGTCGAAGCGGGCGGGATCCGCTTCGTCACCCAAGCGGAGCTAGGCACCAGCCCCGAGGCGCTCCGCCCCTTCTGGACGACCTCCTCCCGGATGTCGCTCGACATCCCCTCCAACGAGCACCGGCAGCCCCTCCCGTTCGAGACCTGGTACCGCCTCTTCACGGAGAACCCACACCAGACGGCTGAGGGAGTGATTCTGGCGCTGGACGGTGAGCAGATCGTCGGCGTGACGGTGGTTGCCTGGACCGACTCCGGCGCCCTCTACAACGAGTTCACCGGCGTGGACCGGGCCTATCGGGGTCGTGGCATCGCCCTGGCGCTTAAGGTCAAGGCGCTGCTCTGGGCGCAGTCCACGGGGGCGCCCTACATCCGCACCAACAACCACTCGGTCAACGGCCCCATGCTGGCGGTAAACGCCAAGCTGGGCTACAAGCCGGAGCCAGGTCGGCTTCAGGTCAAGCTGGATCTCTAAAGCGGAAGCGGCGGCGCATCGATGGCGCCGCCGCTCTCTTATTCCATCGTGTAACCATCCAAGAAGTAGACCATCAGATACTCATCCCAGTAGCGATCCCCCGCCTTCAGCGCCCGGGGCTCCCGCCCATACTTCACGAACCCAATCGACTCGTAAAGCCGGATGGCTGACTCGTTCTCGGTTACGACCATCAAGTCCACTTTGCTAACGCCGTCCAGTTGACGGACCGCCTCGAGGAGCGCCTTTACCAGCATTCGGCCAGTCCCGCCTCGGCGAAAGGCCGGGGTGACATACATGCTGTACAGGTTCCCCTTGTGCTGATCCTTCGGTCCATCCGCACGCATGAAACCGACCATGCCGACTAACTGCGAACCCTCCCAGGCGCCCAGGAGGAAGGCGTTCGGATTGGGCTTGAGCCGATCGATCCAGCTCTCCGGTGGACGCGCCTTGGTCTCCGTCAAATCGGCCCCAAACGCCTCCGGGTCATTCACCAGGGCCTCCAACCGGAGCGCCCGGTAGGCCTCCCACTCTGACTCCACCAAGCGTCGAATCTCCAACGCAAACACTCCTATCGCTTCAGAACGGGCGACTCCTTGTACGAGTAGACCGGTACCTTCGTCTCCGCCACGGTCCAGCGGAGCGTATCATTCCAGGCCAGTTGGAGCCGCTCATACGCCTCGGTCGTCATGAGCGGATCGGTGCCGGCCTTGTAGTCAGCCATCGCCTTCTCCATCACCACAACCCGGGTCCGCTTCAGACCGCCATCCCACCAGTTCTGCCGCCAGGTCGGGATGATCGCCATGGACTCGACCTCGGACTCCCCGTTCTGCTTGACCAGATCGACAAGGCCTATCAGCCCGCACTCCTGGTGGAGTTCCAACTGGCGGGAGATAAAGTTGCCCAGGCCGTAGAAGACGGCTCGGTTCTTCACCCGGCCCCATTCGTCCTTTACCTTGGGCAGGAACTCGACCCGCTGGGTGGCGTGGACGTGGTCACCGAAGATCATATCCGCCCCCGCCTGGATCGCCAGGTCGTTGAACTCGATCTGCTGCTGGTTCGGCTCACGGGTGTCCTCATCGCCGTAGTGGAAGGCGACGGCGACCAGATCGACAGCGGGGAGCTGCCGGGCCCGCCGGACGTCGGCCCGAACCCGATCCTTGTCCAGCAGATTGACCGACCAGGGCTGCGGCAGGGGAATCCCATTCGTGCTATAGGAGTAGTTAAGCAGGGCCAGCTTGATCCCCGGCACCACATCGAGTACCAGGATCTTCTCGGCCTCCGCCGGCGTGCGGGCGGTACCGATGTGCGGGAGCCCAGCGCGCTCCAGGGATTCGCTGGTCTGGGTCAGCCCGTACTCACCGTAGTCCAGCGCATGATTGTTCGCGTGAACGATGGCGTCGAAGCCGACCTTCTTGATATCCCGTGCAAACTCCTGCGGGGTGTTGAAGGTCGGGTAGTTCGAGTACGGGTAGGCCGGCCCGGTCAGCGTCGTCTCCAGGTTGGCGATCGCCAAGTCGGCGCCCTCGATCCAGGGCTTCACCTCTTGGAAGAGCGGCGTGAAGTCATAGCCGTCCTTCGTCTCGGAGATCGTGACGAGCGGCAGATGCATCAGCAGGTCGCCCACGGCGAGGATACGACCGCGGACAGGTGGGGCAGGGGGCGCCTGAACCGGGACTACCTCGAGCGGCTTCGGTTCGGGAGGCGGACCTTGGGTCGGCTTGGCGCAGCCCCCCAGGGCGAGCAGGGCGGTCAGTAACAGGGCGACCTTGCGGAGGATGGGTCTCCCCCCCTTTCCTCCTAAGGGATATGCCACGATTGCCAAATCTCCTGCTTGCGTCATCATCCCCACCGGAGCACACAGCGGGCGCCCCTCGCGATGAGGGGCGCCCGCCTCTGCTAGTTAACCCGCATCCTGCTCCTCGTACTGGGTCTTCAGTGCAGCCACCACCGACGGATCGGCCAGGGTCGTCGTATCGCCCAGCGCCCGTCCCTCGGCGATGTCCCGCAGCAGGCGCCGCATGATCTTCCCTGACCGGGTCTTCGGCAGGTCCGCCGTGAAGAAGATCTCCTCTGGCCGGGCCAGGGCGCCGATCTTCTCGGCGACGTGCTTCTTCAACTCCTCAACCAGATCCGTCGAGCCTCGCTGGCCCTCCTTCAGTGTGACGAAGGCCGAGATCGCCTGACCCTTCAGGTCATGGGCCCGCCCGATCACCGCCGACTCGGCCACCGACGGATGATCGACCAGGGCCGACTCGACCTCCATCGTGCCGATCCGGTGACCCGAGACGTTGATCACGTCGTCCACTCGGCCGATGATCCAGAAGTAGCCGTCCTGATCCCACTTCGCGCCGTCACCCGTGAAGTAGGTCCCCTTGTCGAACTTGCTGAAGTACGTCTCAGCATAGCGTGCCGGGTTGCCCCAGACCGTCCGCAGCATCGAGGGCCAGGGCGACTTGGCGATCAGGTAGCCACCCGATCCCAGCGGAACCGGCTCGCACCTGTCGTCCACGATCTCCATCTCAATGCCCGGGAAGGGGCGGGTCGCCGAGCCCGGCTTCGTCGCCGTTACACCGGGTAGCGGCGCGATCATGATCCCGCCCGTCTCGGTCTGCCACCAGGTGTCGACGATCGGGCAGCGCTCC
>DATGYC010000164.1:0-7519 GCA_035298385.1 Symbiobacteriaceae bacterium | reverse complement strand
CCTCTGCGTAAGCAGGGGTCTTTTGCATGTTCGGGCAGAGCCGGTTGTGCTGACAAGGCGGCACAACCGGCGACGGGACCACCCAGGGCGGGGGAGAGTTTGAGAGGGGGGATGCGTTCTTCCCCCCTCTCATCTGGATTGGACGCCGCCCAAATCCTTTATGAAAGACCACTGCTCACGCAGTGGTCTTTTGCATTGCAGTGCGGAATCGCTAAAGCGAACGTTCACCACCTCGCCATTACAAACCCATTACTATTCGGATGGAGCATGTCTTGACAACCTGTTCTTTCTTGGTTGACAATGTTCGTGGTTAGGTTGTTGAGTGCCGGTACAGGTGCCCCAATCATTCAGCGGAGGTTGGTCATCACATGGCTATCGCCTGGAAACGTGCCTCGGTGGGTCTTGTCGCAGCGGTGCTCTCGGTAGCGGTCGTTGGTTGCGGCGGTGCTAAGCAGACCACGAACACCCCGGCTGCTCCGGCTGCGGAAGAGAAGATCACCAAGCTGGTGGTCGGCTTTGTCCCGTCCGCTGATGCGGCGAAGATCTCCGACAAGGTAAAGCCCATGTCTGAGTTCCTTGCGAAGGAGCTTGGCCTCCAGGTCGAGACTTTCGTCGGCACCAACTTCATGGCAACGGTCGAGGGCATGGGCTCCAAGAAGGTCGACGTCGCCTTCCTCAACCCGCTCTCTTACGTGATGGCCCATGGTGACTACGAGGCGAAGATTCTGCTGAAGACCCTGCGCAAGGGCGCCGATACCTATCGGGCGCAGTTGACGGTCCGGAAGGACTCCGGCATCCCGGTCTGCGACACCGCCAAGGACGCCACCTGCAAGGCCACCTTTGATGCTCTGAAGGGCAAGAAGCTCGCCTTTGTGGATGCCGCTTCGACCTCTGGCTACCTCTTCCCGGCCTCCTACATGAAGTCCAACGGTATCGACTTCAAGGAGGGCGCCTGGTTCACGAAGACTGCGATGACCGGCTCCCATGATAATGCTATCAAGCAGGTCTACAACAAGGAGGCGGACGCCTCCTGGACCTTTGAGGATGCCCGTGACAACCTCGTCAAGGCAGGCATGACCGACGCCAAGGATGTGCTCGTCCAGGCCGCCTTTACCACCCCGATCCCCAACGACACCGTCACCGTCCGTAAGGGCCTGCCCGCTGACCTGGAGGCCAAGATCAAGGCTGCCTTCCTGAAGTACGTCGCCACGGAAGAGGGCAAGAAGGTCCTGACCGACCTCTACACCGTCGACGGCTTCAAGGAGGCCAGCGACGCTGACTACAAGGTCGTGAAGGACATGGCCACCAACATGGGCGTGGACATCAAGGCTGAGATCAGCAAGCCGGCTAAGTAAGCTGACAACTGCATCGAGACGCGAGCGCCCCGTGGCTGTTTGGCCGCGGGGCGACGCGCCTTCAGGGAGGAGTCGGACTCGTGTTGGAGTTTAAGGGCATCCAGAAGGTCTGGCCGAATGGGACCAAGGGCCTGCAAGATATCAACCTCAAGATTAACGAGGGCGAGTTCGTCGCCATTGTCGGCCTCTCGGGCGCCGGCAAGTCGACCCTGATCCGTACCATCAACCGTCTGGTCCAACCGACCGAAGGTGAACTGCTTGCTGACGGCATGGACGTCTGCAAGATGAACGAAGCCCAGCTGCGTGCCTGGCGCACGAAGGTAGGCATGATCTTCCAGAGCTACAACCTAGTCAAGCGCTCCTCTGTGTTGCGTAACGTCCTGAGCGGGCGCCTCGGTCACATCGGAAACGTACGCTCTATCCTGGGGCTCTTCCCCGCCGCTGATATCAAGCTGGCGAAGGAGGCCCTGGAGCGTGTTGGCTTGAGCGAGAAGATCGACTCCCGCGCCGATGAACTCTCGGGTGGCCAGCAGCAGCGGGTCTCGATCGCTCGAGCGCTAACGCAGCAGCCCAAGCTGATCCTGGCCGATGAGCCGGTCGCTTCGCTCGACCCGCCCACGGGTCACGCGGTCATGAACGACCTGCGCCGGATCTCACGTGAAGATAAGATCACGACGCTGGTCAACATCCACTTCATTGATATGGCCCAGGAGTACGCCGACCGGATCATCGGGATGCGAGCAGGGCGGATCGTCTATGACGGTCCGGCTAGCCAGGTGACCGAGCAGACCTTCGAGGAGATCTACGGCCGTCGGATTCGCCCGGACGATCTGCGGGGGAACGAGGCATGAGTAGCGAGAAGAAGCGCGCCAAGGGCTTCTTCAGCCGGCGGCCCGCCCTGTGGGTGACCGCTCTGCTTCTCCTCCTATACATCGTCCCGTCGGCCCACCTGAAGATTGGGCCGGGGGAGTTCCTGAACGGGGAGAACTGGCGGCAGATGGCCGATCTGGTCTACCGCTTAGGTCCGTTCGAGCGGATCAACACGTGTAAGAATGCCAACCTGGTCTGGGGTGAGACCGATCCGGAAGGTCCGTGGTCCGGCAAGCTGGACCCGGTTAAGGTGGCGGCCGTCTGCGAACGGGAAGAGACCCTCTACTGGTTCCGCCCGGACTTCCTGAAGGCGCAGGTCGCCTATGTTGGTAACATCAAAGCGCCTCTGCTCGATACCTTCCGCATGGCGATCATCGGTACGTTTATTGGATCGCTCCTGGCGGTGCCAGCCGCCCTCTACAGCAGCCAAAACCTCGCTCGGAAGCGTTGGGTCTACCTGACGGCCCGGACGGTCATGAACCTGATTCGGACGGTTCCAGATCTGGTCCTGGCGGCCATCTTGGTCGGCGCCTTCGGGACGGGCGCCCTCCCCGGCATCATCGCCCTCTCGATCTTCTCCTTCGCGATCGTGGCCAAGTTGCTCTCGGAATCGATCGAGTCGATCGATCCCGGCCCGATCGAGGCGATTCAGGCAACTGGCGGCTCCTGGTGGCAGCAGATCGCCTTCGGCGTCTGGCCTCAGATCCTCCCGAACTTCATGGGCTATGTCCTCTACGTCCTAGAGGTCAACGTGCGCTCCTCAACTGTCCTGGGCTACGTCGGCGCCGGTGGCATCGGCCTTGAACTGCAGACCAACCTGAACCTCGGTCGCTTCCGCGAGGTGGGCGTGGTCATCGTGGTCATGCTGGTGATCGTCGTGGCGATGGACTGGGTCAGCAACAAGCTGAGGGAGCGGTTGGTATGAGTAAGACGATGCGACGGTATCAAGCCGCCCTCTATGCGGGTTTGGCGCTCGTGCTCGTCCTCTGGGCGACCACAACGGCCCGGTTTGACGGGTTCAGTTGGTCGCAGGTCCTGCCTAACATCCTGGGCATCCTGCGCGGGATCTTCCTGGGCACGGACTGGGCCTACGCCGCAGAGGGAACGGTCAAGCTGCTACAGACCATGGAGATGGCGGTACTGGGCACGCTGATTGCAGCAGTCCTCGCCCTCCCCTTTGCTTTCCTGGCCTCCCGGAACGTCGCCGCCCGGTTTGCCGGTGTGGGGCGCTTCCTGCTCAACGTGATTCGCACCGTGCCGGAGATCATCCTGGCGATCATCTTCATCAAGGGCGTCGGTCCGGGCGCCATGGCCGGCGTCTTGGCGATGGGCATCCACTCGATCGGTCTGATGGGCAAGCTCTATGCTGACGCCGTCGAGGCGATCGACAAGGGCCCGATCGAGGCGATCCAGGCCTGTGGCGGCAACCGACTGCAGCAGATCTGGTACGGGATGATCCCGCAGGTCCTGCCGGAGTTCGCCTCCTTCGTCCTCTACCGCTTTGAGATTAACGCCCGTGCCGCGGTCGTGCTGGGTGTGGTCGGTGCTGCTGGCATCGGTACCCCGCTCCTCTTTGCGATCCTCTCGGGGGAGTGGGGCCGGGTTGGTATCATCCTGCTTCTGATCGTCGTGGCGGTCAGCCTGATCGATCTCGGTTCGGGAAAACTGCGCAAGAAGCTTGTCTAATGTCGAGGGAGGCGTTCAGCCTCCCTCTTCGTTTGTGGGGGAGGGAATTTCCGTCCTAGACCCGAACCTGTTAAAGTGAGAGATACTAGGGATAGGAACACCCCGTTCCTGATGGGGGAAGCGATATGCGCAAAGAACTGTTGATCACCGTGGACGCAGACGAGACCCGTGCCGTCCTGTTGGAGGATGGCGACCTGGCCGAGATCTATGTCGAGCGGCCAGATGCCGGGCGGATTGTCGGCAACATCTATAAGGGTAAGGTAGAGAACGTCCTGCCGGGTATGCAGGCGGCCTTCGTGCAGATTGGGCTGGAGCGGAACTCATTTCTTTATGTGGATGATGCCCAGCCTGGCAAGATCAATGACCCGGAGGGGGAGGCGGCGCAAGCCCTCAAGTCGAAGCTGACGATCAAGGACTTGGTCCGCCCCGGTCAGGAGATCGTCGTCCAGGTGGCCAAGGAGCCGATCGGGACGAAGGGCGCCCGGGTGAGCCGCAACATCACCCTACCAGGGCGCTATATGGTTCTCATGCCGAACGTCGACTACGTGGGCGTCTCCCGCCGGATCAGCGAGGATGCGGAACGGGAGCGGCTGAAGCAGCTCGCTCATCGGGTGAAGCCGGCCGGGATGGGCGTGATCGTCCGAACGGTCGCCGAGGGCGCCCGGGAGGAGGAGCTCGTCCGCGACCTTGAGTACTTGGCCCGACTCTGGGAGCGGCTGGCGGAGAAGGCGAAGGATGCCCCGGCGCCCTCGGCCCTCTACCAGGATCAGGGCTTGGTTCATCGCCTGGTCCGCGATGTCTTTGACGAGAACGTCGATCTTTGCTGGATCGACGATCGCGATGCCTACCAGCAGGCACAGGAGCTCTTGAAGGCCTATGCCCCTAACCTGCTGGAGCGCTGCAAGTTCTACACCCAGACCGACCAGTCGCTCTACGACCGCTACGGGGTGGAGCTCGAGATCGACAAGGCGCTCCGCAAGCGGGTCTGGCTGAAGAGCGGCGGCTACCTGGTGATCGACCAGACCGAGGCGCTCACCTCGATCGATGTCAACACGGGCAAGTTCGTTGGGACGACCGACTTGGCTGATACCGTCTTCAAGGCGAACTTGGAGGCCGCTACAGAGATCGCTCGGCAACTCCGGCTTCGCGATATCGGTGGGATCATCATCATCGACTTCATCGATATGGAGTCGGTTGAGCAGCAGGAGCAGGTGAAGGCCGTCCTGGAGACCGAGTTGAAGCGGGACCGGACCAAGGCGAACGTGGTCGGCTTCACCAAGCTGGGCCTACTTGAGATGACGCGCAAGAAGTCGCGTCAGAACCTGGATGAGGCGATGCTACGCCCCTGCGACCGCTGTGAGGGGCGCGGAAAGCTCCAGAGCGAGGAGACGATGGCGGGGAAGGTCCGGGCGGAGATCCGCCGGATCATGAAGCAGTCCTCCTCCGAGGCGCTCCTGCTGGAGGTACACCCGTCCGTGGCGGCCGAGGTGATCGGGCCGGGCGGGGGACGCCTGAAGGCGCTGGAACAGGAACTGGGCAAGGTGCTCTACATCCGGGGCGCCCTTGAGGTCCATCCCGAGCAGTGGAACTTGAAGGCGCTCGGCACTCGGGCTGAGGTGGAGGAGCGGTCCCTGCCGGTCAAGGTGGGCCAGGTGCTTGAGCTCCGGGTGGAGGAGCAGCACGCTAATAATCCGGTGGACGGGATCGCCCGGATGGAGGGCTACGTCTTGGACATTGAGGGCGCCGGGAAACTGGTCGGCAAGCGGGTGCAGATCGAGGTCACCCGGGTCTATCGGACCTACGCCAAAGCGAAGGTAAAGGCATAAGCGAAGGCCGGCTCCCCGGGAAGGGGGCCGGCCTTCTGTACGGCCGAATCGGGCAAGTCCGTGCTTCATCGCCCTCTTCCTTGGCTCATACGCTACTCCTGTGCATCGGCCCTCTCCTTTACACCTTGGCGCTCGTCCTTGCAGGGAATCTTTCTGGTTGGAATACCCAAAACTTTGGCCCACAAAATGTAAAGAGTTTTGTATAATGGGTGAAATGGGCCGAAAGGCCCCGCGTTAGGTGTGGGAGGAGGGAACGGCGTTGCCAGCAAGTCCCGCGGAGATTGAGCTCCTCCTGGAAGCGTTGGCGAACCGTGACGAGGTCTCCTGGGAGCGGACGTGGGCGGTCTGGGCGCCCCGGGTTGCGGTCTGGGTTCGTCGTCATCCACAGTTTCAGCGGACCGGCGAGGACGCACAACTCTTCGTAAGCCGGGCGCTGGAGAAGCTCTGGCGAGCGGTTGACCACCAGAAACTCGCCCGCTTTGAGACGCCCGTTCAAGTACTACAGTATCTAAAGATGTGTGTGAATAGCAGTATCGTCGAGAGCCTTCGCCGGGCGATTCCGGTTGATCTTGTCTACCTTGATGAGGAGGAGCAGGGGGGGCTACTGCCCGATACCGGAACACAGGTAGAGGCTTCCGTCGTCGGCACGATGGAGCGGAACGAACTCTGGCGAATCGTGGCGGAGCATGCCCGGACCGAGCAGGAGCAGGTTCTGGTCGAAGCGGCCCTCGTGCGAGGGCTCCCGCCACGAGCGATCGCACAACGGTATAGTGGTCTCTTCGGCGATGTGCAGGATGTCTACCGGCTCAAACGAAACCTGCTTGAGCGGTTGGGGCGCGACGGACGCATGCGTGCATTTTTATAGCGTGATCCCCGAAAATCATGATGGACTGCGGTTCTAATAAGTAGAGGTCGGGAGGTGGATTGGATGACGCAGAATCGGCTGGAGCGGCACTTGCAAGAGGTACTCGGTCGCCGGTGCCCATCCCCCCATGACCTAGGCGAGTTTGAACTCGGCCTGTTGGCGTCGGTAGAGATGCAGACCATCCAGGGCCATGTGGCTGACTGCCCGCATTGCCAGCATGAACTAGCGGAGCTACGGCAGTTCTTGGTCAATGCCGAACCGCCCGTGCTCGCCGTCGTGGCAGACTGGATCGTGGAGTGGGCGCAGGGTCTGATGCACGGTGGCGGGCAGGCCGGGTTGGCCGGCGTTCGTGGCGCTGATGGGCGGGTTCGCACCTTCCAAGTCGGCGATCTCTTGCTGTCAATCACATTGCAGGAGCGGCCGGATGGCCTGCGGGACGTGCTGGCGCTCGTCATGCGAGCAGATGGCGATCAGGTTGAGACTGGGAAGGTCACGTTGGTTCTGGAAGACGAGGCTGATCGGGTCGCTGGTGTCGATACTGGGGGCAATGCCGTCCTGACCGGGATCCCCTCGCACGGGTGTGACCTAGTCATTGAGGCAGAGGGACAACGTGTCCGTATCTATGGTGTGAGTTGATGAGCCCGGACCAGCGGATTGAGGAACTCGAGAAGGAGTCCCAACGTTGGATGTTCTCCAACCCAGAGCGCTACCGCCAGGTAACGGCTGAGATGATGACACTTAGTCGGAGCGCCAACGTACCGGCGAAGGCCCGAGCCCATCGGGCTTACAGCAACGCGCTGCGGATGGAGGGGCGGTGGGAGGAAGCGCTTAGAGCCGCCCGACATGCCCTACGCCTATGGCGCAGGGCGGGCGATGAGGTGGAGTGGGCTCGGACACAGACCACCCTGATTCCCATC
>DATGYC010000163.1:0-2534 GCA_035298385.1 Symbiobacteriaceae bacterium | reverse complement strand
CATCAGGCGGTCCAGATGGCCAGCCTGAACCCGGCCCGCCGTCACGGGATCGACTCGGAGACCGGCTCGCTCGACATTGGCAAGCGGGCCGACCTCGTACTGTTTGACAAGGATCTGAATGTCGATACGACCATCGTGGGCGGAACGATTGCCCATACGCGGAGGTAAAAGAAAGATGCGCCTCGTCATCTGCGAAGACTACGCTGCCATGTCCGCGGCTGCCGCCCAGATCGTGACCGATCTTGTCCGCCAGAAGCCTAACGCTGTGCTCTGCCTGCCCACTGGCTCCACCCCGCTCGGCTTCTACAAGGAGCTGCGCACCGCCAGCGTCTCGCTGGCTGAGGTGACCACCTTCAACCTGGATGAGTATCGTGGCCTGACCCGTGAGCACGACCAGTCCTACTACCACTTCATGCAGGAGAACCTGTTCGACCATGTCGATATCGACCTGGCCAAGACGAACATCCCGAACGGCATGGCGCCCGACCCTGAGGCTGAGTGCGCCCGCTATGAGGCGGCCATCGAGGCGGCCGGCGGCATCGACGTCGCCCTGCTCGGCCTGGGTCACAATGGGCACATTGGCTTCAACGAGCCTGGCACCCCCTGGGATGCCCGCACTCGCCGGGTGCAGTTGGCGCCCAAGACCATCGAGGCGAACAGCCGCTTTTTCGGTTCGTCTGAGAAGGTCCCGACCGAGGCCCTGACGATGGGCATCGGCACGATCCTCGAAGCGAAGCAGATCCTGCTCCTCGTCTCCGGCGAGGGGAAGGCGGAGATCCTGAAGCAGGTGCTGGAGGGGCAGTTGACGACGGCGGTCCCCGGCTCCGTGCTGCGGACCCACCCAAACGTGATCGCCCTTGTTGATAAGGCGGCGGCCAAGTCGATCGCCGAACCCTGGTGGGCTGCACAACCGATTGCGGTCGGTACATCGTACTGATAAACTAAGACGATCAAGAAATATGGAGGTGTCGGTACATGCTTAAGGGGAAGGCGGTGACCGGCGGTATCTACGTAGGGCCTGTGGCGACTTTTGGCGCCCGCCCGACGGCGGCCGGTCCAGAGGCGATCGAAGCAGAGGCGGTTGAGGCTGAGGTCTCCCGTCTGCAGGCCGCGGTGGCGGCAGCCCGTGCCGAACTTGAGGCGCTCCATGCCGATGCCCTAGCTCGTTTGGGTGAGGAGACGGCAGCGATCATGGAGGCCCATCTCTTCATGCTGGAGGATCCCGAACTGATCGACGCGACGATCGATCGGGTCCGGGCGGAGATGCTGGCGGCGCCGGGCGTGCTGCACGAGGTGGGCGAGGCGATGGCCCAGATGCTGGCCAGCCTGGACGACCCCTACCTGCGGGAGCGGGCGGCGGATGTGCGTGACGTGACCGGGCGCCTGATCCGTCACCTGACCGGTGCTGGTGGGCTGGATGCAATCCCGGTGGGCGCCGTCCTGGTGGCAGAGGATGTGCCGCCCTCGGAGCTCCTGCGGCTTCCGGCCGGTCATCTGGGCGCCATCGCCCTCGGCATGGGCGGCGAGACCTCCCACACGGCGATCCTGGCCCGCTCGATGGGCATCCCCACGGTCATGGGCCTGGGTGAGGCGATCGAGTCGCTCCAGGACGGTCAGACCCTGATCGTCGATGGTGACAAGGGCGAGATCGTGGTCGGCCCGGACGGGGCGACGATCGCCCGGTACCAGGAGCGGCTGCAGGCTCAGGAGGCTTGGAAGGCGGAGGAGGCGGCGCTGTTCGGCCTGCCCGCCCAGACCAAGGACGGCCACAAGGTCCACCTGGCCGCTAACATCGGTTCCGGTAGCGAGGCGGCGGGCGCCCGGGGCAAGGGCGCCGAGGGCGTCGGCCTCTTCCGCACCGAGTTCCTCTTCCTCGGCCGGCCGACCCCGCCCACCGAGAAGGAGCAGGAGGCGGCCTACCGCGAGGCCCTGACGGCGATGGCGCCGCATCCGGTCAACGTCCGGACGCTCGATATCGGCGGCGATAAGAACCTCGCCTACCTGGAGGTCCCGCATGAGGAGAACCCGTTCCTAGGCTGGCGGGGCGTCCGCCTCTACACCGGCTTCCAGGAGCTCTTCCGGACCCAGCTGCGGGCTCTGGTCAAGGCCGCCCCGGCTGGCCGCCTGCAGGTGATGGTCCCGATGGTTGCCACTAAGTCGGAGATCGAGTGGGTCCGCTCGGAGGTCCAGGCCGTCCTGGCGGAGCTCGGCGATGGTCAGCAGGCCTCGGGCGACGGCGGCTATACCCTGCCGTTCGAGCTGGGCATCATGATCGAGACCCCGGCGGCAGCGGTGATGGCGGACCAGTTGGCTGAGGTGGTCGACTTCTTCTCGATTGGGACGAACGACCTGACCCAGTACACGATGGCGGCCGACCGGATGAATCCGAAGGTGGCCGATCTGCAGGATCCGATGCACCCGGCGGTCCTGCGCCTGGTCAAGCTCGTGATCGATGCGGCTCACGCCAAGGGCAAGTGGGTCGGGATGTGCGGCGGTCTGGCGGGTAAGCCGGAGGCGACGCCGATCCTGGTCGG
>DATGYC010000162.1:0-2420 GCA_035298385.1 Symbiobacteriaceae bacterium | reverse complement strand
CCACGTCAGCATCGCCGGTGACTCGCTCCTGGTCACCAACTACGGCGGCGGTACCGTGGCCGCCCTGCCGATCCAGCCGGACGGATCCCTCGGACCCGCCACCGGCTTCGCCCAGCATGAAGGCTCCGGTCCCACCGCGCGCCAGGCCGGGCCCCACCCGCACTCCGCCCTCTACAGCAGCGGCTTCGTCTACGTCCCGGATCTTGGGCTGGACCGGGTGGTGATCTACCGCCTGGTGGAGGGCGAGCTAATTCCGGCCTCCTTCGCTGCACTGCCGCCCGGGAGCGGCCCGCGTCACCTGGCAGCTGGCTCTGGCGATCGGCTCCTCTATCTGGTGAACGAGTTGAACTCGACGGTTACGGTCTTCCAGCGGGATGGCGAGACCGGGGCGCTGGAGGCGGTGCAGACCGTCTCGACCCTGCCTGCTGGCTACGCTGGTATCAACTACCCGGCCGACATCCACCTCCACCCCTCGGGGCGGTTCCTCTACGTCTCCAACCGGGAGCACGACAGCATCGCCCTGTTCTTGGTTGAGGCCCAGTCGGGCTTGTTGAGCCCTGCCGGCCACTTCCCGTCGGGCGGGCGCTGGCCGCGCAGCTTCGGCATCGACCCGACCGGCCGGTTCCTGGTCGCAGCCCACCAGAAGAGTGACTCGGTGGTCAGCCTCGCCATCGATCAAGCGAGTGGGGCGCTGACCCCCACGGGGCACAGCCTCTCGATTCCGGTGCCGGTCTGCGTTCGGTTCTAAGGGGAAGGGCGCCCGCTCCGCGGGCCACTAAATAGGGACCGGTTCGCCTCTCCGTCCACTGTTGCCAGATGGCGACCTAGTCTGCGCGGAAGGAGTCCTCCGGCGCCCCACTGCATTACGCCATTCCAGGGCCAATCCCCCGTCGTCACGCGGCGCTCCGTCCGCTTTCTGCGCCCAAAGAGCGGGCCCTTCGAACAAAGGGGGACGGAGACGCAGCCGGAGGGCCTACGGGGGCCTGTTCGCGCACCTTCGCCTCCATCAGCACATCTAAGACGCCCCCCTCGACTGCGAGGGGGGCGTTCCGCTTACTCGGCCTGCTTGGCCGTCACCTGCTTCATGAACTTGACCACCAGGGTCCGATCGGCCTCCTGCACGGCCTGGCACCCGATGCGGTAGGATTGAGCGATCGCGGGCGGCTCGGTCCCGTTTTGCATGCCGGAGCCTCACTTCTGCTTGCAATCAGGGACCGAGTCGCTGTGAATTCCCTTTGTTGGCCCAAAACAAGGTGTCGCTGAAGCGCTCGGTCCCGTTCTGCATGCTGAACAAGGGAGAGAGCTTGCAAAGCTGGACCGAGAGGGCGCCAACGCCTCTACCCCCACCGCGGATCCGTTCGGGTGAGCGCGTGTACAGACCGTATGCAAGCCTAATCAAGCCCATGCAGCCGGGCAGAATCGCCCCGCAGCGCCTGCGCACCACCAGGGGCGCCCTCCGCCAGCCCACGCCCGGCCTTGGCGCCCCACCGCAGCCGAATGCCTAACCGGAGCGAACCGACAGCAGACCAGACCACCCCCGCAGCAAGCCCGATCCGCCCCCAAGCTCCCCCAAAGCAAGCCACACCGGGCGCCCAGCGAGCCCAAGCTACCCCAAAGCAACCCCCTACACAGCCTAAGGCGCCCGCCACACCCCCTCCGCACCCCCGCTTACATACGCCTTGATTAGCGTTGCATAAGCCTTTACCAAAACTTTACGAAGCAATACCGAACTCGCGCTGTCTTTTTTACGTATATACAGGTAGTAGCGGAGAGCAGAATGGGAGGCGAAGCGCGATGAGCAAGGTCCCCCGAGGACGGGTCAACATTGCCGAGGCACTGCTCAGTACCTTCGATCCGGCTGTCTTCCAGAACGTGCGCAAGGAACTCTACTTCAATCCACGCGCAATGGCCGCCTTTCACTCGACGGTCGATACCCCAGACGTCGCTGTCGCCTACGATATCCTCTCGGATGATGAGGTCGCGCTGATCTTTGCGCCGAAGGGTGACGATACGGTCCTACTCCGGCGCTCCAACACCTTACGCACCGGCACTTGCTCTTTCCGCACGATCATCCAGCTCATGCCCGAACTGCGGAACGTGAGGGGCAAGCAGAACCGCTACCCGTACCGGATCGATACCCTCGAGGATGGAAGCCAGCGCTTCGTGCTCCTCGTCGGGGAGGGGCGCCCCACCCCGGTTGCGACCCGCCAGCGCGCAGCGAAGCCAGAGGCATAGACCGACGCCCCCTGCAGCCTTCTGGTGCAGGGGGCGTCACTCCATTAGAAGACCTTCTTCGTCAGTTGCTCCTCCTTCAGGATCTCGACCGCCTCCCGGAAGCGCTGGGAGTGCACCACCTCACGCTCCCGCAGGAAGCGCAAGGAGTCGTTGATCATCGGATCATCCGAGATATCGATCAGCCA
>DATGYC010000161.1:0-4947 GCA_035298385.1 Symbiobacteriaceae bacterium | reverse complement strand
CAGACGGCGGCGGAGTGGGGCGCCCGGGTGGAGCTCGACATCCAGAAGAAGTACGGGGCGGTCAACCTGACCGAGGCCGACTCGATCGTCCAGCGCTCGATGGCCGCCTTCCGGGCGGCAGGGATGGAGCCGGTCCTGCGGGCGACGGGCGGTGGCTCGGATGCGAACATGCTGAACATGCGCGGCCTGCTGGCGATGAACCACGGGTGCGGTTACACGAACGCCCACGGGCTGGATGAGAAGCAGTCGATCGCCGACCTGGAGAAGCTAGTACGGTTCGTGGTGGAGTTGGTCAAGCTCCACGCTGATCTGGAAGCGTAAGCAAAAGAGACCCTCGCCAGTTCATGATGGCGAGGGTCTCCTTGTTTAGTCGCTAGGGCTGGGTCGAGCCAGCGTCCGGAGCGGGCGCCGGCTGGGGCTCGGGGGCAGGCTGCTCGGTCACCGGGGCAGGTGCCTCCTCCACCGGCTGCTCAGGCGCCGGAGCGGGCTCCTCCTCGACCGGCTGCTCGGTCACGAGGATCGTCCGCTGCTCAGCCAGCCAGCTGACATAGAGGCCAAGCTTCTGCGAGACGAAGCGAGTAGGGATCAGCGTCCGGCCAGCCTCAACCTCAGCGGCGGCGTCCAGCTGGACCTCCTCGCCGTTGACTAGGGCGATGTTCGAACCGATCACCAGCTTGATCTCCGTAGTGCCCTTCACGATGGTCACAGTCGAGGTCGCTTGGTCCCAGGAGACCTGGGCGCCCAACTTCTCCACCAGGGCCCGAATCGGCACCAGGGTACGGCCCTCCTTCACCTTGGGCCGGACGTCAAACTGGATCTTCTCACCGTTGACGTAGGTATCCATCTCAACAGCCTCGCCGGACTCCTGCTCCAGCTTGATCAGGGCGACGTAGGCCGACTTGGTGGTGGACTCCTTCTTCAGACGGGTCTTCAGGGTCGCCTTGGCCTTATCCTTCTTCCCAAGCTGCACCTGAGCCTGGGCCAGGACGTCCAGTTCGGCGGTGGTGGCGGTCTGGCCCTCAGCCTCAACCGTCTCTTCGATGGCGGTGAGCGCCTCTTCTTCGGTGGTGGCGTCGCCGCCAGCCTTCAGCTCACCGATCATCTTGGTAATGACCGCCTGGACGTTGGTCTGGGCAGTCGCGTTGGTGATCTTGCCAGCGTCAAGCATCGCCTGCAGGCGCGTAGCGACCTTCGCATGGGCTGCCGCCGCCTGCGCCTGACCATGGTTCGTGGCCGGGGTGCTCGAGTCGCAGTCATCGTCCGGCTCGGTCTCCGTCGTTCCGCTCGACTGCGTGGTCGTGGCCGGCTTGTGGCTGCTGGACGGGGCGCCATGCTCGGTTGCGCTACCCTGACCGTTCGTGGCCTTGCCGCTGTTGCCCTTCACCGAAACGGCAACGGTCGTCTGGGCGCCCTCGGCGGGGGCCTCATCAACGGGCGGCGTGGCGCAATCAGGGGTGGTGGTCCCGTCATCCGGGGTGGTGGTCCCGTCGTCCGGGGTAGTGGTCCCGTCGTCCGGGGTAGTGGTCCCATCCGTCGGGGTCGTCGGAGCCGGTTGCTCGGTCGCAGGCGGGGTGGTCGAACCCTCTTCAGCCATAGCGGTTAGCGGTAGCACCATCAGTGCAGACAGGGTCAGGGCCAGGACCTTAGACCACTTTTTGTACATTTGGCAGGCTCCTCCATTCTAAATTGGCAAGGAATTCCTTTACCTACTCACAACTGTCGCAACAGGATCGTCTCTTTATGGGGGTCACTACAGAGAAAATTAGCCAGTCTTTACAAAAAAGCCTCCTTCCCACGTGGAAAGGAGGCTTTTTGCTTAGAACGCCGGGATGACGGCGCCGTTGTAGGTCTGCTCGATGAACTTCTTGACGTCATCCGACTGAAGGAGCTTGACCAGCTTCTGAATCTCCGGCCGGGCCTCATCGCCCTTGCGGACCGCGACAATGTTGGCGTACGGGTTCTCCTTGGCCGACTCCCGAGCCAGAACGGTCGCGTTCAGCTTCAGGGTCTTCTCGGCCTCCAGGTAGTAGTTGCCGTTGATGATCGAAGCGGTGGTATCCGCCAGGGTACGCGGCAGAACCTCAGCGTTCATCAGGGTGATCTTCAGCTTCTTCGGGTTCTCCACGATGTCAGCCGGGGTCGCCTTGACGCCGACGCCGTCCTTCAGCTTGATCAGACCCTGCTGCGCCAGCAGGACGAGCGAACGGCCGGTGTTGGAGGGGTCGTCGGGAATGGCGATCTGGGCGCCCTCCTTGATCTCAGCCAGGCTCTTCACCTTGGTCGAGTAGAGGCCGAGCGGCTCCAGGTGGACCGGACCGACCGAGGCGAGGCTGAGCTTGCGGTCAGCGCTGAAGGTGTTCAGGTAGGGAACATGCTGGAAGTAGTTCGCATCCAGCTGCTTGTCCGCCAGGGCGAGGTTCGGCTGGACGTAGTCCGTGAACTCGACGATCTCGATCTTCAGCCCTTCCTTCTCGGCGGCGGGCTGGATGTGCTTCAGGATCTCCGCGTGCGGCACCGGCACGGCGCCAACCTTGATGGTGGTCAGGGCAGCCTTGGTCGGGGTCGGAGCCGTGGTGGTCTCTTCCTTCTTGGCACCGCAGCCAGCGAGGATGCCAACGGAGAGCACGGAAGCGAGGAGCAGGGCAGAGATGCGCTTCATCTATATTCTACCTCCAAATAATATGGAACCTTACTTATGGCTCAAACGGCTAGCCAGCCAATCGCCGATCACCTGGATCAACTGCACCAGGACGACCAGGATGATCAAGCAGCCAAGCATGACATCCGTCCGGAACCGCATGTAGCCGTACTTGACGGCTAGGTCACCCAGGCCACCACCGCCGATGGCGCCCGCCATCGCCGAGTAACCGACGATCGAGATGACCATCAGGGCGCCCCCGCGGATCAGCGAAGGCAGTGACTCCGGGATCAGGACCTTGGCGATGATCTGCCAGGCAGAGGCGCCCATCGCTTGTGCCGCCTCGACCCGACCGGGATCGACCTCGCGGAGCGACTGCTCCACGACTCGGCCCATGAAGGGGATCGCCGCAACGACGAGCGGGACGATCGCCGCCGTGGTACCGATAGTCGTCCCGACTAGGAGACGGGTCAACGGCACGATGGCAACCATCAGGATCACAAAAGGCGCCGAGCGGCCGACGTTGACGATGGCCGCCAACACCTTCTGCAGCAAGCGATTCTCCCAGATCCCGCCCTTATCAAGGGCAACAAGCAGGATGCCCAGGGGCAGGCCGGCCACGAGGACGAAGAGAGCCGCGACCAGGGTCATGTAGATCGTCTCACCGGTCGCCTTCCAGAGGGCCTCGGAGATGTTGCTCACCGCTGGTCACCCCCCTTCGCCAGATGCTCGACCCGGACGTTCAGCCCTTCCAGGAAGGCGATGGCGTTCGTCAGGTCGTCCGGGTCGCCAGTCGCCTCGACGACCAGGCGGCCGATCCGGGTCTGGCCGACGAGCTCGACGTTCCCCTGGATCACGTTCAGGTCGACCTTAAAGCGGCGGGCGACCAGGCTGATGACGGGCTGCTCCGCCGGCTCGCCGACGTAGGTCAGGCCGAGGAGGGCGGCGCCCGGGTGGGATGGCCAGTTGGAGGCGAGCGTCGGCGATGGCTGTGCCAGGGCGCCCGTCTGCGCTCGCTCGCCGGCGCCCACCTGCCCGGTGAGAGCCGAGGGCGGCGCCTCTGCCATCAGCGGGTAGCAGAGTTGGTGCAGGCGGGTGGCCGGGTCGGCCAGCAGATCGACGACGGCGCCCTGCTCAACCAGGCGCCCGTCCTCCAGGATGGCGACCGAGTCGCAGACCGCCTTGACCACCTCCATCTGGTGGGTGATCAGGAGGATCGTCAGGCCGAGCTTCTGGTTGATCTCCTTCAGCAGGGCGAGGACCGAGCGGGTCGTCTCCGGGTCGAGGGCGGAGGTCGCCTCATCGGAGAGGAGCACCTTCGGTCCGGCCGCCAGCGCCCGAGCGATGCCGACACGCTGCTTCTGACCACCGGAGAGTTGGCTGGGGTAGCTGTTCGCTCGCTCAGCCAGTCCGACCAGGGCGAGGAGTTCGGTCACCCGGGCGGTGATCTTAGCCTTCGGCCAGCCAGCAACCTCAAGCGGGAAGGCGACGTTGCCGCCCACCGTCCGGGAGTCGAGCAGGTTGAAGTGCTGGAAGATCATCCCGATCTTCTGGCGGGCCTGGCGCAACCCGGCGGCCGGGAGGGCGAGCAGGTCCTGCCCGTCCACGATCACCCGGCCCTCGGTCGGGCGCTCCAGGAGGTTGACGCAGCGGATCAAGGTGGACTTGCCAGCGCCGGACTGGCCGAGGACGCCGTAGATCTCACCGGGTTTGACGTGAAGGGTCACATCGCGCAGGGCATCGACCTGGCGGGCGCCCGTCTTGTAGGTCTTGGCGATCTGTTGGAGCTGAATCATCAGGTCGGCGCCCCCTCTCAACAAAATCGGATTCAACGTAACAAAAAAACGCCCCCATTAACATGGAGGCGCACGTAGGATCAGTGTTCGCCTCTCATCTCCAGGGAGTTCATCTCCCTTTGGAATTGGCACCGTTGCACACTGGGAGGTGTGCCGGTTGCCGTGGCGTCATAGGGCCAGTCCCTCAGCCAAGCTCTTGATAAGAGTAAAAGGTATTCGGTTGTAATGGTAACGAAATGTAGAATATCAGCCTACAAGCAGGGCGTCAACAGCTTACGCTAGATCCAGAACAGATAATCATTTCAATCCGATCAGGAAATGGGGAGTTCCGAATGGAGCAGCTGGCCGAGGCGTTGGGCCAGTGTTATGGTCTCCACGTAGCGCGAGCGGAGCGAATCGCTTACGGCATCTGGGAAGAGCCCTTTGCGGTCTGGACCCCTGATGAAAGGCGGCTCTTCGCCAAGCGGTTCCGGCGGGTGCGGGGCCTGCCCGAGATGCAGCGGGGGCTGGCGC
>DATGYC010000160.1:0-2142 GCA_035298385.1 Symbiobacteriaceae bacterium | reverse complement strand
CTAGATGCGTAGGGCACTGGTCGCAGAGTTCTTGGGTACCTTTGGCCTTGTCTTTGCGGGGACCGGTGCCGTGGTCTTCAACCAGATGACGGGCGCCCTGACGCACGTCGGCATCGCCATCGTCTTCGGCCTGATCGTGACGGCGATGATCTACACCTTCGGCCATACCTCGGGCGCCCACTTCAACCCGGCGGTGACGCTCGGCTTCGCCAGCATCGGGGCGTTCCCCTGGCGGCGAGTCCCTGGCTACCTTGCCGTACAGATCCTCGGGGCGGTCGCTGCCTCAGGCGTGCTCCGGGCCACCTTTGGCCTGGTCGGCACCCTGGGCGCCACCCTGCCTGCCACCACCCCCACCCACTCCTTCGTCCTCGAGCTGATCCTCACGTTCTTCCTGATGCTCGTCATCATGGGCGCCGCCGTCGATGCGAAGGCCGTCAAGGGCTTCGCTGGCTTGGCGATTGGCGCGACGGTTGGCTTGGAGGCGATGTTTGGCGGTCCGATCTCGGGCGCCTCGATGAACCCGGTCCGCTCCTTCGGCCCGGCCCTCGTCGCCGGTGCGTGGGCGCATCACTGGCTCTACTGGGTCGCCCCAATCCTGGGCGCCCTTCTCGCCGCGTTCGTCTATCGGTACGGGGTGGCGAGCGAGTAGGCCGCTATAGTCAAGAGTCGGCACGCCCGGGCGGGTGTGCCGACTCTCTTGTGCGTTGATCACGTCATGCGACAGAGGTCGCCGTTCGCCAGTGGGCGCCCGGTCGCCTCCGACAGGACGCTTAGACCAGCAGCGGCATCAGCGCCGAGGCCAGCCCCAGGAAGACCGCAAAGCCGATCACATCCTGAAAGGCCGTCTCGAACGGCCCCGCCGTCACGGCTGGATCGAAGCCGAACCGCTTTGAGAGGAGCGGAATCACCGTCCCCATGAAGCCCGCCGTCAGCATCGAGGCCATCAGCGAGATGCCGACCACCGCCCCGAAGCCGATCTTCCCCGACCAGACCGAGCCCACCAGTGCCAGGACGATGCCCAGGACCAGACCCATCAGGACGTCGACCTTCAGCTCCCGCACCAGCGGTGACAGCCACTGCTTCGGCTGGTAGAGCCCCGTGCCCAACCCGCGCACGACGATCGTCGCCGACTGCAGCCCGACGTTGCCCGAGAGGGCCGAGATGATCGGCATGAAGGAGGCCAGCAGGATCATCTGCGCCAGGGCGCCATCGAAGCGATGGATCACCGTGCCAGCGATCAGTTCGATCACAAGCGTCCCCAACAGCCAGGGGATACGCGCCTTCGCGATCTGCGCGGGCCCCTTCTGCTCGAACGCCTCCGCATCCGAACCGACGACGCGCAGGATCTCCTCCACCCGGATCTTCTCGACCATGTCGAGAACGTCGTCATGGGTGACCATGCCTAGAAGGCGCCCCCCCGCATCGACGACGGGGACAGCGAGTAGATCATACTTGGCGACGATCTGCGCCACCTCGGCCTCCGACGCCTCCGGCGGGAGCGTCTTGACGGTGGGGCGCATAATCTGGCGGACTGGCGTGGCCGGATCGCTGACGACCAACTCCCGCAGGGAGAGGACGCCGACGAGCCGCTCGTCCGCCTCGGTCACGTAGAGGTAGTAGACCGACTCGGCATCCGGGGGATCCCGGCGGAGCTGATCGATCACGCCGCCGGCGGTATCGTCCGCCTGGACGGTGAGATAGTCGGTCGTCATCCGGCCACCGGCGGTCTCGGGATCGTAGGCGAGGAGGTCCCGGACGTCAGAGGCATCCGCCTGCGGCAGCTCCCGCAGGAGCTGGCCCTGGTGAGCCGGCTCCAGCTCGGCTAGGATGTCGGCGGCGTCATCCGTCGCCATCGCTTCAATAATATCGCCGGCCTTCTGGACGCCGACGGCCTTGAGGATCGCTTCAGCGGTCTCGGGCTCGAGCTCGCCCAGCATCTCGGCGGCCTGTTCATCGGAGAGGACCTTGATCAGGGCAAGGCGCTCCTCGGCGTCGAGGTGCTCGGCGAGTTCGGCGAGGTCAGCCGGATGGGTCTCACGGAGGAAAGCGGCCAGCTCGCCATTGCCATGGGCGAGGGCGCCCATCAGGCGCGTCTTCAGATCAACCACGTGCTGCAGAACCATCGGCGGTCGCTCCTTTGTT
>DATGYC010000159.1:0-2974 GCA_035298385.1 Symbiobacteriaceae bacterium | reverse complement strand
GCCGCTCTAACGACGGGAAGGGCGCTTAGCGAAGCGAATTCGGCTTGTCAAATCACAGCGAATCAGGTAGCATGATTGTCAAACCTTATATTTCATCCAGAGTGGCGGAGGGACCGACCCTGCGAAGCCACGGCAACCATTCTCACGATCCCTGTGAGGAACGGTGCCAATTTCGGACAGATGAAGGGAAGTCGCGCGTCTCCCTTCGGGGAGGCGTTTTTTGTTTGTCGGGACGCTTCTTGGCTGTAGATAGAGGAGGAGAAGGACATGGCCCGCTTGCTGCACCGCCTGGAGAGCCGCGAGTTTACCGTCACCGTCGAGATCGATCCGCCCAAGTCGGCCGATGTCACCAAGACCCTCACCAAGGTCCGCCGCTTCGCTGACCGCGTCGACGGCGTCAATGTAGCTGATTGCCCGATGGCCAACGTCCGGATGTCGCCGATTACCCTGGCCCACCTGATTCAGCGGGATGCCGGCGTGGAGGCGATCTTCCACCTGACCTGCCGGGACCGGAACGTGATCGGGCTGCAGGCGGAGCTCTTGGGCGCTGCTGGTCTGGGCGTGCAGAACATCCTCTGCCTGCGCGGCGATGAGCCGACCCGTGGGGACCACCCGGAGGCGAAGGCGGTCTTCGAACTGGACGCCGTCGGGCTGATCAAGCTGGCCGATGGACTGAATCGAGGCAAGCTGCTCTCTGGTGGGGACCTCGAGGCGCCCTCGCGCTTCGCTGTCGCCTGTGCCGCCAATCCCGGTGCGGATGACCTGGAGGGCGAGGTGAGCCGGTTGGAGGCGAAGATTGCGGCGGGCGCCCACTTTGCGCAGACCCAGCCGATCTTCGACCCGCGCGTGCTGGAGCGGTGGCTGGCGAAGATCCAGGGCCGCATCACCCTGCCGATCCTCTATGGCATCATGCCGCTGAAGTCCCATGCGTTTGCGCTCCATCTGAACCAGAACGTCCCGGGCATGAAGGTGCCGGACTGGCTTGTGCAGCGGATGGAGGGCGCCGATGAGGCGGTCGGGATCAAGCTGGCGGGGGAGCTGGTGACGGAGATCGCCACGTGGGGGATCCACGGGATTCACCTCTTCCCGATGGGCTCAACGGTTCGCGTCAACGGTCTGCTGGACGCCCTGGCGGCGGCTGGGATTCGGCCGGCCCCGAAGGGGCTCGTGGCCGCTGGTGACCAGAAGTAGGACGAGCCAACGGCACCCCCTGGGGGGGTGCACTGCTCTACGCCAGATACGGAGGCCTGCTCTAATGAAGCTGACGACGACGCTTGTCCACGCTGGCGCCCGGCGTGATCCCTATACCGGCTCCATCCCGACCCCGATCTACCAGTCGGCTACCTTCCAGCATCCGGGCTTGGGCCAGTCGACCGGCTATGACTACTCCCGCACCAAGAATCCGACCCGCCAAGCGCTCGAGGATGCGCTGGCGGCGGCAGAGGGGGGCGCCCGCGGTGCTGCCTTCGCCTCGGGCATGGCGGCGCTGCACGCCGTCTTCTCCCTCTTTCAGCCGGGGGATCACATCGTGGTCACCGCGGATCTGTACGGCGGGACCTACCGGCTCCTGGAGCAGATCCTCTCGCTCGACCATGCCTTCATCGATACGTCCAAGATCGAGCTCGTCCGGGCGGCGGTTCGGCCGGGCACGAAGGCGATCCTGATCGAGACACCGACGAACCCGCTCGGCAAGGTCGCCGATATCGAGGCGATTGTGGCGATCGCGCGGGAGGTGGGCGCCCTCGTGATCGTCGATAACACCTTCCTCTCACCCTACCTGCAGCGGCCGCTCGAGCTCGGGGCGGATATCGTCGTCCACTCGGCCTCCAAGTACCTCTCGGGCCATAACGATGTGGTCGCGGGTGCCGTCGTCTGCAAGGATCCGGCGATTGCGGAGAAGGTCTACTTCTACCAGAACGCCATCGGGGCGATTCTGGGCCCGCAGGATTCGTACCTGGTCCTGCGCGGCATGAAGACCCTTGGACTGCGGATGGAGAAGCATCAGCAGAACGCGCGTGAGTTGGCTGCGTGGCTAGCGAAGCACCCAAAGATCGAGCGGGTCTACTACCCCGGCGTCGGCGGGATGCTCTCCTTCGACGTGGTCGACGTCGCCTTGGTCCCGCAGGTGCTGAAGCGGGTGAAGCTGATCCTCTTCGCCGAGTCCCTCGGTGGGGTCGAATCCCTGATCACCTACCCGACGACGCAGACCCACGCTGACATCCCGGCTGATGTGCGGGCGGCGATTGGGCTCTCGGAGAAGCTGCTGCGCTTCTCGGTCGGGATCGAGGATGCGGAAGATCTGATCGCCGATCTGGCGCAGGCACTGGAGGCATAGAACGATGGACAAGTTCTCACAGTTGATCCATACCGGCTTCGAGGTCGACAAGGCGACGGGTGCGGCGAACGTGCCGATCTACCAGACCTCGCTCTTCGACCAGCCCGGCCTTTATGAGACGGGCGCCTACGATTACGCCCGCTCGGGCAATCCGACCCGTGGAGCGGCGGAGGGCGCCATCGCCAAGCTTGAGGGCGCCGCTGGCGCCTACTGCTTCGGCTCCGGCATGGCCGCGATCACGGCGGTCTTCCTGACGCTCTCGGCAGGCGATCACGTCGTCCTGACGGATGATTGCTACGGTGGCACCTTCCGGGTGCTGACCCGGGTCTTTAGCCGGCTGGGCATCACCTGGACCTTCGTCGACACGAGCGATGTCGCGGCAACGGCGGCAGCGATTCGGCCGGAGACGAAGATGCTCTACGTCGAGTCGGTCTCGAACCCGTTCCTGAAGGTGACCCCGATCCCGCCGATGGCTGAGATCGCCAAGCGGCACGGAATCCGCCTGGTGGTCGATAACACCCTGCTCTCGCCCTGGTTCTCCCGGCCGCTGGAAGAGGGCGCGGATATCGTCCTGCACTCGGCGACGAAGTTCCTGGGTGGCCACTCGGATATCATGGCGGGCGTGGTGGCGGCGAAGGA
>DATGYC010000158.1:0-1899 GCA_035298385.1 Symbiobacteriaceae bacterium | reverse complement strand
CACGCCCTCCCGCCCGAGGGAGTAGGCCAGGCGGGCCGCGGCGCCCAGGTAGGCGTTACAGACGCCCAGGGCGATGAAGAGCGCCACGACCGCAACGACGATGCCGCCGGCCGGGCCCAGGTACCGGGAGATGATCAGGGCGAGCGACCCGTTCGACTGGGCGCCCCCGTAGGCCCCCGTCCCCACCGTCACCCAGCCGACCAGGGTGTAGAG
Organism: Symbiobacteriaceae bacterium; assembly: GCA_035298385.1. Lineage (GTDB taxonomy): Bacteria > Bacillota > Sulfobacillia > Symbiobacteriales > Symbiobacteriaceae > DATGYC01. Next base: position 1,686 of record DATGYC010000158.1, on the reverse strand, counting down.
CAGCCCGACCACAAAGGCGGCGATCAGGATCGCCCGGGTGGTATCCCGCTCCGGGTTGGCGAACTCCTCGCTCATGTGCGAGACCGCCTCCCAGCCGATGAAGCACCAGAACATCAGCGCCGCCGCCTGGCCCATCCCGACGAAGCCGTGCGGGGCGAACGGCTGGAACTGGGCGCCCGCCACATGCGGCGCCGCGACCCCGATGGCGATCGCTAGGATGGCGACGATCAACCCGGTGATCACCACCTGGGAGCGCCCCAGGAAGTTGGTCCCGAGCAGGTTGTTCAGCAGGGCGAACCCGATGATGGCAAAGGCGATGGCGAAGGTCGGTCCAGCCGCGAGCCCCAGCGCCACCTTGGCGTAGGAGGCCGCCGCCAGCGCCGCGACGGGCGTCCCGATCGGGACGGAGGCGAGGAAGAGCCAGCCGGTGACCGCCGCCAGGCGGGGGCCGAAGGCCTGCCTGACGTAGGCCGAGACGCCGCCCGCATCAGGATTGCGGGTGGCCAGGGCGCCCAGCGTGAGCGCCATGGGCAGGGCGAGGAGTGCCATCAGGAACCAGACGGCGATCGAGGCCGGTCCAGCCGCCTCCGCCGCATAACCCGGGACGAGCAGGACGCCCGAGCCCAGCACAGCCCCGACGTAGAGGGCGACCGCCTGCGGCAGGGTGATCTGCCGGGCCAGTCCAGAGGCTGAGTGTTCCACGATGATTGATCCCCTTTTCAAAACTCTTTGTTGTAGTCTATCATAGATATATCGATCGGTCTTCACGATGATTTTGATCAAGATGATCGGGAAAGGCGATGGTTTGATGGACTCCCGGCAGTTGCAGACCTTCCTGGTGGTGGCTGACCTGCTCCACGTGACCCGGGCCGCCGAGCGGCTCGGCTATGCCCAGTCCTCCGTCACGGCTCACGTGCGTGCCCTGGAGGAGGAGCTCGGCGTGCCGCTCTTCGAGCGCTTGGGCAAGCGGATCACCCTGACCGAGGCAGGCCGCCGCTTCCGGCCCTATGCCCTGAAGCTGGTGGCGCTGACGGAGGAGGGGCGATCGGCTGCGCAGGAGCAGCACGAGGTCCAGGGATTGCTGCGAATCGGGGCGCCCGAGTCGCTCTGCGCCTACCGACTGCCCGCCGTGCTACGCTCAATCCGGACCCGTTTTCCGAAGGTACAGCTCCTGCTCCAGACCGGCATCTGCAGCCAACTCCGGGCCGGCCTGCGGGATGGCTCGATCGATCTCTGCCTGCTCTTGGACGAATGCCATCCAGAGCCGGACCTGATCCAGGAGTCGCTCACCCCTGAGCCGATCATCCTGGTCGCCTACCCCTGGCATCCGCTGCTCGTAGGGCGCCCGGTCAGCCCGACCGACCTGCGGGGGCAGTCCGTGATCCATACCGAGGACGGGTGCTCCTACCGGAATCGCTTTGAGGCGATCCTGGCGGCGGCAGGGGTGACGCCCGAATCCAGCATGGTCTTCACCTCGATCGAGGCGATCAAGCAGTGCGTGATGGCTGGCCTGGGACTCGCCGTGCTCCCCCGCATCGCCTGCACGGATGAGCTGGCGGAGGGCGCCCTGGTCGAGCTCGACTGGGCGGGGCCGCCGATCGATATGGAGACGCAGGTGCTCTACCACCGGGACAAGTGGCGCTCGCCCGCCATGACTGCCTTCCTGGACGTCGTCAGCCAGACGCT
>DATGYC010000157.1:0-2535 GCA_035298385.1 Symbiobacteriaceae bacterium | reverse complement strand
GGCGATCACGGCCAGGATTGCGCAGGTCAGTGAGGCCTACGGGCTGAAGGTCGATCCGGGCGCCCGCGTCGATACCCTCTCGGTCGGGGAGCAGCAGCGCGTCGAGATCCTCCGCCTGCTCTACCGGGGCGCCCAGGTCCTGATCCTGGACGAACCGACGGCCGTCCTTACCCCACAGGAGGCGGAGGGACTCTTCGCCACCCTGCGGGCGATGGCCAAGAGCGGCAAGGGCGTCATCATCATCACGCACAAGCTACACGAGGTGATGGCCGTCGCTGACCGCTGCACCGTCCTGCGGCGTGGCAAGGTGATCGGCAGCAGGGCGACGGCGGCGACGACGCCGGCCGAACTGACGGAGATGATGGTCGGCCGCACCGTCTCGCTCGAGCGCCAGAAGGAGGCGCAGGCCCCTGGCGAGGTCGCCCTCACGGTGGACGGGCTCTGGGTGAAGGGCGAGCGGGGGAGCGCTGCGGTACGGGGCGCCAATCTGGAACTCCGTCAGGGCGAGATCCTGGGCATCGCTGGCGTCGCTGGCAACGGCCAGCGGGAGCTGGCGGAGGCGATTGCCGGACTCCGGCGGATCGAGCAGGGCAGTGTCACGCACGATGGGCGTCTGGCCTACATCCCAGAGGACCGCCTTGGGACCGGACTAGTCGGCAACCTCGACCTAGCGGAGAACGCCTACCTGCGGGTCTACAAGAGCGCGAAGATGAACGGCCGCTGGGCCTTTGTGCAGGCGCTCATGGAGCGCTTTGACGTCCGGGCCGCATCGGCCAAGACGCCGATCCGGCTGCTCTCGGGCGGCAACCAGCAGAAGCTCCTCGTCGGGCGGGAACTCCTGACCGATCCCTCGGTGATCATCGCCGCCCAGCCGGTCCGCGGCCTGGACGTAGCCGCGACGGAGGCGGTCCACAACCTGCTCCTACAGGCCCGGACGGAGCGGAAGGCCGTGCTCTTGATCTCAGAGGACCTGGATGAACTGATCGCCCTCTCGGACCGGATCCTTGTGCTCTGCGAGGGCCAGGTGATGGGCATCGTCGAGGCCAGGCCGGAACTCGTCCCGCAGATCGGACTGCTGATGGCGGGCGAACAGGTCGCCACGGCCTAAGCGCGACAAGAGGAGGCCTTCGCATGAGACTCGTCCCCGTACAGCGCCCCCTCTGGCAGCAGTTCGTGATCCGACTGGGCGCCGTCCTGGTCGCATTGCTCCTCGCCGCCCTCCTCCTCCTCGTCACGGGCAAGGAGCCGCTGGCCGTCCTCGGTGAGATGGCCCACGGCGCCTTTGGCTCCAAGTACGGCATCCAGGAGTCGCTCCTGAAGGCGGTGCCGCTCTTGCTCTGTGGCCTCGGCGTCGCCCTGGCAGCCCGCATGCGCCTCTGGAACATCGGTGCGGAGGGGCAGTTCTTCATGGGCGCCTTCGCCGCCGCTGGCGTTGCGCTCAAGCTCTCTACGCTGCCCGGTCCGGTGCTCCTGCTGCTGATGGCCGTCGCTGGCGTCGCCGCGGGCGCCCTCTGGGCCGCCCTGGCGGGCCTGATGCGCACGCTCTTCCAGATGAACGAGACGATCACCACCCTGCTTCTGAACTATGTGGCGATCAACTGGGTCACCTACCTCGTCTACGGGCCCTGGAAGGACCCGAAGGGCTCCAACTTCCCGCTCACCCCAGTCTTTGCCAAGGCGGCCTGGCTACCGACGATTGGCGGGTGGGGCCGGGTCCACAGCGGCCTCTTCGTCGCCCTCGCACTAGCGGCGCTCCTCTGGTGGGCGTTGCGGTCGACGCGGTGGGGCTTCCAGGTCCGGGTGATCGGCGAATCGCCCGCCGCTGCCCGCTACGCCGGGATGAAGATCGACCGGCAGACGCTGACGGTGCTGGCCCTCTCGGGCGCCTTCGCCGGCCTCGCCGGGATGATGGAGGTCGGCGGCGTGATCCATCGCCTGCAGCCGACGCTCTCGCCGGGGTACGGCTACACGGCGATCATCCTCGCCTGGGTGGCGAAGCTGAACCCGCTGGCGCTGATCCCGGTAGCGATCCTCTTTGGTGGCCTGCAGAACGGCGGCTACTCGGTCCAGACCCTTGGGGTACCGCTGGCCGCGGTTGGGATGATCCAGGGCCTCCTCCTCTTCGCCGTCCTGGGCGCCGAGACGCTGACCACCAACAGCCTCCGCCTCACCCGCACCACTCGCAAGGAGGCGGCCTAAGATGTCGACTGCCCTGCTGCTCTCAGTCCTGACGGCGGCCGTCGTCACGGGGACCACCTTCCTGCTCGCCTCCCTGGGCGCCCTGCTCAACGAACGGGCCGGCATCCTGAACCTGGGCGTCGAGGGGATGATGCTGACCGGCGCCGTCTCCGGCTTCCTGGTCGCCAAGACGACGGGCTCGCCCTGGCTGGGCGCCCTCGCCGCACTCGGCGCGGGTGCGCTCCTCGCTGCCATCCACGCCTTCCTCACGATCTCCCTGCGGGCCAACCAGGTCGGCTCCGGCCTCGCCCTGACGATCTTTGGTGCTGGCTTCTCGGCCTACCTGGGCCGGCCGGT
>DATGYC010000156.1:0-2534 GCA_035298385.1 Symbiobacteriaceae bacterium | reverse complement strand
CCCAGGGCGCCCGCCTCTCTGCTGCCAATTAGACCGGTTGGTCCCGACCGAAGTAGACGTTCCCTGCATCCCAGCCCTGGGCGTGCAGGCGCATCGAGGCCTGCAGGCCGGGGGTCAGCGGGACGTACCGGATCCCACGGGAATCCGTGATCTCCAGATCGATCACCGTGGCGATGCCGATCTGGCCGAACTGCCAGGAGAGCTGGCGTCGGCCCGAGGGCAGGATCTTCTGCTCGGCGCCCAGGAAGCCGACCAGGTCGTCGAGGGCGACCCAGGTGGTACTCTCCCCTGCCCAGCCCTGCAGGAAGGCCCTGCCGCCGCTGTGCGCGATCACCACGTCAACCGGCCCCACGGGATGGGCGCGAGCGGGTGCTGGCGTCGGAGCGGGTGCTGGCGTCGGAGCGGGCGCTGGGGTAGGTGCGGGGGCAGGAGTGGGCGCCGGTGCCGGGGCCGATGTCTGATCCGGAGCTACCTGCTTGGTCACTTCAGCCTGTGCAGGGGGCTCCGCAGCGGTGGTTGCCTCGGGCTTCGGCTGCCGTGCAGGGGTGACCTCCGCCTTTTGCTCCTGGTCCACCTGCTCGTAGCTCTGGTCGGCCCAGATGGCGCGGTTTATATAGTCGCCCGTGAAGTAGGCCGCCACGACCATGAAGAGCAGGGCGCCGCCGCCTAGGGCCAACCCGATCGACCACCGCGACGAGGAACTCGCCGGGGCGCCCGCCAGCAGGGCGGCGAGGGCCGTCACCTCCGGCTCTGCATTCTCGGCCAGGTAGAGCGCCAGACGGCGCAGCCGGGGCGCCCGCGCCAAGTGGGGGAGTCCACGCAGGACCTCCACCAGGCCTGCTACGTGAACCCCGGGCCGGACTGCGGACCGGTCCACCCCATCCGCTCCGTGCAGGACCGCCCCGACCAGATCGAAGGTCCAGCGCCCGTCCGCCCCCTGCACGAGGCTGCTGAGGGTGACGCTCCCCTCCGGGAGGCGGGCGCCCTCCGCCGCGAGGGCGAAGAGTGCCTCCGTGGCAGCCCCAAGGGCCTTGCAGACCCCGGTCTCATCCAGTTCCCCCGCCAGCAGAGCCAACGTCCGGCCCCGGATCGGTTCCAGGATCGTCTGGCGGAATCCGCCCATGATCATCTCCCCGGTCATGGGCGGCAAGGCGCCAACCGCCTTCAGCCGCATCCGAACCTCGGGGGGCGCCGCCAACAAGTGTAGCAACTCCCCCCGCTCGCCGGTGGCCAACGTGACCTGGAGCGGACCGAGCTGGACCGCCCGCACTGGCTCCGCCTGCATGCTCCCATCCCCCTATTTCCTAGGATGAGGAACTGTTTCGCTCTTCGTCCCTCTCGTTCCTGCCATTTTTTACCAAATCACTCCCAGCGAAAAGCCCCGCCGTACGAAACGGTGGGGCTCTCCTTTATCTCTGGATCAGATCGGCGTAGGATTCACCCCAGGCCGTGAACTTGACACCCAAGAGGTCGGCGATGGTGGCGCCCAGGTCGGAGAGGCGGGGTCTGGTGCCGAAGGTGGCGCCCGGCTTGATCGCCTCGCCCCAGAGCAGGACCGGCACGTACTCCCGTGTGTGATCCGTCCCCTTGAAGGTTGGGTCGTTGCCGTGGTCCGCCGTCACGATCAGGACGTCCTTCGGCCCCAGCTTGGCCATGATCGGCCCGAGCGCCTCGTCAAAGTCGAGCAGGGCGTTCGCGTAGCCCTCGACATCCCGGCGATGACCGTAGAGCATGTCGAAGTCGACCAGGTTGGCGAAGATCAGCCCCTTCTCATGCCGATCGAGGCAGTCATGGATCATCTGAACGCCGTGGCGGTTATCCTTTGTGTGCTCGCCCCAGGTGATCCCCTTGTCGACGAAGATGTCCCCGATCTTACCGACGGCCTGGACCGTCATCCCGGCCTCCACGATATCGTTGAGCAGCATGTGCGGCGGCACGAGGGCGTAGTCATGGCGGTTGGAGGTCCGCTTGAAAGAGGCCTGATCCTCACCGATGAACGGACGAGCGATGACGCGGCCGACCCGGTGCGGCGGCTGCAAGAGCTCGCGGGCGACTTCGCAGACGTGGTAGAGGCGGTCGAGCCCAAAGTGGCCCTCGTGGGCCGCGACCTGGAAGACCGAGTCAGCGGAGGTGTAGACGATCGGCAGGCCGGTCTTGATGTGCGCCTCGCCGAGCCGCTCGATGATCTCGGTGCCGGAGGCGACCTCATTGCCGAGGATGCCCTCGACGCCGGCCCGGCGGCAGAACTCCTCGATCAGGTCCGGTGGGAAGCCCTCCGGGTAGGTCCGGAAGGGCGCCTCGGGCTTGATGCCCACCATCTCCCAGTGGCCGGTCATCGTATCCTTGCCCTGGGAGTAGATCGCCATCTTGCCGAAGGCGCCGGAGGGGTTGGGTTCGGGCGGGGTGCCGGGGATTTCAGTTAAATGGCCAATGCCGAGCTTGCCCATGGTGGGGAGTTCGAGGGCGCCCCGCTTCTTGGCGATGTTGCCGAGGGTATTGGAGCCTGCGTCGCCCCATTCGGCGGCGTCGGGCAT
>DATGYC010000155.1:0-31472 GCA_035298385.1 Symbiobacteriaceae bacterium | reverse complement strand
GTAGTTCATCAACTCCTGGGCCGAGACGGAGGTGTGTAGCACGGCGTTGAGCGATCCGCTGATCACGACCGCCATATCATCGATCATCTCATCGACCTCCTTTGGTGTGACCACCAGGGCGCCGATGGCGGGCCGGACGATATCGCCGATCAGCCCACGCCGAACATCCGGGCTCATGAACATCCCCGGGAAGGTCTTGCCCTCGCTCTGCATGTGCTGCAGGATCAGATCGACGGCGTCGTTGACGATCGAGCCAGCGTAGACGACCGTGGGTACGCCGATGGCGATCACCGGCACCCCGAGAAACTCCTGGTTCAGCCCCTTGCGCTTGTTGCCGATTCCGCCCCCCGGCGAGATGCCGGTGTCGGCGATCTGGATCGTCGTGCCGACCCGCTCGACGTTCTTGGCCGCGAGGGCGTCGATGGCGATCACGAGGGTGGGCTTGACGTGCTCGACCACGCCCTTGATGATCTCCGCCGTCTCGATGCCGGTCAGGCCGAGCACGCCCGGCGAGAGCGCAGCGACGGGCCGAAGCCCCTGGCGCAGGTCAGGGGAGACGTAGTCGCCCAGGTGCCGTGTGACGAGGAGCTTCTGCGTGACGCGCGGCCCGAGGGCGTCCGGGGTGGCGTTCCAGTTGCCCAGGCCGACGACGAGGATCTGGTCGGTCGGCCCCAGATTCATCAGGGCGGCCAACTCATCGACCAGCACCTTACCGACCGCCTGTTGGAGCTTGCGGTCCCGCTGCCGAAGGCCGGTCGCCTCAATGGTGATGTAGGAACCGGGCGGCTTTCCCATCGAATCGGCGCCCATCTGATTCAGGACCTTGACTCGGGTCACCTTGGCGGCCTCGAACGACTCCTCGGTCATCGCAACGCCGGGAATCTCGACGTGGGCATCGCCACGCATGGCCTCCGTCGCCTCTAAGGCCAGGTCCGAGTAGGGAGTGAGCAGGTCGAGCTCTTCCACTGCGCATCTTCCTTTCAACGCAGGATCTTGCTCCCGGTAGTCTGACCCATAGACCCCAGTCACATGCAGTCCTGCCGCTTTACACCAATGAGGAGGATGGCGTATAGTTTGGGTGACAACGCGGTTGCGAGGGGTGAGTAGAGTGGCGAAGGATGAGGGGCTCCGGCCCGTGCACATCGATCTGGGTGAGCGCGGGATCTACCATACCGGGAACCGACTGAACGACCTGACGGGTCGGGAGTGGGTCTATGCAACACGCTCGGTGATCAACCGGAGCTATCCGCCCTCCTACGCCTTTGACCTGCGCTCCCAGCACGGCGGGCAGAAGCCGCCAGAGCTCTGTGCGGAGTTAATCTCAACCTTTACGAAGACGGGGCAGCGGGTGCTGGACCCGTTTATGGGCGTGGGCGGGACGCTGCTGGGCGCCTCGATTGCGCGGCGTGAGGCGGTCGGCATCGATCTGCAGTCCCGCTGGGTCGAGACCTATCATGAGGTCTGCCGGCGGGAGGGTGTGCGGCCGCAAGAGGCGCTTGTGGGCGATGCCCGGGCCGTCCTCCCTTCGCTCCCACCTGAATCCTTCGACCTGCTCTTGACAGACGTTCCGTACTGGGATATGGACAAGCGGCGCCGCTCGACGGGGAAGTTTAAGCGGGCCGGCGGGACGGCGACTGAGCGGCGCCCTTCCCGCCTGCGCCCGTTTGACGGGGCGCCGGAGACGCTCGCCTCTGGAATCGAAGGGGAGGCGGAGTGGCTTGAGCTGCTGACGGAGGTCTTCAGCGGCGCCCTGCCGCTCCTGCGTCCCGGTGCCTACCTGGCGGTCTTCATCGGCGATATGTATCACTCGGGGCAGTACCATCCGCTCTCCGTTCAGGTGATGCAGTTGCTCCAATCCCTCGGGCTCACCATGAAGGCGAATCTGATCTGGTACGACGTGGCTAAGCGGCTGCACGTCTACGGCTACAAGTATGAGTTCATCCCCTCCATGCTCCACCAGAATATCCTGGTCTTTAGGACCTAAACGATGCTCAAACCACTCTACCCGCATAATCGAAAGTACATCGGGGCGAAGACCGACCTGCTTCCTTTTATCGAAGAGGCGATTCGGATGCATGCACCAGCGGCCAAGACGGCCCTCGACCCGTTCGCGGGGACGGGGGTTGTTGCCGTTCATCTGGCCCGGATGGGGCTGGCGGTGACGGCGGCTGATCTGCTGATGCACAACGCCCTGGCGGCGCGGTGCTTTATGGGCGGGCGCCCCGGCGAGATCGACTGGGCGCAGATGGCGCAGCGCCTGACCTACCTGCAGGGCCTAGAACCGGTCGCGGGGTACGCGACGGCGGTCTGGGGCGGGACCTACTTTACGCCAGAGAACGCGGGACGGATCGATGCGATCCGGGAAGCGATCGCCGAGTGGGAGCGGCGGGGGGAGATCTCGCCGCAGGAGCTGGCGGTCCTGCTGACCAGTTTGGTCTACGCCGTGGACAAGGTGGCGAATACCGTCGGGCAGTATGACGCTTTCCTTAAGCATCTGGGGGCGGAGCCGTACGGGGCGGACGGGCGCCACCGGGTGGATGCGAACGTCTACCGGCCCCTGCAGCTCGGACTGCCGCAGGTGGTGGAGTCGGTCGGGTGTGAGGCGCTCGTGGCGGATAGCTTGGCGCTCGTGCCGGGGCGCCCGGTCGATCTCCTCTATCTGGACCCGCCCTATAACAGTCGCCAGTACATCGACAACTACCATCTGCTGGAGAATCTGGTTCGCTGGGAGCAGCCGCCGGTGATCGGCAAGACGGCCAAGTTTGAGCGGGCGGCGCTGAAGTCGTCCTTCTCCAGTCGGCGTCGAGCCGGCACTAGTCTGGCGACGCTGATCCGCGAGACGAGGGCGGGCTGCATCCTGCTCTCCTACAACTCGGAGGGGATCGTGCCCGACGAGCTGATCCTTGGGCTTTTGGCTGAGCGAGGACGGGTGACGGTCTACCGCCGGCCCTACCCGATCTTCGGCCACGGCGCCGGCCGGAGCAAGCGGCGCCCGATCGAGGAACGACTCTTCGTCTGCGATGTCGAGAGCCCGCCGACCATTCGCCCACAGTAAGTTCCTCCCTGAAAGGGGAGGAACTTTTTCCTTTTTGTGGAAATCGCTGGTAGCTTGGTAGAGCAAGCGAAACCTGCGGCTTCTGGGTAGCCGTGATCCGAGGAGGAGTGATCCGTGCAGCGACGCAGTTGGATCCTGCGAATCTTGATCGGTCTTTTGACCACCCTAACCGCCACTCCCGCTCTGGCGACGGGGGCGGCCCAGCCGACCAGTACTCCTGCGCCGCCAGCGGTCAGCAGTAGCCCGGCACAGACGCCCTTTTCCGACATGGCAGCCGAGACTTGGGCCCTCCCTGCCCTGACGAAGCTGCTGGCCGTCGGCGCCGTGTCGCCCGACCCTGAGGGTCTGTTCCGGCCGAACGATCCCGTTACGCGTGCGGAGTTGGCGAAGCTACTCCTGGGCGCCCGGCGGGTTCAGCCGCTCTGTAACGGCCTGTTCGCGGACGCCCCGTGCACCAGTTGGGCAGGGCCCTACGTCGAGACTGCGTATCGGTTGGGCGTCCTGGACCTCGTCGGGGCGGAGGCGATCTACCCGGATGGTCTTGTGACTCGTGAAGAGTTGATGACCTACGGCATTCGGGCCGCCTCCAAGCGCTTCGCGGCGGGGCAGCTTGATCGGCAAGAGGTCACGGGAATCCTGCTGGGCTTCAGCGACCGGTCCTTGCTTACCAAGGAGCATCAGGCGGAGGTCGCCCTCGCTGTTAAGCTCGGCCTTTTCAACGGGTATGCGGATGGAACGCTTCGCCCGACAGCCTGGGCGAGCCGCGCCGAGGCTGCGGTCCTGGCTAGTCGGCTCTTGCAAGAGGGTGCGGTGCTCACGGCAATCGGCGACCGCTCCTTGCCGGTCAAGGCGTCCTGGCAGATGAAGGCGACCGCTTACAGCCCGGGTGAACCGGGTGTCGGGACGGTGACCTACTCGGGGATGGCGGTCCGGACCGGTACCGTCGCGGTCGATCCGACCAAGATTCCGCTGGGTAGCTGGGTCTTCGTCGATGGCTGGGGCTATGGCATCGCAGCCGATACCGGTGGAGCGATCAAGGGCGCCCGGATCGATCTCTTTACCTGGAACTACGCCGAGGCGGCGCTTCACTTCGGCGTGCAGAACCGAACGGTCTGGCTCTTGGGTTAGTCGTGGTGAATCGGCGCCCCTGGTGGGGGGCGCCCTTGCCGCGCCTGGACAAAAAAAGGGGGCGCTTCCCGGAGGAGCGCCCAAAGTAGAGTCCCTTGATGAGAGAACTGATTGATGCCGTCAGGTAGTCTACCCGGCCGTGCGAAGGGTTATACGGGCACGGGGTTCCTTTGCAATGGGCATGCTGAAGTAGGGAATCCGGTCTGGTTTTGAAAGGAAAAGGGCGTCAGCACGCAGAACTGTCACGACTTAGGGTTTCAGTAGGCCGGGGGAACTACCCGAGTCGTTCTCTTAGCGGACGAGGTGAGCGGATGCGAGTGATCACGGGGTCGGCCAAGGGCCGGCCGCTGAAGACGGTAAAGGGGCGGGAGGTTCGACCAACCGCCGATCGTGTCAAGGAGTCGCTCTTCAATGTAATTGGCGCCCGGGTGATCGACGCCCGGTTCTTGGATCTCTTTGCGGGCTCGGGTAACGTGGGGATCGAGGCGCTTAGCCGCGGGGCGGCCGCTGCGACCTTTGTCGACCTGCAGACGGCCCATCTGAAGGTCGTGGAGGAGAACCTGCGCTATACGAACCTGATCGACCGGGCGGAGATGCTCCGCCGGGACGCGCGTGCCGCCCTGCCCGACCTGGGCAAGCGGGGGCGCCAGTATGACCTGATCTTCGTCGATCCGCCTTATGGGCAGGATCTCTGTCCGGCTTCGCTGGAGGGGATTGCGGCCAATGGAATCCTCGCCCCGGATGGTTGGGTACTCTGCGAGCACCACGGCAAGGATCCGATGCCGGCTGCAGTAGGCTCCTTGACCCGGGTTCGTGAGCTTTCGTTTGGTGAGACCGTCATCTCCCTGTACAAGGTAGAGCGGGCGGATGAGGAGGCGTAGCAGCGTGCGCAAGGCGATCTGCCCGGGTTCGTTCGACCCGGTTACCAACGGCCATCTGGATGTGATTGAGCGGGCCGCCGCCCAGTTTGACGAGGTGATCGTCGCCGTCCTGACCAACCCGCGCAAGCAGGCGCTCTTTACGGCGGCGGAGCGGCTGGAGATGCTAAGCGACTCCCTGTCGCACCTCCCGAACGTGCGCGCAGTCCACGGTGAGGGGCTCCTCGTCGACCTGGCCCGCCAGGAGGGCGCCATGGCGATCGTCAAGGGCCTCCGTCCGATCCAGGACTTTGAGTATGAGTGGCAGATGGGGATGGTCAACCGGGAGCTAGACGCCTCGGTCGAGACCTTCTTCCTGATGTCGCGCAAGGAGTACTCGTACCTCTCGTCGTCGATCGTGCGTGAACTGGCCGCCCACCAGGCAAAGCTGGATGGGCTGGTCCCGCCCACGGTTGAGAAGCGGCTCCGGGCCAAGTTCGGGTAAGCAGGTTGGTCGGCGCTGTGGGTATTTAGGGAGTTACACGATATCTATACGACTACGCACATCCCCTACATCATGTGCGCCAAAGTTTATGGGAGGGCTACCCGTGGAGATCATGGACCTGATCGACCGGTTGGAAGACGTTGTGAATCATGCGACCAAGGTGCCGCTGACCGCGAAGGTGATGGTGGATCCGGAGGAGTTCTACGCCCTGATCGATGCCCTGCGTGAGGCGATTCCGGACGAGATCCGCGAGGCTGGGCGGATCGCTCAGCAGCGGGAGGAGATCCTCCAGGAGGCCAAGGCCTGGGCAGAGGCGAAGATGCGGGAGGCGCAGTCCAAGGCCAGTCAGTTGACGAGCGAGTCGACGGTGACCAAGGAGGCCGAGACCCAAGCGAACGAGGTGATCGATCAGGCCAAGCGTGTCGCCCGGGAGATCCGGCAGAACGCACTCGCCTGGGCGGATGACCTCTTTGCGCGCGTCCAGCCCGAGCTGGAGAAGCTCGCCCAGGAGTCCTCCCGTTCCGCCGGTGTGATCCGCAAGGCCCGCGAGGAGCTGCAGCAGGAGCTCTAGGCGGAGGTGTTCACGCATGCGCTGGCCTAAGACGCCGCCGTTTTGGCGGGGAGTGGCGGGTCTCTCCGTGGCACTGGTCATCAGTGGCGCTCTCGCCTTCATTCGGACACCCTACTACGTCACGGCGCCGGGTATGGCCTTAGATACGTCGAAGGCGATTCGGGTGGAGGGGGGGCAGGTCCATGGTGACCGCGGCTACCTCTTAACCGTCTTTGCCCAGCCAGCCAACGTCTGGCTTTGGCTCTGGGGCAAGGTCGACAAGCGGGTGCAACTGGAGTCGGCCAAGGAGTTCCTCGGCGAGTTGCCCGACTTTGCCGCTTATGATCAGATGGCGACGGAGATGATGGTCGACGCCCAGCGGACGGCCAAGGCGATCGGGCTGCAGCGGGCCGGTTATGGGCGCGGCGTCGATCCAACGGGGCTGGTCATCACGGGGGTGCTCAAGGGGGCGCCCGCCGAGGGGACGCTTCTACCGAAGGATCGCATTGTGGCTGCGAATGCGCAGGAGGTCCGGACGAACCCGGATCTGCAGCGGGTCCTGGGCGCCCTGAAGCCCGGTGATCCGGTGACCCTCCGCATTGAGCGCAACGGCGTGGAGCAGGACGTGACGGTGACGACTGGCGCGCATCCGACGCTGCAAACAACCCGGCCTTACTTGGGGGTCATGTTGGAGCAAGCGGTGCGCTACGATGACACCGCCGTGCCGGTGAAGATCCTGCTGCCGTGGATCACCGGTCCCTCCTGTGGCCTGGCGATGACCCTGCAGGTGGTCGATCAGCTCACCCCGGGCGGCATCTTCCCGGCGGAGCGAATCGCGATCACCGGCACGATCGAGTTCGATGGCTCGGTGGGAGCGATCGGCGGGGTCGCGCAGAAGGTGGCGACGGCCGAGGCCGCGGGCGCGCAGGCGATTCTGGTCCCGCCGGCCAACTTTGCGGAGGCATATGGGGCCGCGACCACCATCAAGGTTGTTCCTGTGACGACCATCGATGCCGCCCTCTCTTGGCTCAAGGAAGAACGTAGTGTGTCAACTTCAAATGGTTGACATGAATTGGTCGTTCCTTGGTTGACAAAGGAAGGCATCTCTCTCTATAATTGTGGCTGTGTCTTCAACCGGTCTGAGCGGATCATGAGGTGAGGGTATGCTGGTCAACGTTGCAGAAGTGAAGCGGGAAGAGGGCGCCCACGAGCGGGTAGACCTGCACGTGTCGCTCAAGCCCATCGAGTCAGGTGGCTCGCCGGTCCGATTCGACCAACCCTTCGCGGGTGAGGCCGAGGTTTGGAACCTGGGCGACCGACTCCTAGTACGCGGGGAACTCGAAGGGGAGGCCCAGCTCGTCTGCAGCCGCTGTCTGACCGAGTACCAGTCTCCGCTCGAGGTGGAGTTCGAAGAGGAGTTCGTGGAGGGGACAGACCTCGCCGCGATCCTTAAGGACGACGAGGCCGAGACAGGCCGCCAGGTCAACCTCTATCAGGGCGAGCAGATCGACCTGACGGAGACCCTGCGGGACAACGTGGTGGTGGAGCTGCCGATGAAGCCGCTCTGCTCGCCGGACTGCAAGGGACTCTGCCCGACCTGCGGAGCCAACCTGAATCAAGGCCCCTGCTCGTGTACCGAAGATGTCACGGTAGACCCCCGGTTTGCAAAGCTGCATGAGCTGCTGCGCAAGCCGGATTCCAAAAATGAGTAGGTCCCCCCGGGAGTAGGTGCCCGGGTCCGCCCCTCGGCGGGCGGAGATCTGAAAGGGGTGTAGAAACATGGCAGTTCCGAAGAAGAAGATGTCGCGGTCCCGCCGCGACTCCCGTCGTGCTCACAACTTCAAGGTTGTGGCTCCGAACCTGATCCCTTGCCCGAACTGCAAGGAGATGACCCTGCAGCACAACGTCTGCCCGTCCTGCGGTCAGTACAAGGGTGTGCAGGTCCTGAACGTTGAGCCGGAGCTCTCGGCTCAGTAAGCTTTTGAATAAGCGGGAAACAGGAGGTCTGTAAAGGCCTCCTGTTTCTTTCTTTTTACCACGGAAATCTGGCTGAGGGACGGCCTAGTTTCTGTGGTAAAAGACCCGCATCACCTCCCACCCCCTTGCATCCAACCTCTTCCTCGGCTATAATTACGACCAGATACTAAAACCACGTTTTATGACAAGTGAGCGATTCTGCTCGTAGAAAGGGGTTCACCTGATGCCAGCGACCGGCAAGAAGTTGGAGCGCCAACAGCGACTGCGGGAGTTAGTGCGGGAGAATCCGTTCATGAGCGACGAGGATCTGGCCAAGTATTTCACCGTCTCGATCCAGACGGTACGGCTGGACCGCCTCGCCCTCGGGATTCCCGAGCTGCGAGAGCGGACGAAGTCCGTGGCGGAGCGGACCTACGGGATCGTGCGCTCGATGGGCGCCAAGGAGATCGTGGGCGAGCTGCTGGACATCAAGCTGGGCGAACGGGGAATCTCGTTGCTAGAGACGACCGGTGACATGGTCTTTGAGCGGACGAAGGTCGTCCGTGGGCAATACATATTCGCCCAGGCTGAGTCGCTGGCGATCTCGCTGATTCCGGCGGAGATCGTCCTGACAGGCCTGGCGAACATCAAGTTCCGGCGTCCAGTCGTCCTTGGCGAGAAGCTGATCGCCAAGGGTGAGGTGATTCGCCGGCGCGGCTCGCATTACGTCGTGCTCGTGGAGACGGCGGTCGGGCAGGATAAGGTGTTCCGGGGCAAGTTTTCGGTCTTCGCCGTGGAGGAGAACCGGCTGACAGGAGGCGAGCGCGAGTGAGGATCGCGATCGATGCAATGGGGAGTGACAAGGCGGTTCAGCCCGAGGTGGCTGGCGCTATCGCCGCAGCCAAGCTGTGGCCGCACCTCTCCTTGATTCTTGTGGGTGATGAAGCCCGCATTCAGGCAGAGGCCGCCAAGGAGGGCGGGCTGCCGCAGAACGTCTCCATCCGGCACTCGACGCAGGTGATCACGCCCGACGAGGAGCCGGTCAGGGCGGTCCGCACCAAGAAGGACGCCTCGATGGTCGTCGCCGGCAAGATGGTGAAGGACGGCGACGCCGATGCCTTCCTGACTGCTGGCTCGACGGGCGCCCTCGTCGTGGTCGGTACGCTAGGGGTTGGCCGAATGAAGGGGATCGAGCGCCCGGCACTGGGGACCGTTATGCCGAGCGCGAAGGATCCGTTCTTCTTCCTGGACATTGGCGCCACCATCGACCCCCGGCCCGAGTGGCTCGTCCAGTTCGCCCTGATGGGCGATGTCTACGCCAAGGCGATCCTGGGTCGAAAGAACCCCAAGGTCGCCCTCCTGAACAACGGGGCGGAGGCGGAGAAGGGGAACGCCCTGACGAAGGCGACCTATCCGCTCCTGCAAGAGGCGAAGGGGATCAACTTCATTGGCAACGTGGAGGGGCGTGACGTCCCGTTCGGCGTCGCGGATGTAGTTGTGGCCGAGGGCTTCTCGGGCAACATCTTCACCAAGACGATGGAAGGGACCGCCATGGCGCTGATGAAGCAGATCAAGGGCGCCCTGATGTCCAGCTTGGTCTCCAAGATTGGGGCCCTGCTCATCAAGGGTGGGCTGAAGCCGCTGGTCAAGAAGTTTGACTACACCGAGATCGGGGGCGCCCTGCTCCTCGGTCTTAAGGGCCCGGTGGTCAAGTGCCATGGCTCTTCGGATGCCAAGGCGATCACTTCGGGTATTCGGTTCCTGAAGCAGGCCCTGGAGCAGAACGTGGTTGAGCAGATTCGCGCCGCCATTGAGGCCCAGGGACCGGGCCCGGAGGGCGTTGCCGAGTAGGGCGCCCCTTGGGACCATGTAGAAAAAGGGGGTCCTCTGATGCGGCGAGTAGGGATCGCTGGGATCGGCGTTGCCATCCCGGAAAAGTGCCTCACCAACGAAGACTTGGCAAAGTTCATGGATACGTCTGATGAGTGGATCCGCTCGCGGACCGGGATCCGGGAGCGCCGGCTCGCTGAACCGCATGAGGCGACCTCGGACTACGCAATTCGGGCGGCTCGCCAAGCGATGGAGCGGGCGGGCGTCGAAGCCGAAGAGATCGACCTGATCATCGTGGCGACCGTTACCGGCGACATGCCCTTCCCCTCGACCGCCTGCCTCGTGCAGGACGCGATCGGGGCGAAGCGGGCGGGCGCCTTTGACCTGCAGGCCGCCTGCCCGGGCTGGATCTACGGCATGACCGTGGCTGAAGGGATGATCGCCTCGGGGCGCTTCAACTGCATCCTGGTGATCGGCGCGGAGATGCTCTCCAAGCTGGTCAGTTGGGCGGACCGCTCGACCGCTGTGCTCTTCGGGGATGGCGCGGGAGCGGCGATCCTCAAGCCGGTTCAGGAGGGTGGCATTCAGGCGACCCTAGTGGGCGCCGATGGCTCGGGTGGCTGCAACCTCTACGTCCCGGCTGGCGGCTCGCGCCGGCCTACCACCGCCGAGACGGTGGCCGAGGGCGCCCACTTCGTCAAGATGAACGGGCAGGAGGTCTTCAAGTTCGCCGTTCGCGTCATGAACGAGGCGACTGGTGAGATCCTGGCCAAGGCTGGCTGGACGGCAGATCAGATCGACCTGCTTGTACCCCACCAGGCGAACGGCCGGATCATCGATGCCGCCGTCAAGCGGCTTGGCCTTCCGGCAGAGCGGGTTGTCGTCAACGTCGATCGCTATGCCAATACCTCATCGGCCTCGATTCCGATCGCCCTTTGGGAGGCGCAGGAGGCGGGCCGTCTGAAGCCCGGTGACAAGGTGGTCTGTGTCTCGTTCGGTGCCGGCTTGGTCTGGGGCGCCCTGGCCCTAGAGTGGACCTGCTAATCTATCGGTTCGACCCTGAGGATAGTTAGAGGAGGCGAGCGTATGGCCCTGCGGATTGTGACGGATACGGTAGCCGATCTGAGCGCCGAGGTTCGGGCCGAGCATGGGATCGAGATGGTTCCGCTAACGGTCCACTTTGGTCCGGAGTCCTTCCTGGACGTCGTCGAGATGAGCTCGGACCAATTTTGGCAGAAGATCGGGACCACGCCGCACCATCCCAAGACCGCGCAGCCGGCCCCGGGTGACTTCCTTAAGGTCTACCAGCCGATCATCGATAGCGGCGACGAGATCCTCTCGATCCACGTCTCTGGGTCGCTTTCGGGCACAATCTCTTCTGCGGGTGTGGCGTCTTCGATGCTCCCGTCGGGCAAGGTAACTCTTGTCGACACCCGGTCGGCCTCCTTGGGTCAAGGGCTGTTGGCGATCGAGGCGGCCGAGCGGGCGAAGGCTGGCGAGTCCGCCGAGTCGATCGCCGCCTTCCTCAACGAGTTGAAGGAGCGCACCCACATCTTCTTCTCGCTGGACTCACTCGAGTTTCTCCAGAAGAACGGCCGCGTCGGCAAGGCGCAGGCGATGCTGGGCGGCCTGCTCGGGATCAAGCCGATCCTGCAGGTCGACCGCGAGGGTGTCGTCGCTCCGGCTGACAAGGTCAGAGGGAAGTCCAAGGTTCTGCCGCGCGTGCTTGAGCTAATGAACGAGCGCGTGCCGTTCGGCCGCCGGATCAAGCTCGGAGTTCTGCATACGCAGGATGAGCCGGAGGCGCTTCGCTGGCTCCAGATCCTGAAGGAGAAGTACGAGGTCGTCGACGCCCTCGTCGCCCCGATCGGCCCGGTTGTGGCGACCAACGTCGGCCCCGGTGCGGTCGGTGCCGCCTTCTTCGAAGTCTAGGAATCGTGATCACTAAAGGGGGCGCCCCTGTTGTCCAAGGTTGCCTTTCTCTTCCCCGGTCAGGGCGCCCAGTACGTCGGCATGGGCCAGGAACTGGCCCAGACAGAGCCGATCGTACGGGAGCATGTTGAGCAGGCGAATGACCTGCTCGGCTTCGACCTGGCCCGCCTCTGCTGGGAGGGCCCAGAGGAGGAGCTGAAGCTCACCGCTAACCAACAGCCAGCGATCCTGACCCTCTCTGTGGCGGTCCTGCGCCTCCTGGAGCGGGCGGGCATCAAGGCTGATCTGGTCGCCGGCCTCAGCCTCGGTGAGTACAGCGCTCACGTGGCCGCAGGCACGCTTACCTTCGCCCAGGCGGTCCCGCTGGTTCGCCAGCGTGGCCAACTGATGCAGGAGGCCGTCCCGGCCGGTACTGGTGGCATGGCTGCCATTCTAGGCCTGGATACCGAGCGGGTCGACCAGATCTGTGCCGAGACGCGTGACGCGTCCGGTACGTGGGTGGCGGGCGCCAACTACAACTGCCCCGGTCAGATCGTGATCGCAGGGCAGGAGGAGGCTCTCGCTGAGGCTCACGAGCGAGTGGTGGCCGCCGGTGGACGGTATGTTCGCCTCTCCGTGACCGCCCCGTTCCACTCCCGGCTGTTGCAGCCAGCCGCGGATCGCCTGGCGCCGGTTCTGGACCAGGTGGAGTTGCAGATGCCCCAGATTCCGGTCATCAGCAACGTCACCGCCGAACCGGTGGAGTCGTTGGCTACGATCCGGCCTCTGCTCGTCCAACAGGTCGCTGCCCCGGTCCTCTGGGAGAGGACGATTCGCCTCATGCTGGCGGCGGGTGTCACCCAGTTCATCGAGGTCGGCCCCGGCAAGACCCTGGCCTCGTTCCTGAAGAAGATCGATCGGAAGGCGACCTGCCACTCGGTGGACGATTCCCAGTCCTTGGCACGCCTCCTTGATTCCATCGGGAGGGAATGCTAAGATGAACCTAGCCAATCGGGTTGCAATTGTGACAGGAGCCTCCGGCGGGATCGGCTCGCAGATCGCTAAGACTCTTGCCCAGGCTGGCGCCACCGTCGTGGTCAACTATGCGCGCAATCAGGCCGCTGCCACGGCCTTGGTCGAAGAGATCGAGGCAGCCGGCGGTCGGGCTCTGGCTGTCCAGGCCGACATCGGATCGGCCGAGGGCGCCGAGGCGCTCGTGGACGCGGCGCTCAAGACCTTCGGCAAGGTCGACATTCTGGTTAACAACGCGGGCATCACCCGTGATGGGCTTCTGATGCGGATGAAGGAGGCCGACTGGGACTCGGTCCTCCAGACGAACCTGAAGGGCGTCTTCCTTTGCACGAAGGCGGTTACCCGTCCCATGCTGAAGGCCCGTGCGGGCCGGATCATCAACATCGGCTCCGTCTCTGGGCTCTTGGGCACCCCGGGCCAGGCCAACTACGCCGCCGCTAAGGCGGGCGTGATCGGTTTCACCCGAAGCGTGGCCAACGAGCTCGGTTCCCGGGGAATCACGGCCAACTGTGTCGTGCCTGGGGCGATTGACGCGGGCATGCTCCATGAGCTGACGGCGGAGCAGCGTGAGGAGTACCTCAAGCAGATCCCGCTGGAGCGCTTTGGTACGCCAGAAGATGTCGCCGCGGCCGTTCTTTTCCTGGCGGGTCCTGGTGCTGCTTACATCACCGGACAGACGCTGGCGGTCGACGGAGGCTTGACGAAGTATTAAACACGGGCCGGACCCGCGACCCGTATTCATTTGAGGAGGTGAACCCCCAATGGCGAACAAGGAGCAGATTTTTGAGAAGATGAAGGGCATCGTCGTTGATCAGCTTGGCGTTGAAGAGGCTGAGGTGACGATGGAGGCCAACTTCATCGAGGATCTCGGTGCCGATTCGCTCGACATCGTCGAGTTGATCATGGCTCTCGAGGAGGAGTTCGAGATCGAGGTCCCGGACGAGGACGCTGAGAAGCTGACCACCGTCGCGTCCGCGATCAGCTATATCACGAGCAAGGGCTAATACTAGGCCGTGCATGAGCGATAGCATACAGGGGGTCCCGCAGCGGCTTTGCCCTGCGGGACCCTTCTTTTGGTTGGAGGAGAGAGCGGATGACTCGAATTAGTGATGTGGCGGCCTGGTCCAAGGAGCGACTCGGCCACGACTTCCGGCGCCCGGCCCTCCTGACGGAGGCGCTGACCCACACGACGTGGGCGAATGAGAACCCGACCAAGCCGTCGAACCAGCGCCTAGAGTTCCTGGGTGATGCCGTGGTGGGCCTGGTGATGGCCGACGCGCTCCACACAACCTATCCGGCGTTGCCGGAGGGGGAGTTGACCAAGCTGCGGGCGGCGGTCGTGCGGGAACCGGCCTTGGCGTCGCGGGCGCGGGCGTTAGGCCTGGGCGCCCACCTGCGCCTCGGGCGGGGTGAAGAGGCGACCGGGCGTGATCGGGATTCGATCCTGGCTGATGCGTTCGAGGCGGTGGCGGGCGCCCTCTACCTAGATGGCGGTCTCCCCGTTGCCCAGGCCTTCGTCCGGCGGGAGTTGATGCCCTTGGCGGCGATCGCACAGCAGGGCGCCCTGCATGTCGACTGGAAGACCCGCCTGCAGGAGGTTCTCCAGCGCGATGGGCGGGGGGCGCCCGTCTACCAGCTCTTGGCGGAGGACGGCCCGGCCCATGAGAAGCGGTTCCAGATGGGTTGCTACCGTGAGGGAGCGCTCCTGGCCTCCGCGTGGGGAAAGTCGAAGAAGGATGCGGAGCAGGAAGCGGCGCGGCTAGCCTTCGAGGGGCGCGGAAGAGCTTAATCACCGCGGCTGCCACGAATGAAAACCGAAGAGGGACGAGAAGGAGGGGGTTCTGCTATGCAGGGTGCCCCTCTTTTCTGGTTTTACACTCTCTTCACAAAAGTCGCCTCGAACGTGAAAGGGTTTTCGCTCTCCTGCCCCGAATCCCTAAGCCACGGGATGAAAGATGCTCAGTCGTAGCCCGAAAGGAGATCGCTCGCATGGAAGTGCTGAAGGTATCCGCCTCCTCCACGCCCAAGAAGGTCGCAGGGGCGCTCGCCGCTGTCGTACGGGGCGCCGGTCAGGCTGAGGTCCAGGCCGTCGGGGCCGGGGCTGTCAACCAGGCCGTAAAGGCCATCGCCATCGCTCGCGGGTTCGTCGCTCCGAACGGGATCGACCTCATCGCTATTCCCGCCTTTGCGGAGATCGACATCGACGGTGAGGAGCGCACGGCCATCCGCTTCCTGTGCCAGGGGCGCAGCGCCCCCATCCCGGCAGACCTGGAAGTCAAGTTCGAGCCCCGCACGGAGAGCCGTTTCCATGAGCCGCTGAAGCTCCCGACCCGCCCGGAGAAGTCGGAGTAGCTAGATCGTGCCTTCGGGGCGGCCAGTCAGGCCGCCCCTTCCTTTTTGTCTTGTGAAGGGGGAAAACGGCCAGGGCGCGTCGAAGAAAGACGGGTTAGGAACCGTCAGGACGGGAGGTCCGTCGATGTACCTGAAGCGACTGGAGATCATTGGCTTTAAATCCTTTGCAGAGAAGACGGAGCTCGATTTCGGCCCCGGGATCACCGCGGTCGTTGGTCCGAATGGCTCGGGCAAGTCGAACGTGGCAGATGCGATCCGCTGGGTCTTGGGCGAGCAGTCGGCCAAGGCGCTGCGCGGCGGTGCCATGGTCGACGTCATCTTCGCGGGCTCCAGCGCCAAGCGGGCGATGGGCTACGCCCAGGTCTCTCTCATTCTTGATAACAGTGACGGTAAGCTTGGCGTCGGCTTTACCGAGGTTCAAGTGACCCGCCGGGTCGATCGCTCCGGCGAAGGCGAGTACTTCCTCAATGGCGTCGCCTGCCGCCTGAAGGATATCCACGACCTCTTCCTCGATACCGGCGTGGGCCGGGAGAACTACTCGATCATCGGGCAGGGCAAGATCGATGAGATCCTCTCGACCAAGGCGGAGGAGCGCAGAGCCGTCTTTGAGGAGGCGGCTGGCATCTCCCGCTACAAGCTCCGCAAGCGGGAGGCCCAGCGCCGCCTCGAGGAGACGGAGAACGCCCTGGTCCGCATCACGGATATCACGGGTGAGATCGAATCGAACCTGGGCGCCCTCGGTGAAGCTGCCGAGAAGGCGACCCAGTTCAAGGTGCTGGACGAGGAGGCGACCGGGCTCGATCAGGGTCTGATCGCCTATGCCCATGAGGCTGCGACCGCCAAGACTGAGACGATCGTGGCGGAGACCGACTCGTTGGCCACCCGCCTGGCCGATACGGAGGCCCGCCTCGAGTCGGGTGAGACCCGGCTGGAGACGGCCAAGAACCTGGTCGTCGCCCTCGAGACCGAGCTGACCGAGGTCGGCCAGCAGTTGACGGAGGCGACCGGGCGCCACGAGCGGGCGGAGGGTCGCCTCGCACTGGCGCAGCAGGAGGAGGGGGCCGCCGGGGCGGAGGGCGCCCGCCTCGATCAGGAGGTCCAGGTCCTGGCGCAGAAGCAGGCGGCCCTGAAGGCGGAAGAGGCCGGCCTGGAAGACCAGGTCGCCGTTCTCTTCGCCGAACTCGCCCGCATCCAGGCGGACCAGCTCGCCCACGAGGGCTCGCTGGGCGACCTCCAGGCGGAGATCAGCGGCACCAACCGGCAGATCGAGCAGCGCAAGGACCGAATCGTCTCGATCCTGCAGCTGGAGGCCGAGAAGAAGAACGGCCTGCTCGGTGCCGAGCGGCGGCGCGAGGAGGCGCAGAAGCGCGAGGATCGCCTGGTGGCCGAGCGCACCCGGACCGAGTCCGAGGCGAAGAAGACCCGCGGCTACCTGACCGCCATGGAAGAGGACCTCGTCGCGCTCGGTGAGGAGCGCGAGGAGCTGCGGAAGGCGATCGCCGAGGCCCGGGAAGGGGAGAGTCGCACCCAGGAGGCACGCCAGGACTGCATCAAGCGCGGGAACGACATGCGCGGCAAGTTCCAGGCGACCTCGGCCCGCCTCGAGGCGATTCAGGAGATGATGAACGCCTTTGAGGGCTACCAGAAGGGCCCGCGCACCGTCCTGGTGGGGCGGGAGCATGGCGCCCCCTGGGCCTCGGAGGTCCTCGGCTCTGTCGCTGAGGTGATCCGGACGGAGTCCGCCTATGAGAAGGCCCTGGAGGTCGCTCTGGGCGGCTCGATTCAGAACATCCTGGTCGCAACCGACGGGGGCGCCAAGGCGGCGATCGAGCACTTGAAGCGCTCGGCCGGCGGCCGGGCGACCTTCATGCCGCTCAATACGATGCGCCCCAACCCCTTCCGGGCTGATGAGGAGCGCGAGTTTACCGGGGCGCCCGGCATCCTGGGCAGCGCCCTCTCCCTGGTCCGCTTCGAGGAGCGCTTCCGCCCGGCGGTCGCCTTCCTGCTGGGGCGGGTCCTGGTTGCACAAGATATGGACGCGGCGCTCGCCTTCGGTAAGAAGACCGGGATGCGCTACCGCATCGTTACGCTCGATGGCGAACTGCTCTCGGCGGGCGGCGCCCTAACCGGCGGCTCGACCAGCGGGCAGGGAGGTGGCCTCCTCGCTCGGGAGCGGGAGAAGGAGGAGCTGACCGAGCGCCTGACCAGCCTTCGGGCTGATATGGGCTTTATCCGCGATGAGCAGGCTAAGATCGACGCCGAACTGGCCCGCTGGACGCAGCAGATCGCTGACCTGGACGGGCGCCTGCGCTCGCTGGAGACGGAGGTCACCCGCGCCGAGGGCGAGATTCGCCGCTTGAGCGGTGATGTAGCCCGCTGGACCGAGGTCCTCGAGACCTTCGCCTTTGAGGCCGGGCAGATCCGGGCCGACCTCGCCGAGGGCGAAGAGGGGAGGGTGAAGCTCGAGACCGAGCTAGCGACCCTCGCTGCTGAGCGGGCGAAGCTGGAGGCCGAAGTGACCGAGCTGACCCAGGCGAGTGAGGAGCGGCTCCGCCTGCTCGACGAGCGGGGCAAGAAGCTGACCGAGCTCCAGGTGAGTGGCGCCGACCAGGGCGCCAACCTGCGCGCACTTCGTAGCCAAATCTCCCGTCTGGTCGACGACCGGAGGGCGCTCGCGGCCGAGGAGGCGGAGCGGATCGCCCAGGCCGGCGGCGTGGCCGAACGGCTTGCACGCGTGGCCCATGAAAAGCTGGCCGCTCAGGCCGAACTGACCGAGAGCGCGGCAGCGAAGGAGCGCCTTGCGGGCGAGCGTGAGCGGCTCCAGCGCCGTCGTATCGAGTCGCAGGAGGCGGTCAACGAGCTGGAGCGTGAGCTTCGCCAGTTGCGCAGGGCCCAGACCGACCTGACCAATCGCCGCCAGGCGGTGGAGGTCGAGACCGCCCGGCTCCAGATGGAGCTGGAGTCCCTCGCTACCCGCCTGCACGAGACCTACGGGCTCGTTCCGACCGACCTAGCTGGCAAGGCCCTGCCCGAGGGTGAACTCGCCTTCGCTCGCACCCGCCTCGCCGAACTGCGGGAGCTGATCCGGGCGCTCGGTCCGGTCAACCTGGCAGCGATCGAGGAGTTCCAGACGGCGACCGAACGCCTCGTCTTCCTGCGCCAGCAGCAGGCTGACCTGACGGAAGCAAAGGAGTCCCTCTACCGAGCGATCGAAGAGCTCGACCGGAAGATCACGACGGTCTTCAAGCAGTCCTTCGAGCAGATCCGGACCGCCTTCCAACAGGTCTACCACGACCTGATCGAGGGCGGGCGGGCCGATCTGCAGTTGATGGATGAGTCGAACCTGCTCGAGACCGGTATCGAGATCATCGCCCAGCCGCCGGGCAAGAAGCCACAGGCGCTCTCGCTGCTCTCGGGCGGCGAGCGTGCCATGACGGCGACCGCCCTGCTCTTCGCCCTCCTGCGGGTGAAGCCGACCCCCTTCGTCGTCCTGGACGAGGTGGAGGCGGCGCTCGATGAAGCGAACGTCGACCGGGTGGGCCGCTTCCTGAAGCGCTTCGCCAGCGATGGCTCGCAGTTCATCTGCATCACCCACCAGCGCGGGACGATGGCGGCGGCCGATACGCTCTATGGCGTGACGATGGAGGGGACAGGCGTCTCCAAGGTCGTCTCTGTGCGTCTGGTCGATGTGGCAAAGGAGGCCGGCTAAGATGGCGGATGAGGAGAAGGAGTCCCCAGTCGGGGATGAAGGGCGCCCCTCCCGGCTCTTCTTGGTACTGGCCTTCATGGGGCTGGGCCTCTTGGTGCTGGTCACCGATTGGGTGATGAAGCTAATCCTGCCCGCCCGCTGAGTTGACGGCGGGGCTTGATCAGCGTGAGAATAGGAATAGATCTACCTGAAGGGGCGGTCCACCCGTGGGCTTCTTTGACAAACTGAAGGCGGGGCTGTCGAAGACGACGGCCTCCTTTATGGACAAGGTTACGAGCGTGATGGGCTTCCGCAAGATTGATGAGGAGCTCTTCGAGGAGCTGGAGGAGGCCTTGATCACGGCCGATGTCGGCGCCGAGACCGCCTTTGCCCTCGTAGAGGCGCTCCGCAAGGAGACGCGTGCCCGGGGGCTCAAGGAGGGGCACGAGCTCCAGCCGGTCCTGGCCGAACTGATCTCGGCGCGGCTGGGCGAGCCGGCTCCGCTCTCGTACAACCCGGCGGGCCTGACCGTGATCCTCGTCGTCGGCGTGAACGGCGTCGGCAAGACGACCACGATCGGCAAGCTAGCCCACTACCTCAAGAGCCAGGGCAAGCGGGTCGTCCTGGCCGCCGGTGATACCTTCCGGGCTGCAGCGATCGACCAGTTGAAGATCTGGGGCGAGCGGGCTGAAGTCCCGGTTGTGGCGGGTCCCGAGGGTGGAGACCCGGCTGCTGTCGCCTTTGACGGGATGAAGTGGGCGCGGGAGACCGGCGCTGACGTCCTGATCCTCGATACGGCTGGGCGGCTCCACAACCGGGCTGATCTGATGGCGGAGCTGAAGAAGGTGCGGAACCTGCTCGCCCGCGAGGTAGCGGGCGCCCCGCACGAGACGCTCCTCGTCCTGGACGCGACGACGGGCCAGAACGCCATTCAGCAGACCAAGCTCTTCAAGGAGGTCGCCGGGGTGACGGCGATCGCCCTGACCAAGCTGGACGGGACGGCGAAGGGCGGCGTGGTGATCGGGATCAAGGGCGCAGAGGATGTGCCGGTCAAGTTCGTCGGGGTTGGCGAGGGGATGGATGACCTGCAACCCTTCGACCCGCAGGACTTTGCCAGGGCGCTCTTTGGGTCTCACGAAGCGTGATTGTGGGGGCGCCCCGACCGAATGGTTGGGGCGCCCTTCTCACTTGCGCGGGTCCCGTCGTGGCAAATCATGCTCATCTTTGCTACAATCGGGAGAATAAGCCCCAACCCCAGTCAAAGGAGCGAGGCACTTGGAGCTAAAAGAGGTCCAACAAGCGGTCGACCGCTGGATCGCCCCGTTCGGCTACTGGCATCCCCTGGCCAACCTGGCCCGCCTGACCGAGGAGGTCGGCGAGTTCGCCCGTGAGGTAAACCACCGCTACGGCCCCAAGACGAAGAAGCCGACGGAGGATGTGGCCGATCTCGCCCTGGAGATGGGCGACCTCCTCTTCGTCATCGCCGCGATGGCGAACCAGATGGGCGTTGACCTGGAGGATGGCTTCCGTCAAGTGCTCGCCAAGTACGAGGCCCGTGATAAGGACCGCTGGAAGAAGAGGGATCAGGAGTAATGGAGAAGAACCCAGCCGCTCCGGTCGTCGTCCTAGGCACGACCTTTGTTGATCTTAAGTGCTTCCCTAGTAACGAACTCAACTTTAAGGGGCGGAACCAAGGGGTCACCCGCTTTTACCATGGCGGCGTGGGGCGTAACGTGGCAGAGACGATCGCCCTACTCGGCTCCGAGGTGCGCTTCGTCTCCTCCGTCCAGCAGGATGGCGTCGGTCGTGAGGTGATCAGCCGCCTCGAGCGGCATGGTGTTGACCTAACGGGCCTCTTGCGGGTGGACGAGCCCGGTGGCCACGGCCTCTGGGTCGCGATCCTGCACAAGGATGGTGACCTGGCCTGCTCACTCAGCCAGCTCCCGCACTACAAGTTCATGAAGGAGGCCTGGCGCCAGTCTGGCCGGCAGGTCCTCTCGGGCGCCAAGTGGTGCGTGCTGGAGATCGACTCCTCGGTCTCGCTGCCCGAGCAGGTGACGCAGGACGCCCAGGAACTCGGTGTGAAGCTGATCGGGTTACCCGGTAACTTCGTGGCGATCCGGAAGAAGCCGTCGATCCTGGAGGGTCTGCACACCTGGATCTGCAACCAGAACGAGGCGGAGGAGCTGGCCGATCAAGCGATCACCTCCCTGCCGGAGGCGACGGAAGCGCTCAAGAAGATCCAGTCCCGCTGGGGGATCCGCCAGGTCGTCGTGACGCTGGGCGCCCTTGGCTCCGTCTATGCCGACTTTGAGACCGGGGAGCACGGGCACGTCCCGGTCCAACTCGTCCATGCGGTCGATACGACTGGTGCTGGCGACTCCTTTGTGGCTGGCTGCTCCCACGCGCTCGTGCAGGGCGCCCCCCTCGGTCTGGCCGTCGAGGCCGCCACTCGGGTCGCCGCCTGGACCGTCTCCTCCGAGGAGGCGGTCTGCCTGGACCTGCAGGGCCGGATTCGTAATGACCCGTGGGATGGCTGGAAGCAGATCGGCGCAAAGGTGGCTGGGGTGTCAAACACTTTTGCTTGACACCCACCCTGCTCCTCCCTATACTAACCTTTGTAGGAAGGGAGGGGTGTCAGTGAAGGAGATTGAGCGAGTTAGCCTCCTCTTCGACTTCTATGGGCCGCTCCTGACCGACCGCCAGCAGACCCTCCTGCAGGCCTACTACCTGGAGGACCTCTCCCTCGGCGAGATCGCTGGGGAGGACGGGGTCAGCCGCCAGTCGGTCCAGAACCTTCTAAAGCGCTCGGTCGCCCTCCTGGAGGAGTACGAGGCGAAGCTCGGCTTCATTGCGGAGTACCAGCGCCAGCAAGCGCGGCTAGCCGACTTGGTCCGGGCGCTCCAGTCCGGTGCCGTAGCGGAGGCCCTCGTGCTGACTCAAGCGCTGCAGGCCGATGAAGATCCTCCCGAAAGCGGGAAGGAGTGAACCCGATGTTCGAATCCCTGGGCGAGAAGTTACAGTCTGCCTTCAAGAAGCTGACCGGCAAAGGCAAGCTGAACGAGGCGGACGTTGCTGAAGCGATGCGCGAGGTCCGAATGGCCCTCCTCGAGGCTGACGTCAACTTCAAGGTTGTCAAGGAGTTCGTCGCTAAGGTGAAGGAGCGAGCCGTCGGCCAGGAGGTCCTGGAGACCCTCAACCCGGGCCAGATGGTGATCAAGATCGTTCATGAGGAACTGATCGCGATCATGGGCGGCGAGCATGCCGATCTGAACATGGCCGAACGGCCGCCGACGATCATCATGCTCTGCGGCTTGCAGGGCGCCGGTAAGACGACGCACGCTGCGAAGCTGGCCGCCAAGCTGAAGAAGGAGGGCAAGAAGCCCCTCCTCGTCGCAGCGGACATCTACCGCCCGGCTGCGGTCAAGCAGCTCGAGGTCCTCGGTAAGCAGGTGGACGTCCCCGTCTTCCAGCTGGGCACTGAGGTCAGCCCGGTCGAGATCGCAAAGCAAGCGTTTGACTACGCCGCTGAGCACCACCGGGACGTGATCATCCTCGATACCGCCGGTCGCCTCCACATCGACGAGGCGCTGATGGATGAGCTGAAGGCGATCAAGGCGGCCCTCCAGCCGCATGAGATCCTCCTGACGGTCGACGCGATGCTCGGCCAGGATGCGGTCAACGTCGCTGATCAGTTCAACCAGGCGCTCGGTATCGATGGCGTCATTCTGACCAAGCTGGACGGCGATACCCGAGGTGGTGCCGCCCTCTCCGTCCGCCACGTGACCGGCAAGCCGATCAAGTTTGTCGGCATGGGCGAGAAGATGGACCAGCTTGACCGGTTCTACCCGGACCGGATGGCCTCGCGCATCCTGGGCATGGGCGACGTCCTGACGCTGATTGAGAAGGCGCAGGAGTCGATCGACCAGAAGCAGGCCGAGCAGATGGCCAAGAAGATGATGAAGGCTGAGTTCGACTTCGAGGACTTCCTCGAGCAGATGCGGGCGATGCAGAAGATGGGACCCCTGCAGGATCTCCTCAAGATGATCCCGGGCATGGGCGCCCAGCTGAAGGACGTCAACATCGATCCGAAGGAGCTCCAGCGAGTCGAAGCGATCATCCTCTCGATGACGCCCAAGGAGCGGCGTAAGCCGGACCTAATCAACATCCGCCGCCGGGAACGGATCGCCAAGGGTGCTGGGCGGCCTCTCAGTGAGGTCCACGCCCTGATCAAGCGGTTCGAAGAGGCGCGCAAGATGATGAAGCAGTTGGGCGGCATGGAGAAGATGATGAAGAAGGGGAAGGGCGGTATGCCCAAGCTCCCCGGTGGCGGAGGCTTCGGCGGACTCTTCGGTCGCCGGTAAACACAATTATTCAACCGCGGATTACGCGGATGACGCGGATGGAAGACGGACCCATTTTCACAATGAGGACCAGCACGGGTCGACCAAGTATCCGCGACATCCGCGGTTAATAAAGGATCCTAGGGATGAAACCCTTGGTCATATAGACTCACCCGCGGCCAACGCGCCGCCTAACCATCAAGGAGGAATACCACAATGGCTCTCAAGATTCGCCTCAAGCGCATGGGTATGAAGAAGTCCCCGTTCTATCGCCTCGTCGTTGCCGAGTCCACCTCGCCGCGCGACGGCCGTTTCGTCGATGAGATCGGCACCTACAACCCGGTCCAGCAGCCCGCCGTCGTCACCGTCGACGAGGCCAAGGCCCTGAAGTGGCTTGCCAACGGCGCCACCCCGACCGACACCGCCAAGAGCCTTCTTTCCAAGGTCGGCATCATGAAGAAGTTCGACGAGGCCAAGAAGTAAACCCATCCCGGGCGCCCGTCCGGACCGTGGGTAGAGGGGGCTTGTCTCACTTGATGAAGCAACTGGTCGAAGTGCTGGTTAAAGGCCTGGTCGACACGCCGGACCAAGTAGAGGTGACAGCGACCGAGGCCCCCCGTTCTGTGGCGATCCAGGTCCGGGTAGCGGGCGGCGACATGGGGAAGGTTATCGGCCGAGGCGGTCGTGTCGCTAAGGCGATTCGGACCGTCGTAAAGTCCGCCGCGGCCAAAGATGGTCGCCGCGTCACCGTGGAGTTCATGCCATGAGCATTCAGCTGATTCGTCCAGTTACCATCAAGGCGCTGGTCACCGATGGCCTCAAGGATCGGCTAAACACCGACATGCGTGAGGCGATCAAGGTTCTGGAGGAGGAGACTGCCCGCCTCGATTCCGAGGTGAAGCGGGCTCAGTTGATGGGGAACATCCCTTCCCAGCAACTCCTCCAACTGAACCAGGTGATCGCGCAGGAGAAGGCCAAGCGGGCTGACCGCAAGGCTCAGCTTGAGGAAGAGATCCAGGCCGTGGCGGCCCTGCCGCTCGGCTCTGAGATCGTTCAGGGTCAGGCCCAGTCACTCACCACGGTTGCCGTGGGCGACGACTTGGAGGCCGCTCTGGGCGTCGAGATCGTCGTCCAGGACGGCAAGATCATCGAGATTCGTGAGGGTGTGAAGTAGCGGATGGCTGATCTCGTCAAGATTGGTCAGATCACGTCGCCGCATGGCGTCCGGGGCGAGGTCCGGGTCTTCCCCCTGACCGAATTCCTGGAGCGCTTCGCGACGCTGCGCACTGTCTTTTTGGGTCCGGAGGCCAAGCCTGTCCGCGTCAAGTATCGGACTGTCGTCAAGAACATGGTCATCCTTTCGGTAGAAGGGGTGGCTGATCGGGACGAGGCTGATAAGTTGCGCGGCCAGTACCTCCAGGTGCCCAAGGCGGAGGTGCACACCCTGCCCGAGGGGCACTACTACGTCTTTGACCTGGAGGGTCTGAACGTGGTCGACCCAGAGGGCAACCCCCTTGGCCGCTTGGTCGAGGTGAACCAGAGTTCCCCGGCCCACGACATCTACGTCGTGGAGACGCCGGACCGGAAGCGGTATATGGTCCCTGCCGTCAAGCAGTTCGTCAAGCAGATTGACGTGCCGGGTGGCAAGGTCGTGATTCAGCCGATTCCGGGGCTGTTGGAGGACTGAGAGGGTGCTCATTCACATTCTGACCATTCACCCTTCCATCATCGAGCCTGCCCTGACGGAGTCGATCCTGGGGCGGGCTCGTGATGCGGGTCTGGTCGATGCAAGGCCGGTTAACATTCGGGACTTTGCCTTCGCGAAGCATCAATCGACCGACGACTACCCCTACGGGGGCGGTGCCGGCCTGGTGATGAAGCCAGAGCCGATCGCTGCCGCGGTCGAGTGGTGCCGAGGGCAGACCCCGGCAGGGGCGAAGTCCGCGCGGGTGATTCTGATGGACCCGCAGGGGCGCCCCTTTACGCAGGCGGTCGCCCGCGAACTGGCCGAATCCGAGCATCTGATCTTCGTCTGCGGCCGCTATGAAGGGTTCGATGAGCGGATTCGCTCGCTCGCCACGGATGAGATCTCCCTAGGAGATTACGTCCTGATGGGCGGTGAACTGCCCGCCCTGGTGATCACGGAGGCGGTCACTCGCCTGGTGCCCGGGGTTCTGGGCGATCTGGTCTCCACCGTCAACGAGTCGCACTCGGCCGGCCTGCTCGAAGGACCTCAGTACACCCGCCCGCCCGTCTGGAACGGGCTAGAGGTACCGGAGATCCTCCTGAAGGGCGACCATGGGGCGATGGAGCGGTGGCGCCGCCGGGAGGCGCTCAGGCGCACCCTGGAGCGGCGGCCTGATCTTCTCGCGGGGGCGCCCCTCACCGATGAGGACCGGCGTACCCTGCATCAGTTGAAGGGCGAACCGATCCCGCCCGAACTGCAGCCCAAGCCGAAGCGGCGCAAGTCGATTTCAGCAGGGCCCAAACCGAAAGAGCAGTAGCGGTCTACACTTGTCGTTTGCAGGTGTGGTTGCTATAATAGGTTGCGTGTCTCATCATGGACGGTCCGCTACCGGTCACTCCTTGCTCGGGGGTCCGGCAAGAACGTCCGTTATTAAGGAGTGAACCCCATGTCGAAGGTGATCGAGCAGATCGAGCGTGAGTTTCTCCGCTCGGACATTCCGGTGTTCCGCCCTGGCGACACCGTCCGCGTCCAGGTTAAGGTCGTTGAAGGCACCCGCGAGCGCCTCCAGGCGTACGAGGGTGTCGTCATCAAGCGCCAGGGTTCTGGCCTGAACGAGACCTTCACCGTTCGCCGCGTCTCCTACGGTGTCGGCGTTGAGCGTACCTTCCCGGTTCACAGCCCGCGCCTAGCGGCCATTGAGGTCGTTCGCCGTGGTATTGTCCGCCGTGCGAAGCTCTACTACCTCCGCAACCTCACCGGCAAGGCCGCTCGTATCCGCGAGCGCAAGGTCACTGCCGCCAAGTAATCAAGCGGTCACGGGTATGCCCCGGCCAGACCCAGCAGGGTTTGGTCGGGGTTTTCTCGTACATAAAAAGGAAGAAACAGGTGCCTGTGGGGGGCGCTAACGATGCGGAACCGGGCATCGAGGGGGCCGCTACGCGAACTAGTCGAGGTTGTGCTCTTGGCCGTGGTGCTGGCGTTTCTGATCCGGACCTTCTTCTTTGAGGTCTACCGGGTCGAGGGCGCATCAATGGAGGCGACGCTGCACACGGGCGATCGCGTCCTGGTCAACAAGTGGCTCTACCTGTGGCGGTTGCCAGAGAAGGGTGAAGTGATCGTCTTTCAGTACCCTGAGGACTTGACGCGTGATTTCATCAAGCGAGTTGTCGCCGTCTCGGGGGATACGGTTGAAATCCGGCAGGGCAAGGTATACGTCAACGGCGAACTTCTCCCAGAGGTGGCATCCACCTTGAGCGACCGTGAGACCTGGGCGCCCCACGTCGTGGAGCCCGATACGGTCTGGGTACTCGGTGACAACCGCTCCAACTCGGAGGACAGCCGGTACTTTGGCCCCGTCCAGCGAACGCAGATACGTGGGCAGGCCTTTTATCGGGTCTGGCCCTTAAGCACCATGGCCTGGGTAGAGAGGCCGGTCCTCGCGCAAGAGGACAAGTAGGAAGGAAGAGGCTCATGCCGGTGATCCAATGGTTCCCTGGTCATATGACGAAGGCGAAGCGAACGCTGCAAGAGACGGCGCCGCTCGTCGATGTTGTCCTGGAGATCGTCGATAGTCGTTGTCCGCCGGCCAGTCGAAATCCCGATCTGGTCGCCCTTGTGGCCACCAAGCCTCGGATTATGGTCCTGAACAAGGCGGATCTGGCGGATCCGGTCCAGACACGGGCCTGGGTGGAGCGGTACCGCCAGGAGGGGACGCTCGCCGTCTCGCTGGACGCGGTGAAGGGCACCGGTGTCAAAGAGGTGCTGGCGGCGGTTCGCGAGGCTTACGCTCCCCGGCTGGCCGATTGGGTCGCGCGCGGTCGAAAGCCGCGCCCGGGGCGGGTGATGGCGATCGGTATCCCCAACGTGGGCAAGTCCTCGGTCATCAACCGACTCGTGGGACGGAACAAACTCCACGTGGGTAACAAGCCGGGGGTGACGCGCGGCAAGCAGTGGGTGCGAATCACCACAGACGTTGAGTTGCTGGACATGCCAGGTATCCTGGTGCCCAAGTTTGATGATCAGTGGGAGGCGACCCTGCTGGCGGCGATCGGCTGCGTCAAGGAGGAAGTGATCGACGTCCCAGACGTCGCCGGGAAGCTACTGCCCTTTCTCTGGTCGAACGCTGAGGGCGCCCTACGTGAGCGTTTCGGCCTGGAGTCCCTCCACGATGACCCGCTGGCCAACTTCGCTGAGATGGCGCGGAAGCGAGGACTGCTCCGCGGTGGTGGGGTGCCGGAGACGGAGAAGGTGGCCGCAATGCTCCTGAAGGAGTTCCGCGAGGGCAAACTCGGTCGGCTCACACTGCAGAGACCAGCGGGGGACGGAGCGCTCCCGGGGGACTTTTTGTAACCCTCATACAACTGACAAAAGCGGAAGGATTTCAAGAGTCAACCGTCGAAACACAAACTATAGCCCGAGAGACCTCCGGGTCTCTCTTTTTCTGTCTTTTTTTAGTTGTGTGGCTGCCGATCTCGGTGTGGGGGTGTCATGCTGTGCGGTATCAGCTCAGAAAGATGAGCCTCAAGCGGGTGGCGCAGTTGATTCAGGAGCGGGGCGTTGACTTCTATCCTGAAGTGATCGGGGTGCTCGAAAGTGACCCACGCGGGGGCGCCCAGCGTCTAGTTCGCGTGTGCCGTGAGCGTCTGGCCGAGTGGGATCGGCAGAAGGAGCTCCTAGTTCGGCACTCCCTACATGAGCAGGCAGCCCTGGCGTCCGGGGCAAGATTCGTCGCAGGAGTCTCTGAGGTTGGGCGGGGGCCCATTGCTGGACCGGTCGCGGCCGCCGCTGTGATCCTCCCGCCTGGGATCTGCCTGCCAGGCTTGGGTGAGGTGCGGCGGCTCTCTGCGAAGCGGCGGGCAGAACTGGCCACCCAGATTCGAGCAGAGGCGCTTGCGATCTCCACCAGACTGATTCAGCCAGAGGCTGCGGATGAGGGCGCTGTCATTCGCTCGACCTACCAGGCGATGACTGAGGCGGTCCTTGGCCTGACCTTGGCGCCTGACCACCTGCTTGTTGACGGACTGCATGTGCCTCTGGTCAAGCAGGCGCAGACGCTGGTCGTCGAAGGGGAGGAGGCCTCGATCTCGATCGCGGCCGCCCAGGTGATCGCACGAGTCACCCGAGATCAGTACATGCAGGAGATGGACCTCATCTATCCGCAGTACGGTTTTGCTGCGCATAAGGGCTACGGCACAGTCGAGCATCGCGAGGCCGTACGCCGGTACGGGACGTGCCCGATCCACCGTGGTTTGCTCGATCCCGTTGCCTGGGCGGCCGTCGCCAACCAGACCGACGAGCGGGACTGAGTTGAATCGTCGGCAACTGGGAATGAGTGGCGAGGCGGCTGCCGCCCGCTTCTTGGTCGAGATGGGGTATGAGATCATTGGCCGCAACGTGCGATTCCGAGCCGGTGAGTTAGATCTGATCGCCCGGGATGGCCCAACGGTCGTCTTTGTGGAGGTGAAGACACGCCTCTCTGCCAAGGTGGGCACGGGAGAGGAGGCGATCACCCTGGGGAAGCAACGGCAGTTGACCCGTCTGGCTGAACTCTACCTAGCTAGAGAGGGCGGTCCGCTCCCGTACTGTCGCTTCGATGTGGTAATCGTCACGGCGGCGGCCGATGGCTGGCATTGCCGTCATCTCCCGAACGCTTTTTTGCCATCGAGTTGGTAAAAATTGGTTGACTCCGACTGCTGCCCATGCTACATTGAGGGCGAACAGACGTTTGTGCCCGCGGAGAGAACAGCCGCCCGGGATTCCGGGCGGCTGTTCTTTTTCTTTGGCGAGGAGGAACTCACATGTTTGTACGGATTCTTTCCTTTGCACTCCGGGGAGTCGAGGCTCTGCCTGTAGCTGTTGAGGTAGACGTGTCCCCGGGCATCCCGTTCTTCGAAGTGGTCGGCCTGCCGGATGCCTCCGTGCGCGAATCACGGGAGAGGGTGCGGGCGGCGCTCAAGAATGGGGGATGGGCGTTACCGCCGCTACGCATTACAGTCAATCTGGCTCCTGCACACCTGCGCAAGGCTGGCCCCGGCTTTGATCTGGCTATTGCCCTGGGGCTATTGGTCGCCACCGGACAGGTCCCGGCGGGTCTGCTGGACGGAATCGGTGTCGTAGGGGAACTGGCGCTGGACGGAAGCCTTCGGCCGGTCGAGGGCGCCCTGGTGATGGCCTGGACCGCCCAACAGATCGGGCTCGCGGGCTTCTTAGTCTCC
This sequence comes from Symbiobacteriaceae bacterium, assembly GCA_035298385.1. Classification (GTDB taxonomy): domain Bacteria; phylum Bacillota; class Sulfobacillia; order Symbiobacteriales; family Symbiobacteriaceae; genus DATGYC01. The sequence goes on along the minus strand of DATGYC010000155.1, from coordinate 1,863 downwards.
CGTCATTCGGCGGCGGAGGCCGCAGCCGCTGGCGGAAAGGTCTGGGGCGCCAGCGACCTGGGCGAGGTGGTCTCCCATCTGGTTGGTACGGCGCCCCTGCCACCGGCCAGCCCGCGCCGGGCCGAAGATACGGTGGCGGTCGGTCCAGACCTAGCTGACGTTCGCGGTCAAGCGGTAGGGCGTCGAGCTCTGGAGGTCTCGGCCGCGGGTGGTCACAACCTGCTCATATTGTAGGACGTTATCCTTTGAATTCGCTTGCGGGAAATTGTACCCTAACCTGTTCCTGTTGCGTGACACAAGAAGGGACGTAGAAGCACAAAGGGACTGACCACAAAGGCCAGCCCCGCATATGTATTTGACTTCGTTACTTCGCCGTGTTGTGGGCGATCTTCGCCAGTAAGAAGATGATCTCTGCAAACCCAAAGAAGAAGAGGCAGGAAAGGCCAGATGAAATGATGACAGTAATACCAAGAACCCAATTACCGTCACTACGCAATCCACTACCCATACCAAGGAACACGCCAGCAAATCCGCCAAGGATTCCAACCAAGACACCGACGATCTGTAGCCAATTGCCGACGCTGTTATCCCTTGGGTCTTTTGCTTCCTCCTTGGGGGATTCAGAACGAGCAGAAGACGGTTGAACTTCAGGACTGCTCATATTGCTTCAACTCCCTTATGTGACTTGAATTGATATATTTCGTAGGACTGAGAAATTTCCTGCCTGCAACGAAAAAGGAAAAGCCCGTAACCACGAAGGTTACTGGGCTTTCTCGTTAGCGTATTCGTCGATAAGGTCCATGACCTTGTATTCGACCTTCAGAACGGGTTCAAACCACCCTTCAGGAATTCGCCCTACGATGATTCGCTTGATTTCGTTTCTGATCTGGTCGATCCTCAACGTCTCCGTAGGGTCAGGGTCAATCTGGTTTAGCCGCTCTATCTGGGCTTCGATGGCTCTTGCCTCTGCGTCTAATTGATCATTGTCCTTGCGGAGTTCCTCAATCTGATTGATCAGGGCTTGTTTCTCTTGGGCTTGCTCTGCGTGAGTTTCCTCGAATTCCTCTTCGCTAATGGTTTCTTTGAGAAGTTGACCCCGCAACGCCTTTAGCCCTCGTTCTAGGGTTTCAACCTGGGCCACAAGCCCTGCTACGGCTTGTTCTTTGTCTGTGTCCTTGCGGCTCAGGATGCTTTCCTTCTTCAGCCACAACTGATGGCAGCGTTCATCCCTGTGATTGATGACTGTTTCGATGAAGTCGAAGAGTCCAGTGAACTTCACAAACTGCTCAATCTGGGCAAGCCCTACGTTAGGGTTATCGCAGGCAGAAACGCCTTCGCGCTTCTTCCTACTACAGTTGTAGAATACTCGCCCTCTGTCCTGATTCTTTGTGTACGAACTCCCACACTTGCCGCAGACGATCAGCCCTGCGTACTCAGAATGGCCCTTGTAAATGCCCTTTTGATTCTGGGTGCTTACCTTGCCTTCCCTGATCTCCTGACACGCCTTGAAGAGTTCCTTGGTGATGATCGGTTCAATCTGGTCATGGTCCTCATGTTCGATCAATTCCCCGTCAGTTCTTTTCCTTGGGCTGTGCTTGTCCACAAAGACCCTGCCTGTGTCCCAACGATTGCGAATGAGCGTACCGCAATACTTCGGATTGTCCAGAATCCTACCGACAGAGGACTTTGAAAAGTCCTTTCCATCTCTAGTACGATGGCCCTGTTCCTTTAAGTGGTTGAGGATAACCCGAATGCCCTTTCCTTCGCTATAGAGTTGGAAGATGAGGCGAACTACTTCGGCTTCCTCTGGCTTGGCAGTTAGGGTCTTGGTCTTGCTGTCATAGGTGTAACCGAATATCTTGC
>DATGYC010000154.1:0-39811 GCA_035298385.1 Symbiobacteriaceae bacterium | reverse complement strand
AGCGATCGAGCGCTTTCGCCAAGAGGGCGCCTTTGTCTGGCTGTGGGAGCCAACGCAGATGGAGTGCGTCCTGGGCGCCGGTACGCCCGAGCGCGACGTGGACCTCGCTCTCTGCGCCGCCACGGAGGTCCCCGTCTACCGCCGCAAGGGTGGTGGGGGCGCCGTCATCCTCTCGCCTGGCAATCTGATCATCACCTGCGCCTACCCGGCCGCTGCCAAGCGCTTCGCCTCCCAGTGGATCATGCCGATTGCGGAGGGGATCGTGCGGGCGCTTCAGCAGGTGGGGGTAGAGGGGGCTTGGGTTCGGGGGCTTGGTGACGTGGCGATCGGGGAGAAGAAGATCCTTGGCTCCTCGCTCTACGCCAATCGAGACCTGGCGCTCTACCAGGGCTCGCTCCTGGTGGGATCTGATCTCTCGATCATCCCGTCCTATCTGCCGCATCCCTCGCGGGAGCCGGACTATCGGCGGGGGCGCTCTCACCTGAACTTTGTGACCACCCTCCGGGAGGAGGGCTGGACGGGCTCGTTGGCAGAGCTTCAAGCGGCCTTGACCGCTGAACTAAAGACGGTGTAAGGAGAGAAGGGCGCCCCCGGGGCGCCCTTCTCGCGCGTCCTGGCGGCATAACGCGCCACTCCCTTGCTGTATACCTCCTGGTAGACGTGCAACGAGGAGGCGGCAACGTGGCGGAGGACGAACGGCTGGACGAGGCCGAGGAGGGGGCCGTGGCACCAGAGGAGTCGGTCGAGCGGGCGCCTGAACAGGCAGCAGAAGGGACCCTGGAGCAGGCAGTCGAAGAGGCGCCTGCGGACAGCCGTGCGGCCCGGCGGGCGCCCCACCCCCTATGGCGGTTAGGCAAGGCGCTGCTCATCCTCGCACTGATGGCGGGAGCGGCATGGGCTGGGTATGAGGGCCTCGTCTATCTGGCCGGTCCGGTCCTCCCGGGGCCCGTGCAGTCATTTGACCCGCAGGGGATCGCAAGTCTGTCCTACATCGGGGTTCACCCACTGCCCGGGTCCGGCGGTGAGGGTGTTCTGATCACCTGGACCGCCCAGAACCTAGGGGCAAAGAGCTGGTCGGTAGGCACGCATCACTGGGAACCGCTCTACCCCGACCTCCCGCCCCTGCCCCTGCCGCGCAGCATCCCGTCAGGTGGAGCGGCACAGATGGCGGTACGACTCGAGGTCGTCAATCACCCCGTGGTCGGCTGGCGGTTGGTTGGGCTAAAGGGCCCGGTCCAGGACGGACAAATCGAGGTGACCATTTCCCGGTAAGGCGAAAGGAAGTAGGCCTTCGGTGGCGGAACCATATAGGGGTGGAAATGCTCACCATGGAACCCACCTTGAGTTCAAGCAAGATTTGGGCTACCATGGACCCGAAGGAGGCGCCGCCCGCATATGACTGAATCCTTCCTGACCGTCCTGCTCTTCCTGCTGCTCGCCATCTGGGTTGGTGGCATGTTTGGCTTTGGAGCGCTCTACGCCCCCGTTCTCTTCCGGGAGGTTGCTTCCCGGGATCAGGCGGGGCAGATTGCTGGCCAGACCCTCGCTCGGATCGATACCCTGGGGCTGATCGCTGGCGGCGTCGTCACCTTGATCGCCCTCTTACAAGCCTTTGCGACCGCCGCCCCCCTGGACGTCGTACGTGTGGTCATCGCCCTCGGAATGGTCGTCTTAGTTGGCTACAGCACCGCCGTGGTGCGCAGCCGTCTGAACGCCATCAGGGCCGAGATGGGCAAGCCCATCGACCAGTTTGAGGAGACCGACCCCAAGCGGGTTGAGTACAATCGGTATCACAAGCTCTCCACCCGGATCTACGGCATCGTCCTCTTCCTCGGGATCGCCCTGATCGTTCTGTCGGCTCTGCGGGTGGGGTAATGGGAGGCGACCCGATGCCCTACCGGCTTATTGCCCTGGATCTAGATGGGACTTTGCTCTCCCCCGGCCCACGTGGACCGTGGGTCTCCCCCCGTACGCACACCTCCTTGCAGGAGGCTAGGGCGGCGGGGGTTCATATCGTTGTTGCAACGGGGCGGTCCGTGCATTCGGCGCGCGAGTGGAGTCAGCGCATCGGCGGCGGTCCGTTCGTCTGCTGCAACGGAGCCGCCCTGATCGGTGCGGACGGCCAGACGATCCAGTTCCGGCTGGTGCCGAAGGAGCCGCTCTGCCACCTGATTAAGGTCGCGGAGGCGGCGGGCGCCCTCGTCGAATGTTATACGCCAGATGGCATTGCGCTGGACAAGCCCCTTCACCAGGTGAGCTCGTACCTCCGCTGGATCCGGGAGACCACCCCTTTGTGGAAGGCGATGATCGGCCTTGTGCGGATGTGGCGGACGAACCGGGTCCGCATCGTTCGGTCCCTGAGCCAGTGGGCGACTACGCAGGCGCGACCGGCGGTCCTCAAGGTGATGATCGTCGGTGAGCCTGCTACCCTGCCGGCGCTCCGCGAACGCATTGAGCGGGAGTGCCCGACGCTGACGATCTCCTCCTCGGGGAAGGACAACCTGGAGGTGACCGCAGCCGGGGTGACGAAGGCGAGCGGACTCCGGGCGCTTGGTGACCATCTGAAGGTCCCTGCGGCCGCGATGATGGCCTTTGGCGACTCCTTTAATGACCTGGAGATGCTCGACTTTGTCGGGCTGGGTGTGGCGATGGGAAACGCCCGAGAGCCCATCAAGCAGGCGGCCAAGCGCGTGACCGCCCCGAATCATCAGGATGGGATCGCGCTCGTTGTTGAGGAGCTGATCCTGAGGGCGCCCCCGGCCCCGCAAACCCCGTCACCCAAGGAGCGAGACTAGATGGATTGGGAGAAGCGGGTACTGGAGGTCTTGGAGGCCTCCCGCCCGGACCCATGGGAGCCGCCTAACTGGCGTGCGGCCCTCGACCTCTATGCGGAACTGTCGACCGCTGAAGCGAGCCGGCTTGACCAGACCCTGCTCCGGATGATCGACCTAACCTACCGCAATCCGCATGCCGAACCGGTGGAGGGGGTCTCCCTGCCCAACGGGATGCGCCCCGGCGACTTGCTCTGCCTAGAGGCAGCCGTCCTGGTCGCCGCGGAGCGCGGGCTCGCTGGCGCCTTCTTTCCGTTCAATCGCCTCCTGCGGACGCCGACCTGGCATCCCCTCTCCTCATCGATGCACTGGTTGGGCAACACCGCGCTCAATGTGCAACGAAAGCTCGCTCTGACTCGGGCTGGCCGGTACCTGGGCGCCCTGCTGGGCCTTGCCGCCGGTGATGCCCTGGGCGCCACGCTGGAGTTCATGACCCGCGAGCAGGTAAAGGCCCGGTATCCGGAAGGACACCGGGACCTGTTGGGCGGCGGTCCCTTCAACTGGGCGCCCGGCGCCTGGACCGATGACACCCAGATGGCCGCCTGCGTCGCCCGGGGGATTCTCAAGAGTTCGACTGACCCGGTCCCTGCCGTCGGCGAGGAGTTCATGGCCTGGTTCAAGGCGGGCCCAGCTGACGTGGGCAGTACGATCCGCCGGGCGCTCTCGCTCTACTCCCGCCTTGGCTCCTGGGAGGCGGTCTCCCAGCAGATCTGGGCGGAGATGGGGGAGCGGGCTGGGGGGAACGGCGCCCTGATGCGCACCCTGCCTGCCCACCTGGCCTATGGCCCAACGGACCGGCGCCCCCGTGAGATCGGCTGGATGACCCATCCGACCGAGGACTCCGACGAAGCGCTCGTCTGTTACGGCACGGTCCTCGCCAGCCTGTTGGCGGGCGGGAGCAAGGAGGAGGCCTTCGGCGCCCTTCCGCCCCGCTACGACTGGACCCAGTCAGCGCCGCCGCCCTCCTCGGGCTACGTCTGGGATACGCTTAGGGCCGCCCTTTGGGCCCTCTGGCACGGCCAGACCCTGGAGGAGACACTGATCCTCGCCACGAACCTTGGCGATGATGCCGACACGGTTGGCGCCGTTGTCGGTGGCTTGGCGGGCGCCCACTGGGGCCCTCTTGCCATCCCTCGCCGCTGGTCCCTGAAGCTGGAGGGACGGGCTGAGTTGGAGGCCCTGGCGGAAGGGTTGTGGACCCTCTCGTCGACCGACGCCGTTTAAGACTCCCTTTCAAGAACGAAAGGACGACAACTATCATGGTGGATTACTCACTGACTTGGACCCAAAAGCTCCTCTCGCTTGGTGCCGTCTTCCTGCTCTCGATGCTCGTCTGGGTGATCGGCCCGCTCCAGACCACCACCTCGACCATCCTCTACCTGCTCAACTTTGGTCTCGTCTTCCTCGTGACCTTCTTCGTCTCCGCTGGGTGGTCGTTCAAGGCCGTCTTCCAAGAGAAGAGCCTGATGGTCCGCTCCAATCGCGGTCAGGTTCAGGTCCCCTACGACAAGGTCGGTCTCCTGGTCCGCTCTGGCTCCAAGTTCTTCCCCACCCTGATCGTCGTCCTGCGCGCGGCCGAGGTTGGACAGACCATCTCATCCGCCAAGCTCGACCCTGAGTCCCGCCGCCTGATCGACGAGTACAAGAGCCGCATGCCGAACAAGGAGCTCACCCTGGTTCAGGTTCCTGGACGCTACATTCGATCGATCAAGGGCTTCGCTGAAGAACTGCAGCGCCGCGTCCCGCCTGTCAAGATCGACCCCCGCATCAGCTAAGCTGACGGACGATTTCGCGGGAGCAGGGGTTGCCAAGAGTCGCAAGAACTGGTAAGATACCTCCTAGGTACTCGTTTTTCTGTGGATTGGTGAGAGTGGGTTTCGGCCCACTCTTTTCGATGTCTGTTCACTCTCAAGCCTCGCGTCGTAGCCGGTGGAATACCGGCTCATTTCATGTCGCTGCGCTGGGGAGAGTAAGAACTGGTGGAGTACCCCAGAGCGGAGGCATGGTCGATTGTTCAAGGGCAACAGCTCGGTCGAGTCCCTGGTTGAGGAGATCGCCCGGCCCATCGTCGAAGGGCAAGGGTTAGAGTTCGTGGGCGTTGAGTTGGTGAAGGAAGGTGCCAACCGTTACCTCCGGGTCTATATTGACAAGGAGGGCGGGGTCAGCTTCGAGGACTGCGAGGTGGTCAGCCGCGCCGTCGATACGAAGTTGGACGAGGTGCTACCCAACCCGCCGTACGATTTCTTTGAAGTCTCCTCGCCTGGTCTTGAGCGGCCGCTAAAGAGCGATGAAGACTTCGCCCGCTATGCGGGGCAGTTGGTAGCGGTCGCTACCTATGCCTCGATAGACGGGCAGAAGCTGTTTATAGGTGAATTACTTGGACTGGTTGACGACCATGTGGAAGTAAAGCTTACCGAGGGTAAGAAGGCGGGAACCGTCGTCTCGATCCCCCGCAAGCAGATGTCCAACTGCCGTCTCCACGTGGCTCTCTAGCAGCCCCAAACGGGAGGAGAAGTCGAGATGAAGGCCGAGATTCTCGAGGCACTGGATGATTTAGAGAGGGAGAAGGGGATCTCGAAGGCGGTCCTCATCGAGGCGATCGAGGCTGCGCTTACCTCCGCTTATAAGCGTAATTATGGCTCCCTCGCAAACGTTAAGGTTCATTTCGACCCGAAGACGGGCGAGTACAAGGTCTACCAGGTCCGGCTCGTCGTCGAGACGGTCGAGGATCTCCGCCAGGAGATCGGCCTGGATGAAGCCCGGCGGATCGACCCCCGGTTGCAGCTCGGTGAGAGCTATGACCACGAGGTCACCCCGCGTGACTTCGGTCGCATTGCCGCCCAGACGGCGAAGCAGGTCGTTGTCCAGCGGATTCGTGAGGCCGAACGTGGCATTATTTATGAGAACTACTCCAGCCGGGAGGGTGACATCGTCTCTGGTGTCATCACCCGAATCGACCTGAAGACCAAGGCGGTCTATGTCGAGATCACCAAGGGCGTCGAAGGAATCATCATGCCCCAGGAGCAGATCGCTGGGGAGCGGTACGTGGAGAACCAGCGCCTGAAGGCCTACGTCGTCGAGGTTCGGCGCGTGACCAAGGGCCCGGCGATCTCGCTCTCGCGGACGCATCCGAACCTGCTCAAGCGGCTCCTGGAGCTTGAGGTGCCCGAGATCCATGACGGCACCGTCGAGATCAAGGCGATCTCCCGTGAGGCGGGCGCCCGCTCCAAGATCGCCGTCTGGTCTCGGGATGAGAACGTCGATCCGGTCGGTGCCTGCGTCGGCCAGCAGGGTCAGCGCCACAAGGCGTTGCTCCAGGAGCTCGCTGGCGAGAAGCTGGACGTCGTTCCGTGGTCGCCGGACCCGGCGGTCCTCGTGGCGAACGCCCTGGCTCCGGCCAAGGTGACGGCGGTCTACCCGGATGAGGCGGCCAAGATCGCCCGGGTTGTCGTGCCGGACTACCAGCTCTCCCTCGCGATCGGCAAGGAGGGGCAGAACGCTCGCCTCGCCGCCCGCTTGACCGGCTGGAAGATCGACATCAAGTCGGAGACCCAGGCGGCCGAACTTAACCTCGGTTAAGCTCCCGTATCCTTAGAAGATCAAATCGGGAAAGAGGAGGTGGACGCGATGTCCAGTGGCAGTGCAGGGGTACGCCTGAAGAAGGTTCCCCAGCGCCAGTGTGTTGGCTGTGGTGAGATGAAGTCGAAGAAAGAGCTCTTGCGCATCGTGCGGACCCCCGAGGGGTCGGTGGAGTTCGACACCTCGCAGGCCGGCAAGAAGCCTGGGCGCGGCGCCTACCTCTGCCCCGACCGCGAATGCCTGGCCAAGGCCGTCAAGCGTAAGGGACTGGAGCGTGCGCTCCAGCACGCGGTCTCGGACGAGGTCTGGAAGGTACTTGACGCTAAGTTGCCGACGGTAGGGACGGTGGGTGAAGGGTGAACCTTGATCCCGTCTACAACCTGCTAGGGCTCGCCCAACGGGCTGGGCAGGTCGCCTCGGGCGAGATGGCTGCTGAGATTGCACTCAAAAAGGGGCAGGGACGAATGGCCTTCCTTGCCGATGACGCCTCTGAGCGTTCCCGCGAGCGGTATCTCTTCATGACTCGGAAGGCAGGGATTCGCTGCTACCCGGGCGGGAGCCGTGAAGCGCTCGGCGGTGCGTTGGGCAAGGCCCCGCGCTCCTTGGTAGTGGTCACCGGAGACTCTTTTGCGAAGGGTCTCAGACCGCTCCTGGATCGTTCCGGATTCGCTCCCATCACGGTACAGGGGGGATCCGATGGACGCGAAGATTCGCATATTTGAACTCGCTAAGGAACTGAACGTCAACACCAAGCGTGTCGTGGAGTTGGCGCAATCTTTGAATGTGGATGTGAAAAATCATATGAGTACCATTGATGAAAAGCAGGCCAACCAGGTCCGCGAGGGCCTGCAGGCCGAGGGCGCCCCGGCTGAGGGGACCAAGGCGGAGGCCACCACGGCCGAGCCGAAGGCCCAGAAGCCCGTTGCGCCTAAGCGGGACGCTGCCCCGCCCAAGGCCTCCCTGCTCGATGATTTCTTTGGTGCGGGCACCAAGCCCCGCCAGAAGGCGGATGAATTGAAGCGTGATCTGCGCGGCGGCTCGCCGCTGCCCCCGCCCGGTCGGGCCACGAAGAAGGCCGAGGCGGAGTTCCATGCTGAGACCGAGGTGAAGGCGGCTGAGAGCCCGGTGGTGGAGCAGTCCGTTCAGGAGGCTGCCCCGGCTCCGGCGGTCGTCGCTGCCCCGGTGGCTGAGGTTGCGGCGCCTGTTGAGCAGGCTCCGGTTGCTCAGGCTGCCGTCGAAGCGCCTCAGGTGGAGGCGCCGGCCGTCGAGGCTCCCGCCGCTGAAGGTGACTCCCAGGAGACCGCGCTGGATTCGGCTCGCCCCCTGCCGTCCGGCCCGCGTGCCGCGGCCCCGGCTGCGCCCCGTCCGGTTAGCTCCGGCATTGGCCTGCCCGGCCGTCCGACCCCGCAGCCCGCTCCTTCGGCTGCCGATCGGGCGTTGCTCGAGGGTGGCCCCCGCAAGCCGGCTCCTCAGGCCCCCGCTGCTCCCGGCGCCATCGCCTCCGGCCTTGGCATGCCGATGAAGCGCCCGCCCGGCGCTCCTGCTGGCCCCTCCGGTCCCTCCGGCCTCGGCATGCCCGGTGCGCCCCGCCCCGGTGGTTCGGGCCTTGGTATGCCCGGGCGCCCGGGTGAGCGTCCTGCTGGCGGCCCGCGTCCCGGCGGCTTTGGCGGTCCCCGCCCCGGCGGCTTCGGCGGTGCCGGTGGCCGTGGGCGCCCCGGTCAGGGTGGCGGTCTCGCCATCCCGAAGGTCGATCCCAAGGTAGCTGAGGCTGCCAAGCCGGCGGACGGCAAGCGTCCGATCGGTCAGGGTGGCGATCGCAAGAAGGGCGACGCCTTCACCAAGCGTGAGACGTCCGCCTCCCGCCCGTCCGAAGAGCAGCTCTTTGGGCGTGGCCGTCGCCGGCCGATGGCTAAGTCCGCCGGTCCGCGTACCATCAAGCCGATCACGATCGTTGGTCCGATGACCGTCAAGGACCTGGCCTCTGAGATGTCCGTCACCTCGGCTGAGGTGATCAAGGTTCTCTTCAGCGGCTTCGGCATCATGGCGACGATCAACCAGGAGCTGGACATCGACACCTGCGCCCTCGTCGCTGGCGAGCTCGGTGCTGAGGTCACTGTCCAGGAGGCCGAGAACATCCTGGAGACCTACGACATCATCGAGGATGCCGACGAGGATCCGGAGCTGAAGGAGTCGCGCCACCCGGTCGTCACGATCATGGGTCACGTCGACCACGGCAAGACCTCGCTCCTCGACGCCCTCCGCTCCGCCCGCGTGGCTCAGGGTGAGGCTGGCGGCATTACCCAGCACATCGGTGCGTACGAGGTCGAACTGAACGGCCGCAAGATCACCTTCCTCGACACCCCGGGCCATGAGGCGTTTACCGCCATGCGTGCCCGCGGTGCGAACGTAACCGATATCGCCATTCTCGTCGTCGCTGCTGATGACTCGGTCATGCCGCAGACGATCGAGTCGATCAACCACGCCAAGGCGGCGAACGTGCCCGTCCTCGTTGCGATCAACAAGATCGATAAGGACGGCGCTGACCCCAGCCGCGTTAAGCAGGACCTGACCGCCCACGGCCTCGTTGCTGAGGAGTGGGGCGGCGAGACGATCATGGTACCGGTCTCTGCCAAGCAGAAGCTGAACCTTGATCTCCTGCTGGAGAACGTGCTGATCCTCGCCGATATGCTCGAGCTGAAGTCCAACCCGGACAAGGAAGCCCGCGGCACGATCATCGAGGCCCAGCTCGACAAGACCCGCGGTCCGGTCGCCACCGTCCTGATCCAGGGCGGCACGCTGAACACGGGCGACGTCTTCGTGGCTGGCACCTCCTGGGGCCGTGTCCGTGCCATGAACGATTACCGCGGCAAGAAGCAGAAGTCGGCCGGCCCGTCCACGCCGGTGCAGATCCTCGGCTTCCAGACCGTCCCGTCCGCCGGTGACGTCTTCCGCGTCGCCCCGGATGAGAAGACCGCCCGCGACATCGCCGAGCGTCGTCAGGCCAAGGCCCAGTCCGAGCGGACCGCTCAGAAGGCGATGTCCTTGGAGGACTTCATGTCCTCGGTCGCCCAGGGTGAACTGAAGGACCTGAACGTCATCGTCAAGGGCGACGTCCAGGGCTCCGTCGAGGCGCTTCGTGGCCAGCTGGAGAAGCTGCGGAACGAAGAGGTGCAGGTCAAGATCGTCCATGCGGCGGCTGGTGCCATCTCCGAGTCCGACGTCATGCTGGCAACCACCTCGAAGGCCGTCGTCATCGGTTTCAACGTCCGTCCGGATGAGCGTGCCAACCGCGCCGCCCAGGACCAGGGCGTCGATGTCCGCCTCTACACCGTCATCTACGATATCGTCGATGACCTGAAGGCGGCGATGACCGGCATGCTGGCGCCGAAGATTGAAGAGGTCGCCCTAGGCAAGGCGGAGATCCGCGAGATCTTCAAGGTGCCGAAGGCTGGCTTGGCCGCTGGCTGCATGATCATCGAGGGCAAGGTGACCCGCAACGCTAAGTTCCGCCTGGTGCGTGACGGTATCGTCGTCTGGAACGGCGAGATCAACGCCCTGCGTCGGTTCAAGGACGAGGTCAAGGAGGTTGCCACTGGCTACGAGTGTGGCATCACCCTGGCCAACTACCAGGACTTCAAGCCTGGCGACATCCTGGAAGCTTATGAGCTGAAGGAAGTTAAGCCGCAGGCCTAGGATTGAGAAGAGGGCCGGCGGGATCTCTCGCCGGTCCTTTCTTTATTAACCGCGGATGACGCGGATATGGGACAACACAAATGTGGGTGGTGTATCGCCATTGGCAATGGCCGTCACTCCATGTAAGTGAAAGACCAGCAGGGTGACGCCCGGTCATCCGCGCAATCCGCGGTTACATAAAAGAAGGAGGCCCAACCATGCTGATCGCCGCCATCGAACTCCATCTCTCCATCCCAGAGGCACATTCCCTCAAGGAGAAGCGCATGGTGATTCTCTCCATCATGGACCGCATCCGCGCCAAATTCGGAGCAGCGGTGGCTGAGGTGGGAGAGCAGGAGGTCTGGCAGCGGACGGTGATCGGGGTCGCCCTGGTTGGAAACGAAGAGGCATTTCTGCGCCAGGTTGCCGATAAGGTGATCCACTTTACGGAAAGCCACTTCGAGGGCGAAGTCTGCGAGATCCATTTGGAGATTCTATAGGAAAAGGGGCGTGATTCCGGTGGCCGGAAACCGAGCGGCGCGCATCGCCGATGTGATCCAGCAGGAGCTAGCTGGACTGATCCGGAATGAACTGAAGGATCCACGTGTCGGCTTCGTCTCCATCGTTAAGACTGAGGTCTCGGGCGATATTCGCCATGCCAAGGTCTACGTCTCGGTCTTGGGTGATGAGAAGCAGCAGAAGGAGTCCTTGAAGGCTCTCCACAGCGCCGCAGGCTTCCTGCGCAATGAGGTCGGCAAGGCCCTGCAGATCCGCTACACACCAGAACTGCACTTCGCGCTGGACGATTCAATCGCCCACGGTTCCCGCATCGCCCAGCTCCTGGTCCAGATCCAAGGAGAATCGAAGGGAGAGTAGGGCGTGGCAGGTCAGTTAATCTCCCAGCAGGAGGCGGCCGCCCGAATCCTGCAGGCCCAGCGGATCCTGTTCTTCATGCATGTGAGTCCGGACGGCGACTCGATCGGCTCCTCGCTCGCCCTTGTCCATGCCCTGCGCAAGATCGGGCGGGAGGCGGTGATTGTGGGCGTCGATCCGATTCCCCGGATCTACCAGTTCTTGCCCGATTGGGACCGATGGCTCCTGCCCTGGGAGCAGGTGGAGGGCGAGTGGGATCTCTCCTGCTTCCTTGACTGCGGCGACCTCTACCGGGTCGGTGCGGCCCTGCCCGCTGTAGCTAAGGGAAGGTCGATCCTGAACATTGATCACCATTCGACCAATACGGTCTTTGGTGACGAGAACTGGATGGACTTCTCGGCAGCAGCCGTGGGCGAGCTCGCGTACCGGCTGCTCAAAGAGATGAACCTCCCGATCGGGCCGGAGGAGGCCGTTTCACTCTATACCTCGATCGTGGCGGATACCGGTGGTTTCCGCTACTCCTCCACGACTGCTGAGACCCACCGGATCGCAGCGGAGTTGCTGGAGCAGGGTGTGAAGCCCTATGAGGTAGCCGCCCAGATCTTCGAGAATGAGACCCCAGGGCGCCTCGCCCTGCTCGGTCGCGCCCTCGCGGGCTTGCAACTCGACCCCTCTGGAAAGCTCGCCTGGATCGTCCTCTCCCGGGAGGAGTTCGAGGCGACCGGTGCCTCTGACCATGACGCCGAGGGCCTCGTTAACTGGGCACGTTCCCTGAACGGGGTCGAGGTCGGCGTCCTGCTGAAGGAGACTGCTGAGGGATCGATCCGGGTTGGGCTTCGCTCCCGCTTCACGGTCGACGTCGGTCTGATCGCGAAGCAGTTCGGTGGCGGTGGCCACGCCCGGGCGTCCGGCTGCACCATGGAAGGCCCGCTCGACCAGGCGGCAGAGCGGCTCCTTGCTGCCGTCCGGGCGGCCCTCTAGACCCGGCAATCGATCGAAGGCGGTGCTATTGAGCAGGATGGATGGCGTCCTCAATCTCCTCAAACCCCCGGGCATGACCTCGCATGACGTGGTCAGCGTGGTCCGGCGGGCACTTCAGACGAAGAAGGTGGGCCACACCGGCACCCTCGATCCTGGCGTCGCCGGGGTCCTGCCGATCTGCGTTGGCAAGGCGACTCGCCTGGCCGACTACATCATGGGTGAGGATAAGGCCTATCGGGCTGAGATCACCTTCGGCGTCGAGACCGAGACCGCTGACTCCTTTGGCGCGATCACGGCCGAGCGGCCGGCTGGTCAGCTGGGGCGTGGGGATGTCGCCTACGTGCTGCCCCGCTTCACGGGCCCGATCATGCAGATCCCACCGATGGTCTCGGCCGTCAAGGTGGGCGGGAAGAAGCTCTACGAACTGGCACGGGAGGGGAAGGAGATCGAGCGGCAGCCCCGCCCGGTCACCATCCATCGCCTGCAGCTCCTCGACTTCACCCCTGGCGAACACCCAGTCGCGATCGTCGACGTGGTCTGCTCGAAGGGGACCTACATCCGCACCCTGGCCGAGGATATCGGGCGGGCTCTGGGGGTGGGCGCCCACATGTCGCACCTCGTCCGCACTCGTTCCGGGCCCTTCACCCTGGCCGAGACGACCACCATGGAGGAGCTTCTGGCCGGCGACTACCGGCTGATTCCCCCGAGTGAGGCGCTCGGTTCAATGGCGCGCTTGACGGTCACCGGGCGCCCTGCCGAGCGAATCGCCCATGGCGTGGCGCCGGCTATCCCGGTAGAGCACCCCGACGGGACGACCGTAGCCCTGCTGGATGGCACCGGCGAACTGATCGCCCTGGCCGAGGTGACAGACGGTCAGCTAAAGCTCCGGAAAGTCTTTACGAAAGAGGAATAGGCATGCAGCTGATCGCCGACCTGGATGCGGTTCCAAGCCACCTGCAGGGCACGGTCGTGGCCATCGGGAAGTGGGACGGGGTTCACGTGGGACATCAGGCGATCATCCGGGCGCTCGTCGCGGAGGCTAGGAGCGGGGGCGCCCAGTCGGTCGTGATGGGCTTCCATCCCCTGCCCATGGCCGTCCTCCGCCCGAACGAGGCCCCGCCGATGATCCAGACCCTCGCGGAGCGGGCGGAGTTCCTCGCCGCCATGGGTGTCGATCTCCACCTTGCCCTACCGTTCGATCTGGACTTTGCGGCGATGGAGCCCGAGGATTACATCCAGCAGGTGCTGGTCGAGCGGCTACGGCCGCGGGCCGTCCTGGTCGGTTTCAACCATACCTTTGGGCGCGGCGGCCGGGGCACGGTCGGCCTGCTCAAGCAGCAGTTGGGCGCCCAGGGCATCGCCGTCCGCATCTTCGATCCGGTCCGGGTCGCCGGCGAGTCGGTCTCCTCAACCGAAGTCCGCTTCCACGCCAGTCAGGGTGACATGGCCCACTGCAAGCACCTGCTGGGCCGGCCGCTCTCGATCACGGGCCAGGTCCAGCACGGGGACAAGCGGGGCCGGGCGATCGGCTTCCCGACGGCGAATATCGCCCTGGGGGAGCGGCGCCAGCTCCCGGCCTCGGGCGTCTACGTGGCCCGGGTGACCCTTCTAGATGGGGAGAGCTGCATGATGCCCCCCTGCGAGGTCCGCTACCGGACAGGCTCCGTCTACGGTGGCATGCTAAACCTCGGGACTCGGCCGACGGTCCACGGCTCGGACCTGCGCTGCGAGGTTCACCTCTTCGACTTCCAGGGTGACCTGTACGGGCGGGAACTCCGGGTCGAGTTCCTCCACCGACTGCGGGGCGAGAAGGCCTTTGGCTCCCTGGATGGCCTGCGGGCCCAGCTCGCCATCGATGAGGCCGCCGCTCGGGCCTTCCTGGCCGGCGGTGATCCCAGTAAGGTGGAGGGGTAGCAGATGGCCAAGCTCCGGCTTGATAAGCTCCTGGGCCACATGGGCTTTGGCTCCCGCAAGGAGCTGAAGGACCTGGTTCGGACGCGCCAGGTCCGGGTCGGGGGGCGCCCCGTGGCCGATCCCGGCCTTCTGATCGATACCGTGAGCGATGAGGTCACGGTAAAGGGTCAGCCGGTCCAGTACCAGCTTCACTTCTGGGTCTTGCTCCACAAGCCCGGCGGCGTGATCACGGCGACCGAGGATCCCCGCCAGCAGACGGTTCTGGACGTCCTGCCGCCCGAGCTACGCCATCGGGAGCTCTTCCCGGTCGGGCGCCTCGACAAGGATACGGAGGGACTCCTGCTGCTGACCACCGATGGCGACCTCGCCCACCGGCTCCTGGCGCCCAAGTGGCACGTGCCCAAGCGCTACTGGGCTCGTCTGGCCGAGCCGCTGCATCAGGGTGACATCGAGGCCTTCGCCGCCGGCATCGTCCTGGAGGATGGCACCGAGTGCCTCCCGGCCATCTTGGCGCCCGATGGCCCAGATGCAGCCTTCGTGACGGTGGAGGAGGGCAAGTACCACCAAGTGAAGCGGATGTTCGGCGCCCGCGGAAATCGGGTCGCCTACCTGAAGCGCCTGACGATGGGACCGTTGACCCTGGGCGACTTGCCCTTGGGTTCCGCTCGGCCCTTGTCTGGTGATGAGGTCGCAGCCGTCTATGAGGCTGTGGGGCTGAACGTGCCAGAGTAAGAGCCCGTCCCCGGTACCCCACACTTGCCGAAAACCATCCGCTGTGCTACACTCTCAAATGTCGCACCAACCGAAGACGCGGTCCCGCCGCTCCTCCAGCGCGAGACTGGGTTCTCGGCGTTTTGCGAATCAGACCGAATTAGGAGGATATTCACATGCCGCTTTCCATCGAGAAGAAGGCCGAGATCATCGCCGCCTACGCCACCCACGAGGGTGACACCGGGTCGCCTGAGGTTCAGATCGCTCTCCTGACCAACAAGATCCAGGAGCTGACCGATCACCTCCGCATCCACAAGAAGGACCACCACTCCCGTCGTGGCCTGATGATGATGGTCGGCCAGCGCCGTGCTCTGGAGCGCTACCTCCAGAACACCTCCGTTGAGCGCTACAACGCCCTCATCGCCCGCCTCGGCCTGCGTGGTCTCAAGAAGTAGCTAGTCAGAAGGACCGGACGGCTTTGCCGCCCGGTCTTTTCGCGTCTACAGAGCCTTTGACTGTATGAAGCTCTCGTCCAGAAGGAAAAATGTTCCCGTGTGTGGAATCTAGGGCGGGTTAGGAAAAACATCGTGCTGGGAAAGAGAGGGCTGCCGGGTGGCAGCCACCGAACGGGCGCCAGGGCACAGACCCGGCGCGGGCACCGTGCGGCACCTTCACTCTTTTGGTCCTAGACACAAGAAGGAGGACCAACATGACCCATCGTTACACCATGGAGTTGGGCGGACGTACGCTCACCCTGGAGACCGGTCGACTCGCCAAGCAGGCGGGTGGCTCCGTGCTCCTGCAGTATGGCGAGACCGTCGTGCTCTGCGCCGCTACCGGTTCCGCTTCCCCGCGTGAGGGCATCGACTTCTTCCCGCTGACCGTTGACTACGAGGAGCGCATGTACGCTGCCGGTAAGATCCCGGGCAACTGGTTCCGCCGCGAGGCCAAGCCCTCGACCAAGGCGATCCTCTCCGCCCGTCTGACCGACCGGCCGATCCGTCCGCTCTTCCCCGACGGCTACCGGAACGACGTCCAGCTCGTCACCACCGTTCTCTCGATCGATGGCGACAACGTGCCCGAGATCCTCTCGGTCATCGGCCAGTCCGCCGCCCTTAGCATCTCGGACGTTCCGTTCGAGGGGCCGATCGGTGGCGTCATCATCGGGCGTGTCAATGGGGAGTTCGTCATCAACCCGACCGCCGCTCAGTCGGCGGAGTCCG
The DNA here is from genome assembly GCA_035298385.1 of Symbiobacteriaceae bacterium. Taxonomy (GTDB): domain Bacteria; phylum Bacillota; class Sulfobacillia; order Symbiobacteriales; family Symbiobacteriaceae; genus DATGYC01. Next base: position 24,027 of record DATGYC010000154.1, on the reverse strand, counting down.
ATATGCATGTCGTCGTGGCCGCCACGGAGACGGCTGTCCTGATGGTCGAAGCTGGCGCTGATGAGGTGCCGGAGGAGATCATGCTCGACGCCATCCTCTATGGCCATGACGTGATCAAGAACACGATCATTCCGGTGATCAAGCAGATGCAGGCAGAGGTGGGCAAGCCGAAGCGCGAGGTGAAGCTCGTCCTGCCGCCGGCCGACCTGGAGGCCGCCGTGCGCGCCGCTGCGTCCGACAAGCTCCGCTCGGCTGTCCGCAACCCGGACAAGCTCGCCCGTGAAGAGGCTGTCGCTGGCGTGGGCGCCGAGGTCCAGCAGGCGCTCGCCGAGCAGTTCCCGGAGTCCGGCAAGGCGATCGCTGGCCTGCTCAAGGCCATCCTCAAGGAGGAGGTCCGCCGGGCGATCATCGAGGAAGGGATTCGTCCGGACGGCCGCAAGCTCGACGAGGTTCGGCCGGTCATGTGCGACGTGGACCTGCTGCCGCGCACCCACGGCTCCGGCCTCTTCCAGCGCGGTCAGACCCAGGTTCTCTCGGTCGTCACCCTCGGTACCGTGGGCGACGTCCAGAAGCTGGACGACCTCTCCCTCGAGGAAGAGAAGCGCTACATTCACCACTACAACTTCCCGCCCTTCTCCGTTGGTGAGACCCGCCCGATGCGCGGTCCTGGCCGGCGTGAGATCGGCCACGGCGCCCTCGCCGAGCGTGCCCTTGAGCCGGTCATTCCGGCGGAGGAGAAGTTCCCCTACGCCATCCGCGTCGTCTCGGAGATTCTGGAGTCGAACGGCTCCTCCTCCATGGGCTCGGTCTGCGGGTCGACCCTCGGCCTGATGGCTGCTGGCGTGCCGATCAGCTCCCCGGTCTCCGGCGTGGCCATGGGCCTCGTCGAGGATCCGGAGACGGGCCGTTTTGCCGTCCTGACCGACATCCAGGGCATCGAGGACGCCCTGGGCGACATGGACTTCAAGGTGGCGGGCACGACCAAGGGCGTCACGGCGATCCAGATGGACATGAAGATCTCTGGTACCGGCCGCGAGATCCTGGGCAAGGCGCTCTCGCAGGCGAGGGCCGGCCGGATGCACATCCTTGAGAAGATGCTGGCCACGATCGCGGAGCCCCGGGCGGAGATGTCGCCCTACGCCCCGCGGATCATCATCATCAAGATCCACCCGGACAAGATCCGCGACGTCATCGGCAAGGGCGGCTCGACGATCAACAAGATCATTGAGTCGACCAAGATCGGCAACGTCAAGGTCGACATCAACATTGAGGATGACGGCACGATCCACATCGCATCGATTAACCAGGAGGCCGGCCAGAAGGCGGTCGCCATGATCGAGGCGCTGACCAAGGATCCGGAGCCGGGCTCGGTCTACCTGGGCAAGGTGACCCGCCTGATGAACTTCGGCGCCTTCGTCGAGATCCTCCCGGGCAAGGAGGGCCTCGTCCACATCTCGCAGCTCGCTGAGGAGCGGGTCAACCGGGTCGAGGACGTGGTCAACGTCGGTGACGAGATCATGGTCAAGATCACCGAGATCGACAAGCTGGGCCGGATCAACCTCTCCCGCAAGGAAGTCCTGCGGGATCAGGGCCAGAAGTAGCGCGTTCGGTCGCGTGAGTGGGGGGCGACAAGTCGCCCCCCTTTCTCGTGTCGGACCGACTGGCAAGGGAGGGTGCAGATGACCTTTTTCCAGAAGACCGTCTTGCCGAACGGCCTGCGCGTGATCACGGAGCGGATTCCCCATGTCCGCAGTGTGTCACTGGGGGTCTGGGTGGCAGCTGGGAGCCGTCTGGAACGGCCCGATCAGGCCGGTATCGCCCACCTGATCGAGCACATGCTCTTCAAGGGGACGACGAACCGCAGCGCTCGGGAGATTTCGAGCGCGATCGATGGACGGGGCGGCACCCTGAATGCCTTCACCGCCAAGGAGCACACCTGCTTCTACGCACGTTGCCTTGATGAGCATCTTCCCATCGCTGTAGACCTGCTGGACGACATGCTCCGCCACTCCCTGCTCGATCCGACGGAGCTGGGCAAGGAGAAGGGCGTCGTCTGCGAGGAGATCAAGATGTATGAGGATGTGCCGGACGATCTTGTCCACGATCTCTTCGTGGGGGAGCTCTGGCCGGATCATCCACTGGGGCGCCCCATCGCCGGTACCATGGAGTCGGTCCGCTCCTTTGAACGGGCTGACCTGCTCGGCTACATGGATGAGCACTACCGAGATGACCAGATCGTGATCAGCGCTTCGGGCAACCTGGAGCACGACTGGCTGGTGGAGCGGGTGCAGGCGCTGACCAACGGCGCCCAGCGACCGCCAAGGCCGATCGAGTGGGGACCGCCCCCGGTGAGACGCCAGCAGTCGAGCCTTCTGCTTCGCCGCAAAGAGATCGAACAGGTGCACCTGGTGCTGGGTGCCGCCGGCCTCGCCCATGGGCACGAAGAGTCCCTGACCTTGCAATTGCTCAGTTGCGTCCTGGGCGGGGGCTCATCCTCCCGGCTCTTCCAGGAGATCCGGGAGAAGCGGGGGCTGGCCTATTCGGTCTACTCCTACCAGTCCTCCTTCCGGGATGCGGGCAACTACGGGGTCTACGCCGCGTGCTCTCCCGCCCAGGCGGAGGAGGTCCTCGCTTTGATCCACGCCATGGTCGGCGAGGTGAGTCAGCAGGGGATCACCGAGGCTGAACTGGTAGAGGCGAAGGCCCAACTAAAGGGGCAATTGATGCTTGGGTTGGAGTCTACCTCGGCCCGCATGAGCCGCCTGGGCCGGAACGAGCTAAGTCAGGGCTACGTCCTCTCCGCTGATGAGGTGATGGCCCGGATCGATGCGGTGACGGTGCAGGGCGCCCGGTCCTTGGCCGCAGAGATCTTCAGCCAGCCGTGGATCCTCTCCGTCGTCGGTCCGGTCCCGGCCGACTTCGAGTCTCGCGCGGTCGTCAAGGAGGTGCTTGGGGTTGGCTGAACGTCGGTTCGTTCCCGTCAAGGGGTGGGAAGCGAAGGCCGTGCTGCCCACCCGGAAGACGGGGCTCTCTGCCGGCTATGATCTCGCGGCGGCAGAGGCGGTCCGGATTGAGCCCGGCGCCGTCGCTCTCGTCCCAACCGGTCTAAAGGCCTACATGGGCGCCGGTGAGGTCCTGCTCCTTGCCGTGCGCTCCTCCTTGGCCGTTAAGCGCCGCCTAACCCTTGCGAACGCCATTGGCGTAATCGATGCTGACTACGTGGACAACCCCGAGAACGAAGGCCATATTCTAATCGCCCTCGAGAACCGTGGGACCGAACCGGTCAGCCTTAACGCCGGTGAACGCATTGCCCAAGGGCTCTTCCTGCCCTACCTGACGGTGGTGGATGATGAACCCGGCGGGTCACGGGTGGGAGGCTTTGGCTCAACGGGAGGCTAGTGCGGTGTCGAACCGTTCGGCAATCACGCAGAAGCGCGGATTCGCGGAGACCCTCCGTGAATCCGCGCTTGTGCGCCTCTGCCTAAATGGTAGGCCCCAGAGGTAGAACCCGCCCCCCAACTCTGGTAAAGATTGCTTTACAGAAAGGAAGAAATGAGAACGCACGCAGGAATTCCGCCCTGCTCGGTTGAACACAAGATTACATATTTTAGTTGCGGACAGTAGATGGGGGTGCAATGATTCGTGTCCACCCAGATTCCGGGCGGCCAGGTCGTGATCTTCACACTCGGTGGAGCAGCCTACGCCGTCCCGATTGGCGTTGTCCGAGAGGTGGTGCCCTGGACCACCCCCATGCCGGTGCCAGAGGCGCCCGCCCATCACTTGGGCGTCCTTGACCTGCGCGGCGAGTTACTACCCGTCGTTGACTTGACCAGCCGCTTCCGCCTTACGCGGCAGCGCCCCTATGAGGCATCCCAGATCATGGTCATGTCCCTGAATGGCCAGGGCGCCGGCTTTGTTGTGGATGAGGTGCATCAGGTCCAGCACGTAGAGCCTTCGCAGGTCGTGGAGCCCTCTGCGGTCCTGTTTGGCTCTGCGTTATCCGCGTCCCAGTCTCCGGTGGCAGGCATCCTCCGCCTGGGCGACCAGCGCCTGGCGGTCTTCCTAGATAGCCAGAAGGTGATCAGCGAGGCAGCCCTGGGCTAAGGGGCTGACCAGATACGGAGGCATACCCACCGATGGAAGAGCAAGGACAGGTCATACAGGTGGTCGTGTTCCAACTTGGGGATGAGCTTTACGGAGCCGACATCGCCGTCGTGCGCGAGGTCGGTCCCATGCAGCGTGTGACACGGGTTCCCCGTACACCGCGCTACATTGAGGGGGTGACCAACCTGCGTGGTCGTGTCATCCCGGTCATTGATTTGCGTCGGCGCCTGGGGCTTCCCGTCACCGCGTATACCAAGCAGACCCGCATCGCCGTTGCTGAGCTTGAGGGCGGGCAGGTTGGGATGATCGTGGATAGCGTCAAGGAGGTCCTCCGGATCCCCACCGATGCGATCGAACCGCCGACCGGTTTGGTCTCGAAGCTCGATGCCGAATCGATCACGGGTGTAGCCAAGCAAGCGGATCAACTGATCGTCCTGCTTGACCTGGCCCAGGTGCTCCAGCGAGAGGATCGCAAGGTCGCCGGCTAACGTCCAGCGTGTGTCAAGGAGGGATTCGTACCGTGGGATTCGACTTCGAGACCTCGCTCGAGGACATCAAGGTCTTCTTGGATGAGGCGGAGGAGAACCTGCAGGTGATGGAGGCCGGCATCCTGCGACTGGAGCAGGAGGCGGAGGACCCCGAGATCCTGCAAGAGATCTTTCGTGCCGCTCATACCCTGAAGGGGTCATCGGCGACTCTCGGCCATAAGAAGATGGCCGAAGTGACTCATGCCATGGAGAACGTATTGGACAAGCTGCGCAAGGGCAGGCTCTTCGCCGGGGCGGCGGTGACCGACGCCCTCTTCGCCTCTCTAGATCTGCTGAAGATTTACAAGGAAGAGATCGCCACCGGCGTAGATAGCGGGGTGCAGACCGGCGAGATCCTCGTCCTGCTAAACGCTGTTGCGGAAGCGGGGGGGGCGACCGGACAGGCGACGACCCCGGCTGCGCCGGTCGCGGCCCCTAAGGCCGCCACCTCGACTGGCGCCCCGGCGCCCGTGCTCCCGCTGGATCTAGCGGAAGAGGCCATGCTCTCACGTGGAAAGTCTGAAGGGCTCACCCCGTACGCCCTTCAGATTCAGCTCGATCCCACCTCGGCCATGCCGGCCGTCCGAGCCTTCCAGACCCTCCTCGCCGTTGGCGATCTGGGCCAACTGGTTCGCTCTTGGCCGACCCAGGAAGAGGTAGAGGAGGACCGGATCGGTAAGGAGCTGAAGCTCCTCTTCCTGACGGTCCAGCCCGAGGCCGCGATCCGTGAGACCCTGGCGATGATTCCGGAGATCGCCATTACGGCGCTCCAGCCCTACCTGGAGGCGGCTGTGCCGGAGACGGCGCCTACGCCCAGCGTCAGTGCTGCCGCAGCGATTGCGGCGACGCCGGCGGACGCCCCCCAGGCCGCGGCCGAGGGCGCCCACGCTCCCGTCTCGCTCAAGGGCGGACGGAACAGCCGGACGGTCCGTGTCGATGTCGACATCCTGGACAACCTGATGAACCTGGTCGGCGAACTGGTCATTGATCGGACTCGCCTGCTCCAGGTCTTGACCCAGCTAGAGGTCGAACGCGACGGCGATGAGCTGACGCAGGTGATGTCGGCCGCCGTGGCCCATATCGGGCGCATGACTGCGGACCTGCAGGATCAGATCCAGCGGGCCCGTATGCTCCCGGTTGAGACCCTCTTCCGCAAGTTCCCCCGCATGGTGCGTGACACCGCCCAGATCGGCGGCAAGGAGGTCGACTTCACCATCTTGGGTGAGGAGACCGAACTGGATCGCTCCGTGATCGAGGAGATCGGTGATCCGCTGATGCACCTCCTGCGGAACGCCGTCGACCACGGCTTGGAGGGGCCGGCTGACCGGGTCAAGGCTGGCAAGTCGGCCAAGGGCAACGTCCGCCTGGAGGCCTTCCATGAGGAGAACCACATCATCATCTCGGTCAAGGATGATGGCCGTGGTATGGATCCCCAGCGCATCCGCTCCTCAGCGGTTCGCAAGGGCCTCTTGACGGAGGAGGCGGCCAAGCGGCTCTCCGACGAAGAGGCGATCAACCTGATCTGGCAGCCCGGCTTCTCCACGGCCGAGAAGGTGAGCGAGGTCTCGGGCCGGGGTGTTGGTCTGGACGTTGTTCACAAGAACATCGAACGGCTGAACGGCTCGGTCGAGGTCTTCTCCGCTTTGGGGCAGGGGACCGAGTTCCGGATCAAGTTGCCGCTCACGCTGGCGATCATCCGCTCCCTGCAGGTTCAGGTGGCTGAGACCACCTACTGCCTGCCGCTCGGCGCGGTCGTCGAGACCGATCGCATCCCCTCTGACTCCATCCAGACGGTGCGTGGGCGCCAGGTGATCATCAAGCGTGGTGAGGTGATTCCGCTCATCCACCTGATGGACGCCTTCCTCCTGGAGCGGGAGCCGGGCTGGACCCTCCCTGAAGAGCTCTTTATCGTGATCGTCACCGTCATGAACCGTCACTACGGCATCGTGGTCGACAACTTGATTGGCGAGGGCGACGTGGTGATCAAGCCGCTCGGGCAGTTTATTGGGGACGTCCCCGGCGTCTCGGGCGCCACGATCATGGGCGATGGCGATGTCGCCATCATCCTGGACATCTCCTCCCTCATCAACACGGTGCAGTCGGAGTGGGGGAAGAGCGGGCTGCGCGAGGCCTAAAGGGGGCGCCTTCATGGAACTGAGCGATCGAGAGTATTCCACCCTCCAACAGATGGTGGAGCAAGGGCTCGCTGATGCCTCACGGGCGATCTCCAGCTTAACGACGGGGCAGATCCAGCTCAACTCGCCGCAACTAACCTGGGTTCAATTAAGCGCGATGCCCCGCATTGCCGGCGTGCCGGACTCGGTGGTCGTCGCCGTCTACCTAGGGATTGAGGGCGATCTGGACGGGCACCTCATGCTCCTCTTCACGGAGGAGGGCGCCTGCCGGACCGTCGATCTGCTGATGGGGCAGTCGTTAGGCACGACGCCCGGACTGGATGACCTAGCCCTCTCGGCGTTGGCCGAGACCGGGAACATCTGCGGCTCCTCTTTCTTGAATGCGATTTCAGACCGGACGGGGTTACGGGTTGTACCTACGACTCCGGCGGTCGTCATCGATATGGCCGGCGCCATCTTGGAGTCGGTCGTCACGGACCTTTACATGAATGGGGACGAGGTGTTGATGGTGGAGACGGGATTCAACGGCCTGGTACCAGGCCACTTCCTGTTGATGCCGAACCAGGACTCGATGGCTAAACTGCTGGCCGCTTTGGAAGCTCTCCTATGAACGAACCAATGGCTGTGGGCTTGGGTGAGTTAAAGGGCAGCCGAGATCCCGAGGCCCAACTCGTCTGCTACGGCCTGGGGTCCTGCATCGGATTGGCTCTTTGGGACCTACGCAGCCGCGTGGGGGCGATGGCCCACATCGTCCTGCCCGACAGCGCCCTTAGTCGTGGGCCTGTGGTTCAGCCAGCTAAATGGGCGGACACCGCCCTCCCGGCTGCGCTGGAGCTGATGGCAGGGATGGGGGCGAGTCGGACGACCACCGTAGCCCGCATCGCTGGGGGCGCCCGGATGCTCAACGTCGTCGGGGCGGGTAGCCGCCTGGACATTGGCGCCCGCAACATTGAGGCGGTCCGTGAGGTCCTTCGGCGCCACGACATGCGGCTGACCGCTGAGGATGTGGCGGGGACCTGGGGCCGAACCCTGACCCTGCACGTTGGTACTGGCCGCTTGGTCGTCTCAACGGCGGGACGAGGCGAGCAGGAGCTGTAGCTGTTTATAAATCTTTGTGGGAGGGAACCACGTTGCCCAAGATTCTTCTCGTTGACGACGCCGCTTTCATGCGGATGCGCTGCGCCAAGCTCCTGACCGAGAACGGTTACGAGGTCGGCGAGGCGGAGAACGGCCAGGAGGCCATCGCCAAGTACCAGACCTACCAGCCGGACCTCGTCCTGATGGACATCACTATGCCGGTGATGGATGGCATCACGGCCACCCGTGAGATCCGTGCCTTCGACCCGAGCGCGAAGGTGATCATGGTCTCGGCGCTTGGGCAGCAGACGATGGTGATTGAGGCGATCAAGGCTGGCGCCAAGGACTTCGTCGTGAAGCCCTTCGAGCCCGACAAGATCCTCGCGACCGTCCGGAAGGTCATTGGGTAGGAACGAGATGGCTAGAACTGTGCGCGTGCTTGTCGTCGACGACTCCGCCTTCATGCGGAAGGTGCTCCGGGAACTCCTGGAGTCTGACCCGCTGATCCAGGTCGTCGGCACCGCCCGGGATGGGCAGGACGGCGTGCGGCAGGCTCTGGCGCTTCAGCCGGACGTCGTCACCATGGATATCGAGATGCCTCGCTTGGATGGCTTTGGCGCCCTGCGCGAACTGATGTCGGCCCGACCGACGCCGGTCGTCATGGTCTCTTCGCATACCCAGGAGGGGGCCGAAGCGACGATCAAGGCGCTGACCTTGGGCGCCGTCGACTTCGTGGCCAAGCCCTCCGGCTCGATCTCGCTGAACATGCACGTGACGCGCGACGAACTGATCGCCAAGGTGAAGGGGGCAGCGGGGGCAACCCCGCGCTATCGTCGGGTTCTGGCCGAGCTGCCGCCGCTCCGGCGGGAGATCGGGCGACTCCCCCCGTTCGCAACCGTCTCCGCTGCGCAGGCTGAGCTTCCGCTCCAGCGGATCGTGGCGATCGGCTGTTCGACGGGCGGTCCGGGCGCCCTGCACCAGATCATTCCGCGCCTGCCGGCGGACCTCCCGGCTGCCTACTTGGTCGTGCAGCACATGCCGCCAGGCTTCACGAAGTCGCTCGCCAACCGGCTCAATGAGATCTCAGCCGTGCGGGTGAAGGAGGCGGAGGAGGGGGATCCCCTGCGGGCGGGCCAGGTGCTCGTCGCGCCAGGCGGCTTCCACATGATCGTCGGGGCGGATGGGCGGATTCAGCTCAACCAGGAGCCACCCCAGCACGGCGTGCGGCCGGCTGTCGATAGACTCTTCGACTCCCTTGCCCCGCTTTATGGGGAGCGATTGATCGGTGTCATCCTGACCGGCATGGGCTATGACGGGGCGAAGGGGATGGGGCAGATGAAGCGACGGGGCGCCCGCACCATCGCCGAGGACGCCTCGACCTGCATCGTCTACGGCATGCCCAAGGTTGTGATCGAACTAGGCTTGGCCGATCAGGTCCTGCCCGTGCACGAGATCCCCGATGCCGTCATTCGGCTGGTACGGGAGGGTGTCAAGAACGGATGAATCTCCTCGGGTATGATGAGTTTCGCTCGACCCTCTTCACAAAGACGGGGATCGACCTGGACTGCTACAAGGGCACACAGATGGAGCGACGGCTCCAGACGATCATGCGACGGGTCGGCCTGACGGACCTCTCCGCCTACGCCCGGTTGCTCGCACGCGACCCGGTCAAGCTGAAGGAGTTCCAGGACTTCCTGACGATCAACGTCTCCGAATGGCTCCGGAATCCGGAGAAATGGGAGGAGCTCAAGGCCGACATCCTGCCGATGCTCCGGCGGGAGAGCCCACGCCTGAAACTCTGGAGCGCAGGCTGCTCCAACGGCTCCGAGCCCTACTCCCTCGCCATGCTCCTGGATGAGATCGATCCACACGGATCGGCTCAGATCCTGGCCACCGACTTGGATGAAGAGATCCTCAAAGCCGCCCGTGCAGGGATCTACAACGAAAAGGACTTGCGGAACGTCTCGCCGGCTCGCCGGGCCCGGTACATGACGGAACGGGATGGTCTCTTTACGGTTCGGCCCGAGTTGAAGGCGAAGATCGCCTTTAACCGGCAGAACCTGCTGGCCGATCCCTTTCCCACCGACCAGGACATGATTCTTTGCCGCAACGTCGTGATCTACTTCACCGAGGCGGTCAAGGATGAGCTCTACCGGAAGTTCCACCGGTCCCTTCGCCCAGGCGGGCTGCTCTTTGTCGGCGGCACCGAGTCGCTCCTGCGTGCACGGGAGTTTGGGTTCGAATCTATTTCCCCTTTTTTCTATCGTAAATCGAGATAAAAAAGGAATTTATGCACGTGTTGTTGAACGCTTCTGGTCGAGGCGAGCTGTTAACCGGAAGGGATGGGTAGAAGAAGTGAAAGCCGAATTTGTCAACCCGTTCGTAACCGCTGCCTTTCAGGTCCTCGAGAAAGAGACTAAATCGGAGGTCACGAAAGGCAACGTTAGCCTGGAGGATTCGCCGCTGGTCTCTGATGAGGTAACTGTCCTGATCGGCGTGGTTGGCCGGGCGCAGGGGCTAGTTCTCTACGGGATGTCCGAGAAGACGGCCAAGGGCCTGGTCTCGGGCATGTACGGGGAGCAGATCGCCGTCTTTGACGCCATGGCTGAGAGCGCTGTTGCAGAGTTGGGTAACGTGGTGACCGGTCTGGCCTCCGGGGAACTGGAGCGGGTCGGTTTTGGCTGCAAGATCGCACCGCCCTCTGTGGTGGTCGGGCGCGGGACTTCGATCTCGACGCTCTCGATCAAGCGCCTAGTGATCCCCCTGATCACGGTCCATGGGGAGATCACGGTGCACGTTGCGCTGCAGGAGCGATTCTCCTAAGGACAAGCAACCTCATAAGAGAAAGAAGCGGTTTGGGCAGATACTATTGCCCAACCGCTTTCTTGTATTAGAAAGGAGCCAGTCATGGCACCCATTCGCATTCTCCTCACTGGTCCTACGGGCAAGGTGAGCCGGGAGCTCTGCACCGGACTCCTTGCTGAGCGCGAGTTTCAGTTGGTGGCGGGCATCAGCAGAACCGGGGCAGGGCGAGACCTGGGCGAACTGCTCGGGCTGTCGGGCGCCCGCGGGATCCCGACCTTCCCGACTGCCGAGGCCTTCTTGACCGCAGGCATCAAGGCGGACGTGGTGATCGATTTCACGGTGGCAGAGGCGGCCCTACAACTCCTGCCGCCCCTGATCAAGGCCGGCATCGCCCCGGTGGTCGGCACGACCGGCCTGGGTGATGGCCTGAAGACCCTGACCGACCTCTGCCGCTCCTCCGGCATCGGCGGGGCCTTCCTGCCCAACTTCGCCGTCGGGGTGATGCTGATGATCCGCTGGGCCGAGGAGGCCAGGCGCTTCTTCCCCCACGTGGAGGTGATCGAGTATCACCACCACACGAAGTTGGACGCCCCCTCTGGCACAGCCCTGCGCACGCAGGAACGCCTCCAGCGTGCCGCCGGCGACCTGACCGCCCCGCCCGTCCCCGTCCACTCGATCCGGCTACCTGGCCTAGTCGCCCACCAAGAGGTGCTCTTCGGCGGCCCTGGCCAAGTCCTGACCATCCGCCACGACGCCCCAAGCCGAGCCGCCTACACCCCAGGGGTACTTCTGGCTGCCAGATGGGTCCTTCGGACCAAACAGGTAGCGATGGACCTCGAGGAGATCGCCTACCCGGACTAGCTCCCCCGACACGGCAGCCGCCAGCAATGGCGGCACCCCAGCCAAACCGTCTCCATACTATGGGGTGAGGTTTGGAAGGATTGGGGGATCAGGCAATGAGTCTCTTCGGAAGGCGAATCGCCGTACTAGGCGGCGACCGCCGTATGGCCGAGGTCGTGCGTCAGTTCTTGGCCTCTGGCGCCTCTGTCCGGGTGACCGGGGCGCCCCCCGAGGTGATGGATGGCGCCGAGGTCGCAGCAACCGCTCGGGAGGCACTCCAGGGCGCCGAGGTGGTCGTCCTGCCGGTGCAGGGCTCCACCACGGAGGGCAAGGTCTTCACGGTGGAGGGCGCCCCCAACCCGATCCTCGATCGGGCGGCGCTGGCAGGTGTGAGCCAGGGCGCCCTGCTCTTTACCGGTATCGGCAACCCGGCCATTCGCAGCCTCTGTGCGGAGGCCGCTATCCCCTGCATCGAGTATCGTGAGTCCGACGAGTTTGCGATCTGGAACTCCATCCCCTCCGCGGAGGGAGCCATCCAGATGGCGATGGAGGCCAGCCCACTGACCCTCTTCGGCTCTCGGGCGATCGTCTTAGGCTTCGGTCGGACGGGGCGCTCGATCGCTCTGCTCCTGCGGGGGCTCTTCACGGAGGTCGTCGTTGCGGCCCGCAAGGAGTCTGACCTGGCCCGCATCTGGGCCTCGGGCTACCGGTACTTACCCCTAGAAGACCTAGCCGAAGGCGCCAAAACGGTAGACTTCATCTTTAATACCGTGCCAGCCCCTGTCGTGACGGCCCAGGTCATCGAGAGCCTGCCGACGCACGGCGTGGTCATTGACGTCGCCTCCGCCCCCGGCGGGACCGACTTTGAGGCGGCCGCCCGGCTGGGTCGGACGGCAAAGCTCGCCCCTGGCCTGCCCGGAATCGTCGCCCCGGTCACCGCCGGTCGCATCATCGCCGACATGATCACCCGCCGTTTCGCGCTGCAGAGCACAGAGGGGGCGGGGATATGAGCGGACAGCTCCACGGTAAGCGAATCGGGGTGGCGATGAGCGCCTCCCATTGCAACCTGCAGCGGGCGATGGGTCAGCTTCAGGTCATGGCTGACGAAGGGGCCGAACTGATTCCAATCATCTCCAGCAGCATCCGGACGACCGAGACCCGGTTTGGCTCGCCGGACGATTGGATCACCCAGATCGAGCGGATCACCGGGCGCCGCCCGCTCATGACCATCCCGGAGGTCGAACCGTTCGGCCCGAAGGTGAAGCTGGACGCTCTCCTGGTAATGCCCTGTACCGGCAACACCCTGGCGAAGCTGGCTAACGCCATCAACGACACCCCGGTCTGCATGGCTGCCAAGGCCCAGATGCGCAACCACCGGCCGGTCGTGCTGGCGATCACGACCAATGATGCCCTCGGCATGAACGCCCGCAACTTGGGGGCGCTCTTGGGCGCCCGCAACCTCTACTTCGTCCCCTTCCGGCAGGATAACCCGGCCGGCAAGCCGACCTCTGTCGATGCTGACGTGGAGCAGTACCTGCTCCCGGCCCTCCTAGAGGCGATGGAAGGACGCCAGGTCCAGCCGTTGCTTCTTGGCCCCGCCTGATTCTAGTGCGAGACTGACCGCCATACGAAAAGGAGATGCAGTCCCCATGAAGAAGATCGCCATCGTTGGCGCCACGGGCGCCGTAGGTCAGGAGCTCCTTGCCCTCCTCGAGTCCCGCAACTTTCCGATCGCTCAGTTGAAGCCGCTCGCCTCCGCCCGCTCGGCCGGGACGTTCATCACCTTCAAGGGCCAGCCGGTCAAGGTCGAAGAGGCCACCCCGGAGGCCTTTGAGGGGATCGATATCGTCTTCTTCGCTGCCACGGGCGCCCTGTCAAAGGAGCTAGCCCCAGCCGCTGTCAAGGCCGGTGCGGTCGTCATCGACAAGTCCTCCACCTGGCGCATGGACCCGAACGTGCCGCTGGTCGTGCCAGAGATTAACGGACACGCCCTGAAGGAGCACAAGGGGATCATCGCCTCGCCGAACTGCACGACGATCGGCCTGGTGATGGCCCTCCTGCCGCTCCACCAGCTCTCCCCGCTGAAGCGGATCGTCGTCACGACCATGCAGGCCGTCTCGGGCACCGGCAAGGAGGCGGTGGAGGAGTTGGAGGCGCAGCTACACGCCTGGTCCGAGGGCCAGACGGGCGAACTCCCGCACCAGATCTACAAGCGCCAGATCGCCCTCAACGTCCTGCCCTACGCCGAGTCCTTTACGGAGAGTGGCTACTCCACCGAGGAGCTCAAGCTGCTCCATGAGACCCGCAAGATCATGGGCCTGCCGGAACTGCAGGCCACGATGACCTGTACCCGCGTCCCGGTCTTGGTGGGTCACTCGGAGTCGGTTCTGGTCGAGACCGAATCCCCGATCACCCCCGAGGCCGCTCGAACGGCGATCGATGCCTTCCCTGGCGTCAGGGTCGTCGACGATCCCCTGAACTTCATCTTCCCGACGGCGATCGATGTCGCCGGGCAGGATGAGACCCTGGTCGGTCGCATCCGGACCGACATCTCGAATCCCAATGGCCTCTGGCTCTGGGTGGTCAGTGACAACCTGCGCAAGGGCGCCGCCCTGAACGCCGTCCAGATCGCCGAGGCGCTGCTGTAGACGAACCCAATAAGGAGATCCCTCCCATGCGGATCATCGTGCAGAAGTTCGGCGGCACCTCAGTCGCCACGGCAGATGGTCGGCGCCACGTCGCCGATCGGATCACCGAAGCCGTAGAGGCCGGGGCCTCCCCGGTCGTCGTCGTCTCGGCCATGGGCCGAGCGGGCGACCCCTACGCCACTGACACGCTGATCCAACTGGCCACCGCCCTCTCGCCCGACCTGGCCCCCCGTGAACTCGATCTGCTGATGAGTTGCGGGGAGTTGATCTCCAGCGTCGTCATGACTGCGACCCTCCAGGCCCGCTCCCTGCCAGCCACCGCGCTCACGGGCGGGCAGGCCGGCATCCGGACGGATGACTCATTCGGTTCCGCCCATATCCTGAACGTTGACCCAGAGCCGCTGCTCAACCTGCTCCGCCGGGGCTTGATCCCCGTCGTGGCGGGCTTTCAGGGCACCACCGGCAAGGGGCAGACGACAACCTTGGGCCGTGGTGGCTCAGACACGACTGCCTCCGCCCTCGGCGGAGCGCTCCAGGCCGAGGTCGTCGAGATCTACACGGACGTCGACGGCGTCAAGACGGCGGATCCTCGTCTCGTCCCGGATGCGCGCACCCTGTCGGTCACAACCTACGATGAGATCGCCCAGATGGCCCATTATGGTGCGAAGGTGGTCCATCCGCGGGCGGTCGAGATCGCCATGCAGCACCTCGTCCCCCTGCGCATCCGTTCAACCTTTGACCCCTCGCCGGGAACACTGATTACATCTTCTGCTCTGGCGCCGGGCGCCTGGGACCAGGTCGGCACCCCCCAGCCCGTCACCGGTGTCACCCATGTCACCGGGCTCTGCCAGGTTGCCCTTACCGGGGCGGAGGAGGGCTTCGTCAAGGCGTTCCGCGCCCTGGCAGACGTCGGCGTCTCGGTCGATCTGATCAACCTGAGCCCGGGCCTGTGCCGCTTCTGTGTCGAGGAGCGCAAGGCCGAGCGAGCCCGCGCCATCCTGTGCGAACTTGGCCTGGAGGTCGCCCTGCGGGGCGATGTGGCCAAGGTCTCCGTCGTCGGCTCCGGGATGCGGGGGCGCCCCGGGGTGATGGCCATCGTCGCCGAGGCGCTCGCCCGTGCAGGAGTTCTCATCCTGCAGACCGTAGACTCTCATGTCACGATCTCATGCCTGGTCGAGGCGAAGGATCTAAAGGTCGCTGCCCAGGCTCTCCATGCAGCCTTTACGCTCCGCTGATCCACATCACTGCCTGAAAGAGAGGCGATCCGCATGACCCCGTCTCCGCACTTCGGTCCAGTCCTTACTGCTATGGTGACGCCACTTAACGCTGACCACACGGTGGACTGGGCGAAAGCTGCGGCCCTCGCCTCTCATCTGGTCGCTAACGGTTCGGACGGCCTCGTCGTCGCCGGTACGACCGGTGAGTCGCCCACCCTATCCCCAGCCGAGAAGTTGAAGCTCTTCCAGGTCGTCCTAGAGGCGGTCGGGGACCGAGCCTCCGTGATCGCCGGGACCGGTTCCTACGACACCGCTGAGACGATCCATCTCAGCCGAGAGGCTGAGCAGGTGGGCGTCCATGGGCTCCTGCTGGTGACGCCCTACTACAGCCGTCCGCCGCAGGAGGCGCTCTACCAGCACTACTGGGCGGTCGCTGAGGCGGTCAAGAGCCCGTGCATCCTTTACAACGTCCCGTCCCGGACGGCGGTCAACCTGGCGGCGCCCACCACGCTCCGCCTGGCAGCGCATCCGAACATTGTGGGCATCAAGGAGTGTGCGGACCTGGGTCAGCTCGGGGAGATCCTCCGGGGCGCCCCGGACGATTTCACCGTCTGGTCCGGTGATGACGGCATGCTCCTGCCCTTCCTCTCGCTCGGCGCCTACGGCATCATCTCGGTCGCCGCCCACCTGGTAGGCCCGAAGTTCCAGACGCTGATCCGGCAGTTCAAGGCCGGCGACGTGACCGGGGCGGCCCAGACTCACCTGGCACTACTCCCGCTCCTGAAGGCGCTCTTTGCGACTACGAACCCGATCGGGGTCAAGGCGGCTCTCCGTTTGACCGGCTGGGACGTGGGGCCGCTCCGGTTGCCGCTGCTCTCCGCTTCTCCGGCGGAGGAGGAGGCGCTACGGGGCGCCCTGGTTGAAGTAGGCTTGCTGGAGCGATAGGAAACGGGCGATAGATGTAAGAAGGAGTCGATTAGGCAGAGAAACCTGCCCAAATCGGCTCCTTTCTTTGGAATATGGCTTGTGGAAACATGTGCCAAATGTGATACAATCTTAGTATAGATTGGATGTACAGGTCCCTCTGTTGTGGACGTGCAACGGACAAGAATCAGTACTGGTCTGACGAAAGGGGGAGCCAACCGTGTTGCCAGAACTGACGGCTCAGTTGAACAAGTCAATTCGGCTCATGCAGCACGGATTCTACGCTGCCGCTGACCAGGTCCTGGATCATTTGATGGCTGAGTTCGCCAATCTAGGAGACCTAATCGGTCAGGTGCGAGTGTTAAATATTCGTGGCGGAAGTCTGGTGCATCAGAACCGCGATGTCGATGCACTCGTGCCGTTCATACAGGCCAGCGAACTTCTACAGCAATTACCGGGCGAGCCGAGTCGGGTGCATTTCTGGGTTTGGACCAACCTCGTTCGAACCTATTGCCGTGTTGAACAACTTGAGGACGGCCGCGCCTTGGTGAATGCTGTAAGACCACTGCTCGACTTCGCGGACCCGCAGACACGGGTAGCCTTCCTCATTAATCAGGGCGGACTGTATGAAATTGGCGAAGCTTGGGAGTCAATGCTAGAGGCTTCCCAGGCCGCCTACACATATGCCCAGGCGGCTGACAATGCCCATTGGGTGGCCATGGCTAGTGTGAATTTGGGGATTGCGCAGATGGAACTTGGTCTACGGGTTGAGGCCGAGCGCTCTTTCTTGGAGGCTATTCCGGTACTTGCGGTGAGCGATCCTTCTTCCGCCACCGCAGCAGAGGCGGCGCTGTCACGGGTTTATTTCGAACTCGGCCAAGATGAGCGGGCCGTGCACGTGGGGCGCAACGCCCTGCACCGAGTCTTTGAGTCGTCAACAACGCCAGACAAGGGTGAGATTGGCAACATCTCCTTTAGTTTTGGTCAGATCTTCGTTAAGTATGGTCACCGCAATCTGGCTTTGAAGTACTTCAATCGCGCTGCCGCCTACTTCAGCCAGATTGGTATGCGCAGTCGATGGTTGCGTACCAACGAGGCGATCGGTCTACTCTTGCGCGCACCGGTCCGCCCGGCCCGTGCTGACTTGCGCGAAGAGATGTACCAACTGGACTTCCTGACCGCGTTACTCGACCTGACCGATGATCTCGAATCGGTTGAACCGACCCTACGCGGCCACGCCGATCGTGTCTCCCTCCTGGCCATTAATCTAGGCAAACGATGTGGCCTGAGTGAGGCTCAGATTCGAACACTGGCCCACGCTGCTCGACTTCATGATGTAGGGAAGTCAGCGATCGACGTTGATCTGTTACGCCGGCAAGGGGCGCTGACCCAGGTGGAGGAGCGTCGGGTCTCGCTTCATCCTGTTTTGGGTGAAGAGATGGTGCGTGCGTACGGCATGTCAGCTGATGGATTGGCCGGTATTCGGTACCATCACGAGCAGTGGGATGGAAAAGGATTTCCGGATCGACTTGCAAAGGAGGAGATTCCGCTCTTTGCAAGAATCATATCTGTGGTCAATAGTTACGATGTGTGGACTTTCGGCGTTGGCGACAGGCCACTCCTAGGGCATGACAGGGCGCTTGAGCGGTTGGAGACACTGGCTGGCTCTGTATTTGATCCGACTCTTGTCTCGCACTTTATCCAAATGAGTAAGTAAGTGCACAATGAAAGGTGGTGAATCTGTTGCGTAAGCATGTTCTGAAGCTCGTTGTTGCACTGGTTCTGGCTACGATGGCTGTACTACCTGCCTCTGCTGCTGTTGGCATCATCATCGTGGGGGAAGATCAGACTTCGATGCCCACGACTTCCGCTTATTAGTTCCAACTAGTTGAGTTATGGTTAGCCACGCATGACCATAGGCTATATGTAGCGGCCAGGGCGCCCCCAACGGGGCGCCCTGACCGCGTTTTTATCACGGGTTGTCCACTTTTTCCGAATCTCTTGTATGCAAGGCTTCCCTTGGGTATAATCGTAAGGAGTAGTGAACGAACGGCGGAAGCGGGGCGGCGCCCCTCGGTCCTTCCCTTGGGGACGACTCAGCACCACGGAACGGCAGTTGTGGGCTGGGCGATGGGATCGAGAACGGCCGACGGCAATGACCTGGCTTTAATTCTGGGCGCCCCTCCTGTAGCCCTACTGCCCTGTGCGGCAGTTTAGGGCGTGCTTTGCTGTTACGGAAAAGGAGTGAAACGTTTCCTTGGTGCGTACCCGTGAAAAGAGCGAAAAACTGTATGTGATCCCCCTGGGTGGCCTGGGTGAGATCGGCAAGAACTGCACCGCCATTCAGTATGGCAATGAGATCGTCGTCATTGACGCTGGTCTCTCCTTCCCGGATGAAGAGATGCTCGGGATCGACATTGTGATCCCTGATTACTCGTTCCTGATCGAGAACAAGGACAAGGTGAAGGCCCTCCTGGTCACCCACGGCCATGAGGACCATATCGGCGGTGTCTCCTACCTGCTCCGCCACCTGTCCATCCCCGTCATCGCCACCCGGCTGACCCTGGGCATGATTGAGGGCAAGCTCAACGAGGCGGGCATCCCCCTCCCGGCGGGCTCGCGCCCGGTCAAGGCTGGTGAGCGCCTGCGGGTCGGTACCTTCATGGCCGAGTTCATCCGGGTCAACCACTCGATCCCGGACGCCGTTGCGATCGCCCTGACCACCCCGGTCGGCACGCTCCTGCACACCGGCGACTTCAAGTTCGACCAGACCCCGGTTGACAACGAGCCGACCGACTACCGCCGCCTGACCGAGCTTGGCCAGCAGGGGATTCTCTGCCTGCTCTCTGACTCGACCAACGCCGAGCGGCCGGGCTTCACCCCGTCCGAGCGGACGGTCGGTGCCTCGATCGACCGGATCTTTGGCGCCGCCAAGGGCCGCATCCTGATGGCGACCTTCGCCTCGAACGTCCACCGCCTGCAGCAGGCGATCGACGCCTGCGTCAAGCTCGGCAAGAAGCTGGCCGTCGCTGGCCGCTCGATGGAGAACACCGTCAACGTGGCGATGCAGCTTGGCTACCTCAACTGCCCGGAGGGGACGATCGTCACCGTCGAGGAGTTGAAGCGTACCCCCCTGCACCAGCAGGTGATCCTGACCACCGGTTCCCAGGGGGAGCCGATGTCGGCCCTGACCCGGATGTCGGTCAACGATCACAAGTCGATCGAGATCCTGCCCGGCGACACCGTCCTGATTGCGGCGACGCCGATCCCGGGCAACGAGAAGTCGGTCGGCCGCACGATCAACAACCTCTACCGCCGCGGCGCTGAGGTGATCTACGATCGGTCGGCGGGCGTCCACGTCTCGGGCCACGGCTCGCAGGAGGAGCAGAAGTTGATGCTCCAACTGACCAAGCCGAAGTTCTTCGTCCCCGTCCACGGCGAGTACCGGATGCTCCTGCACCACAAGCGGCTGGCTGAGCAGTGCGGCGTGCCGGCGGAGAACATCCTGATCGGCGAGAACGGCACCGTCTTTGAGTTCACCCGTGACACGGCGCAGCTGGGCGGCAAGGTGACCTCGGGCCAGGTTCTGGTCGACGGGCTTGGCGTTGGTGACGTGGGCAATATCGTCCTGCGTGACCGCAAGCAGCTCTCGCAGGATGGCATCCTGATCGTCGTCGTCGCCATGGACCGTGAGGCCGGCGTCATCATGGGCGGTCCGGATATCGTCTCCCGCGGCTTCGTCTACGTGCGGGAGTCCGAGGGCCTCCTGGAAGAGGCGAAGGAGCGCGTGAAGAACGCCCTGTACGATCAGCTCGAGCGCGGCACCACGGAGTGGGCGGTCTTGAAGTCGGGCGTCCGGGATGTCCTGGGCAAGTACCTGTACGACAAGACCCGTCGGCGTCCGATGATCCTGCCGATCATCATGGAGGTCTAGCAATAGGGAGGGGGGCGCCCGTATTTCGGGGCGCCCCCTTTGTGCATACTACCTCCATTCCTGCTTCCAGGAGGCCCAACCTTTGCTAGAACGTGACTATCACCCTGATGAAGACCCGCACCTCGGCCCCGCCGTCGAACCCCACGAGACGGATGATCCGCCCGCAGAGCCCCAGGGCGGCGAGTCCAATCCCCAACTGCAGAATATCGAGGCCCTCGGTACGCCCCGCATCCCCCAGACGACCCCAAACATCCACTGCTTGCCGATCATCGGCCAGGTTGAGGGGCACCTCGCCCTCCCACCGCAGAACAAGGCGACCAAGTACGAGCACATCATCCCCCAGCTAGTCGCGGTGGAGCAGAACCCGCAGATCGAAGGGCTACTGCTTGTCCTGAACACGGTCGGCGGTGATGTGGAGGCAGGCCTTGCGATCGCTGAACTGGTCGCCTCGCTCTCAAAGCCGACCGTCTCGATCGTCCTGGGTGGTGGCCACTCGATCGGCGTACCGATCGCGGTCTCGACCACCTACTCCTTCATCACCCAGACGGCGACCATGACGATCCACCCCGTCCGATTGACCGGCCTGGTGATCGGCGTCCCTCAATCCTACGAGTATATGGACAAGATGCAGGATCGCATCATCGGGTTCGTCGTACAGAACTCCAAGATCTCGCCCGAGAAGTTCCGGGAGTTGCTCTTTAACACCGGGGAGTTGGCCCGCGATGTGGGGACGATCGTCGTCGGGGAGGACGCAGTTCGCTTCGGCATGATCGATGAGGTCGGTGGACTCGCCCAGGCCGTCGCCAAGCTCCATGAGCTAATCGCTGCCAAGAAGGGCGCCGGCCAAACGGCGACCCTCCAGTAGGAGGACTGTCCATGGACGTCGGACCGGGAATCCTCTGGACTGTTATGCCGCTGGAGCTTGTGATGCAGGCAGGGGAGGGGGCGCCGGCGCTGACCGCCGTCTGGCAGGGCGATCGCCTGGTGATGCTCCGCCCAGACGGAACGGTCGAGCGGCTCCTCTCCACCAACCCCTACGACTACCTCGACCCCGCCCTACAACCGGGGCAACCCTTCGCCTGACCACAGCGGCCGCCTTTGGGGTCCGCGTGGGCCATCTCCTGCGGGTCTGCACTCGCAACGTCCTCGGAGATGACCCGCGCGGGCTTCTTCCCGCGACATGCCTGGAAACAAGCAGGAGATTGGATGCTTCTGTAGCGAAGAGAACGAGGTGCGAAATTGGTCGAGGGAGGGACCCCTCTTGCCGTTACTCTTAAAGGACATCTATGCCCGCGTTTTGGAGCGCGGTCATAAGATGACGCCCCAGCGTTGGGCGATTATCTCCATCTTCCTCCTGAACCGGGGGCGCCCCCTCTCCGCGGATGACGTCTACTCGGGTCTGCGGGAGAGCTACCCCAACCAGGGAATCGCCACCGTCTACCGGACGCTCGACCTCCTGGAGGAGATCGACGTTCTGAAGCGGATCGATTTCGGCGACGGTCGCTCGCGCTATGAGGTCAAGGACGAGGAGAAGTTGCTCCGCCACGTCCTCGTCTGCCAGCAGTGCGGCGAGATCGAGGAGTTTGAAGACGATCTGCTCTACTCCCTGGAAGCGGCCATCCAGAAGAAGACAGGCTTCCAGATCACCGAGCATGCCGTCAAGTTCTACGGGCTCTGTCGCTCCTGCCAGGCCAAGGAGGCCAAGGGGTTCGATCAATGATGAGTCGGTCCAAGGGAGGCGACGACTGTGGCCTCACGTAACAAAAAGCGGGCGCCCCGCCCGGAGCCACGGCCAAGCGCCCCCGCCCGCGAAGGCCGGAGCGACTTGGTCGGGGAGATCGCTGGCCTTCTCGTCGCGGCGCTCGGCGTCTGGTTCCTCCTGGCCCTCTCTAGCCGGGGCGGCGCCCTGGGGCAGATGCTGGGAACAGGCCTGCAGGCGCTCGTTGGCGCGATCGGCTCTTGGGTGGCCTCGTTCTTCCTGATCTGGTTTGGTCTTTTGATCCTCTACCTGCGCCATCACGGGCGCCCGGTCCGCTGGTCGCTGCGCGCGACCGGCCTGCTTTTGATGGCCCTCGCCTTCCTCCTGGCGGTCCAGTTGGTCCAGGAGGGTAGCCTGGAGGCTGGTGGCAACTGGGAGAACGCCCTGAACGGCTATGGCGGCGGTCTGATCGGTGCTGCCATGGGCATAGGCACGACCACGCTGCTAGGTCAGGCGGGCCGCTGGGTACTCCTGGTGACGGCCGCCCTTGTCGGCTTTGTGCTGAACACGGGGATCACCCTGGGCGGCGTGGTCAATTGGGGCAAGGAGCGGCTCACAGACGGCGCCCGGGGCGCCAAGGGCGCCGCTGCTGACATCTACAAGCTGGCCACCACCAAGCCAGAGCCCGATTCGGCGGCCCCACAGCGCGAGGAGCCTGCTCCCATCCGCCGCTCGAAGGCGGCCACCGAAGAGCTGAATACCATTGACGCGACAGCGGTGCAGCCGAAGGTTGTCCCAACGGCCCCGCCGGCCAAGGCAGAGGGTTCCTCCTCCTTTGGCAACCTCTTCGCCGCCCTGCGCGGGAAGGTGAGCACGCCCGCTACGCCTACAGAATCAGCCCCGGCGCCCACGCCGGCCGCGAAGAGCGCCCCGACCGTGCAGGCGGAGGAGCGCCCGGCGCCGCCCATCATCCGCGAGCCAGACCCGGTTCAGCCGCCGGTGCCGGAGGAGATGGCGGTCGAACCGGTCGTGATCCGGCCGGCGCCCAAGCCGGAGGTGGCCAAGGCGCCCACCGCCCGCACCGAGCAGGCCTCTCCCAAGGAGTCCGCCACCGCGCCGCCCGCCCCGGTCGTTATGCCGAGCGGCCAGCTCTCCCTGCCGCCTGAGGAACTCGGGGCGGCCTACCAGCTCCCGCCGCTCTCCCTGCTGGCCAAGCCCCAACCGCCAAAGCCAGGGGATCGCAAAGAGGATCACCTGACCCGCGCCGAGCTCCTGGAGCGGACGCTGAAGACCTTCGGCGTCGAGGCCCGGGTGGTAGAGATCTCCCCCGGCCCCTCGATCACGCGCTACGAACTCCAGCCCGGCGAGGGTGTGCGGGTCAATAAGTTCACCGCCCTGGCCGACGACCTCGCCCTCGCCCTGGCGGCGGAGGATATCCGCATTGAGGCGCCGATCCCCGGCAAGGCCGCCGTGGGCATCGAGGTCCCCAACAAGGAGCGCATGGGCGTCGCCCTGCGCGAGGTGATGGAGACCCCGGCCTTCCTGAACGCTAGCTCCCGCCTGACCGTCGCCTTTGGCAAGGATAACGCGGGCAACCCAGTCGTGGGCGACCTGGCCAAGATGCCCCACTTGCTGATCGCCGGTTCGACCGGCTCCGGCAAGTCGGTCTCCATGAACACGATCATCTGCTCACTCCTCTTCAAGGCTCGGCCGGACGAGGTCAAGATGATGATGATCGACCCGAAGATGGTCGAACTCTCCACCTACAACGGGATTCCGCACCTGATCGCCCCAGTCGTGACCGACGTCAAGAAGGCGGCCGGCTACCTCAAGGGCATGGTCAAGGAGATGGAGAACCGTTACGAACTCTTCGCGGCGACGGGCGCCCGGAACATCCAACAGTACAACCAGATGGTCCTCGAGGATCCCGGCCCCGATCCAGAGCACCCCCGGCAGCCGCTCGCCTTCATCGTCATGTTCATCGATGAGCTGGCCGACCTGATGATGGTCGCCCCGGCGGACGTCGAGGACTCGATCTGCCGCCTCGCCCAGATGGCTCGTGCCTGCGGCATGCACCTCGTCATCGCTACCCAGTCGCCCCGCGTCGACGTCATCAC
>DATGYC010000153.1:0-1643 GCA_035298385.1 Symbiobacteriaceae bacterium | reverse complement strand
ACCACCGTCACCAGGGAGGCCTGCGCCGCCCCGATCATCCGCATCCCCGTAAAGAGGAAGAAGAACGGGGCGATATTCCCGATCACCGTCGCGACCAGGCAGAAGAGGAGCAGCGAGACCGGCAGGCCCGCAACCTCCCGCACCGGACCCAGCCCAACCAGGAGCGAGCCCAGCAACACCCCCACCCGCGTCCCCCAGAGGACGGTGTAGGAGGGCAGTGCCGGTCCAATCTGCTCACCGAGGGTGAGGCAGAAGGCCTGCCCCGCCGCTGCCATCAGGGCGAGCAGAATCCCGACGATCGAGCCCCGGAAGTCGCCCTCCCGGCTGACGATCAGGGCCGCACCCGCCAGGGAGAGGGCGAGCGCCACCAGGTGCCGAGCCGTCGGTCGCTGCCCGAGCAGGGGCCAGGCGATCGCTGCCGTCATCGCCGGATAGGTAAAGAAGAGGACCATCGCCAGGGAGATCGAGAGGCTGGCCAGCGCCAGGTTCAGCCCGAAGGTGACGAGCGCACCGGCGATGATGGCGACTAGCGCCGCCTGCCACTGCGGGCGCAGGGCGCCCGGGAAGAGCGGCTCCGACCGGAAAAACTGCATGACGCTGAGGAGAACGGTACCGATCAGAGCGACAATAAGGGTGTAGCCCCAGACGGTCATCCCCTTGCCGTAGGCGATCTTCATGAGCAGGGACATCAAAGCAAAGAGGGAGGAGCCGGTGGCGGTTACAACATAGCCTGCAAAGTTCTTGTTCATAGCACTCAGTCTACTGCGGGAACCAAGGTCTGACAAGGATTTGGCGCACGCGACGCCAATCATATAGGAAGTAAAGGAGGGAGTCGCCGTGTCCCCCACCATCATCGTTGGCGCCACTGGCGCCGGCAAGACGACCGCCCTAATGCGCCGCTACTACGAGTGGGTGCGGGGCGGCGCCCAGACTAACCAGATCCTCGTTCTGACCGCGGGCGCTAAGCACTCCTCCGGTTGGCGCCGAGGGCTCCAGCTTGAGTCCCACGGCCCGATCGAGGCGCACTCCTTCTTCGGCTTTATCCAGCGGGAGCTACAACTCTTCTGGGCGCCCGTCCAGCACGCCATCCCCGAACTCACCCCGTGGGTCCGGCCGGAGTTCCTCAACGTTGAGATCGCCCACCACCTGATGCGTGGCCTGCTCGAGCCGCTCGCCGGGGAGTTCGCCGCCCTGCGCGCCTCGCCCGCCCGCCTCTCGATCCAGATCGCCTCCAACCTGGCGACCGTCGGTGCCTCCGCCGGCCTCTCGCCGGGGGAGATCAGCCGTCGCCTCGCCCAAGCGGACACCAAGGAGAAGGCGCCCCTCTATGACCATGTCCATGGGCTGATGGAGAACCTGCGAGAGACCTGCCTGCGGGCGGGGCTGCTCGACTACTCCCTCTCGCTTCATCTATTCACCGGGGTTCTGCTCCACCATCCGGCCTATCTGGACCACCTGCGGGGGCGCTACCGCTACCTGCTCGTCGATGATCTGGATGAGACGGTACCGGCCGAGCATGACTTCCTCGAGCGGTTGGCCGAGGGGATGGCCGGCGCCGCCTTCGCCTTCAATCCGGACGGAGGCCACGCTGGCTTCATGGGCGCCGATCCGATGGCCGCCTGGGAGCGGTTCATCTCGGGCAA
>DATGYC010000152.1:0-6387 GCA_035298385.1 Symbiobacteriaceae bacterium | reverse complement strand
GCAGGGAGAAGCCACCCAGACCCACCAGGATCGGCAACGCCCCCGCCAGCAGGTAGAGGGCTGCGTCCGCCGCAATCGCCCGCACCGGGATGAAGAGCACCTCGTCCAGCATGGGAAGGCCCTGATCGAAGGTCACGGCCTCCTCATCACGGTCACAGCGGTGGGCACCTAGTATGATTCGCATCAATCCGCCACCATTCGTGAAAAACCTCCAGGAATCCGTTAAAAACCTCCCAGAAACCTCCCAAAGACCTCCCAGAAACCTCCCAAAGACCTCCCAAAAACCTCCCAGAAACCGTCCACGTTTCGATTCGGTCAAAAATCGATCGAAATGATTGGGAAGGATTAAAAATAATGGCGAATGGTTCGTGGGAATCTGCCAAGCATTCGCTAGAAACCGTTCAGAGACCGCCAAGGATTCGTCCAGGAACTGTGCAAGATTCGTCCAAGATCCACAAAGGAACCGACAAATCTCTGACAATGTTTCGTCAGGATTCATGAGGATTTCATTAGGATTCATTAGGATTCATAAGGATTCATAAGGATTCATAAGGATTCATTAGGATTCATTAGGATTCGGTGCAATTGAAAACGATCCGAAGACGATCCAGAACGGCCCCTTCGGTTCCGCTCTATCGTCCATCCAGGGAGACCACCCGCCAGGCGGTACGATCGATCAGGGCGCCCCCAATCCAGGTCTCCGCCGCCAGCATCACCGCCCCTGGGCGGCCCAGGCGATCCAAGCTCAGGCGGGCCCGGCACCAGTCCCCCTCTTGCGTCGCCGTCAGGTAGGCATCAACCTGACCCAGGATGGGCTCACCCGGCCAACGCTTCACCGTTGGGGCGCCAAATGCCCGCAGATCGACCGTAGCCACGTCATCCCAGCCGCCCTGCCAGGGCCGGACAAGCAGGCGAAGCGTCGTCTGCCGGGAGAGCGGCGCCGCCAGGTGGATCGCCAAGGATAACTGCGTCTGGTCGATGGCGCCCCAGATGCTGACCAGGTCGGCGCCCGGTTCAAGCGTGCGGGCAAGGGTGTCTCGTCGGGGGTCCGCCGTCGTCTGCACCCAGGCGCCTGGATCCGGCGAGCCGTGCTGCTCGGTCAGGCCTGGTTCAGCCAGGTCCGCCCGCCCGATCCGGCCGAAGAGTTCATTGGTCCGGACGAAGGAGTGCATGAAGCGGCGGAGGATCGTCATCTGGGAGTGGTAGGCCTCGACCGCCATCTGCTTCTGGGCCACCTGGCTCTCAACGAGCGGCACCTGCGTCCACTCGGTCATCTCGCCGACCAGCGTGCGCGGTGGGGTGAGCGAGGCCCGCGGCTTGAGCCCTTTGGGCGCAGGCCAGTCCCCCCGGTGGACGAGGTAGAGCCACTCGGCAGGGGCCTGCCAGCCGGGCTCCGTTCGCCGCAGATGCTCGAGGGCCGCGGCGACGAAGTTCGAGAGCCCCCAGTGGTCGACGTGGGACTCGTTCGGGTGCGGATAGGCGACGACGGCGGGGTGGGCCTTGCGCAGTAGCGAGATCAGGTGGGCCAGAAGGCGCTCGCCGGCCAGGGGCGCCCCCGGCTCCAGCGCCTCGGCGTACGGGACGTGCCGGAGCTTGGTGAAAGGGGAGAGGCAGGCGTGCTCCTCCCGCCAGCAGTCGAGCCAGAGTTGATCCAGGGAGCGATCGGCGTAACCGAGGAAGGTGAGCCGCTCTGGGGGCAATCCCAGCGCCCGCAGGGCGGTCTGTGACTCGGCGAGGCGAATGCGACCGAAGGCGATCATCTCCTGGCTACTGATCTGCGAGCGATGGTAGTGGGCCTGGGCGGCGATCGGAAATCCATCCCCACCCGTGACCAGCACGACCTGTGGTTGCAGGCCAGCGGCTTCGGCCTGTTGCAGCAGGCCCGCGGCGGCGAGCGACTCATCATCACTGTGTGGGGCGATCACCAGCACGGGACCGACGGGGAGGCTGCGAGCGCCAAAGGGCCCGCGCACACCGGGTTGCGGGAAGAAGTACTGCTGGACCAGGAAGGCCGCCAGGAGGAGCAAGAGAGTGATCCGGATTCGCTTGAACCACGCCACCATCGGATCACCCTCCCCTCACGGCTCGGATCTGCAACGCGCAAAGGACCGCCCCCTCAGAGGAGCGGTCCTTCTCCATTACCGCAACCTCCACCAGGAGAGGTAGGAGAGGAGGCAGATGATCGTCCACACGATCCGCCCGCTCGGCTTGGTCACCGGCGAGGTCCACAAGAGGATCAGACCGATCGGTGAGAAGATCAGGAGCATCAAGACGACGAACCACTTCCGATGATACCAAGCGACGCGCATGGCAACCCGCTCCTCGCTGACGTAGCTGTCGCTAGTATGCCACGAATCAGCGGATTGAAAAGGAGCCGGGACGTTCCCGGCTCCTGCTCGACTCTAGTGGGCCAGGGAGTGGATGTGCCGCGCCACATGGACGCCCGCTGCTGAGGCCTGGGCGAGGCCTCGGGTGATGCCGGCGCCGTCGCCGATCGTGTAGAGCCCGCTGATCTCGGTCTCGAACTCGGTCGTCAGTTTGGGCCGGGCTGAGTAGAACTTCGCCTCGACGCCATAGAAGAGGGTGTGCTCCGAGGCGAGGCCCGGGGTCACCTTGTCCAGCGCAGCCATCATCTCGATCAGCGAGAGCATGGTCGTGTACGGCAGGACGAGCCCGAGGTCCCCCGGAACGGCCTCCTTGAGGGTCGGCTCGATGAAGGACTCGGCGATGCGCTTCGCGGTGGAGCGGCGCCCCTTCAAGATGTCGCCATAGGTCTGGACGATCACCGAGCCGTTGCTGAGGTCGTTCGCCCGCCGGCTGATCTCCTTGGCGTACTCGTTCGGCTTGTCGAACGGGTCGGTGAAGGAGTGGGAGACGAGCAGGGCAAAGTTGGTGTTGGCCGAACCCAGCTTCGGATCCTTGTAGGCGTGGCCGTTGGCGGTCATGACGCCGGTATGGTTCTCGACCACGACGTGGCCGGAGGGGTTGGAGCAGAAGGTCCGGATTCGAGTACCGACCGAGGAGTTATAGATGAACTTGGCCTCGTAGAGGTGCTCGTTGATCTCCTGCATGACGACGTTCGAGGTCTCGACCCGGACGCCGATATCAACCTGGTTGTTGATCATCTTGATCTTGCGCGCCTTGAGCACCTCGGCGAGCCAGCCGGAGCCATCACGGCCGGGACCGACGATGACGCGGTCAGCAAAGAGCTCCTCGCCCTTGGCGAGGCGGGCCCCCTTGACGACCCAGCGGCCATCCTTGTACTCAGTGATCAGATCCTCGACCATCGTCTTGAAGCGGGTCTCGATCCGCCCCTCCAGCGTGTGGAAGATGGCGGTCAGGATCTTCAGATTCTCCTCGGTCCCCAGATGGCGGACCCGGGCCTTCAAGAGCTTCAGTCCGGCCGCCGCTGCGGAGCGCTCAATCTCCGCCACCTTGCGGGTGGTGGGGTCGGTGATCGTGGTGGTGGCGCCGTGGGCAAGGTTGATCCGGTCGACGTACTCGATCAGCTCCAGCACCTTGGAGGGCGCCAGGTAATCCTGCATCCAGCCACCGAACTCCGTGGTCAGGTTGAACTTGCCGTCGGAGTAGGCGCCAGCGCCACCCCAGCCGGCGGTGATCGAGCAGGCGGGCAGGCAGCCGGCGAACTCCTTCATGCGGCCGGGCGGGGGGCACTTGTCGATCTGTTCCTCCAGGATCGGGCAGGAGCGCTTGTGGATGGGGTGCCCCTTATCGATGAGGAGGACCTTGGCGGCGGGGTTTAGCTGGGTCATCTCGTAGGCGGCAAAGATGCCGGCGGGACCGGCACCGACGATGATCAGGTCGTAGGGCATCTGTATGAACTTCCTCTCGCTGATTCCAGGTCGTGGAGCGCGAGCCATAATGGATTGTAACCCCAGAGACCACCTCGGCGCAACGAACATTTTACGGATTGCGGATCAGATTGTTCGGCAGGGGGAGGCGCCGTCGTCCTTCGGGCCAGGGGGGGCGCCCTGGGTATACTAGCCAGCAGAGCGGGAGGTGGCCCGACGTGCGCTGGTTTGTACGGCTCCCCTTGGCGTGGAAGACCGGACTGGTCTTGCTGGTGGCGGTCCTCTCCCTGCTCGTCTGCTGGGGGTGCTCTCACGTCACCATGATCAACACCTTGGCGGCGCTGCAGACGCAGGAGCGGTTGATCACGATCAATCGATCGGTGGCGGAGGTGGAGACGAACCTGCTCGAGGCGAAGGTTGAGTTGCGTAGCTACCTGCTCTCCGGAGAGAAGGAGTACCGCAGGCGGCTCGATCGCGCCCTCGTCCGGCGCCAGGATCGGATCAAGGAACTGAAGATCTTGCTGGCCCAGAGCCCGGAGCAGTTGTTGCGGGTACAGCGGCTCGATCACTTGATGGCCGAGTGGTATACGGAGTACGTCCTGCCGCAGGTGACGACGTACAGCAAGGACGCGCCGCTTGATCTGATGGCCCTAGGGGTCGGCGGTGACGCTCACCTGCTGGAGACACAGGCACTCTTAAGGGAGATTCGTGAGGTCCAGTCTGCGGTGACTACGGCAACGGTTGCCAAGACCCGTGCCCTGCTCGAGCGCAGTAGCCGGCGAATCGTTCTGCTGACGATCTTGTCGACGCTTCTGATGGTGGGGCTTCTGGCGCAGCTGAGCCGCCAGATCAACCGTGGCGTGCGGGTTCTGCAGCAGGGCGCCCAGGGCGTTGCGCTTGGGCGCATCGAGCGGATCGACGTGCACGAAGGCGCAGCCGAACTCGGCGTCTTGGCTGGACACTTCAACACGATGGCCTCCGCCCTGCTGGAGCAGAAGGAGGAGCTGCAGGCACAGCATGAGGAGCTGATCGCCCAGAACGAGCTCTTGATCCACCAGCAGCAGGAGATGGCCGAGATCCAGGCGGAGGTGGAGGCGGAGCGCGATCAGGCCGCTTCGCTCAACCGCCTGCAGCGGCTCTTGCAGGAGCAGCCCAGCGTGGAGACGCTCTGCCAGACGCTGCTGGACTACATGCTGGAGAAGGGAGAGGCCCAGGTGGGCGCGATGCTGCTGGTGAACGAGGGTGGGGGCGCCCGCGTCGTCGCTTCGGTCGCCCTGACCGCGGCAGCGGCCTGCCTGGATCGTCTCACCGGCTTCATGGTCGAGGCCGCCAAGCGGCGTGAGCTGGTCGCCTGCTCCTACCCCGAGGGCCTCCTCCGTCTGCCTGTCTACACGACCGAGCTACCGGTGCTCCATGAGCTCTACCTGCCGATCGCTGACGGACGGTCGCTGGGGGTGATGGTGCTGGGGCGGATCGCCGACCGACCGTTCAGCGTGGCGGAGCAGCGCTGGCTCGAGATCTTCACGAGCACAGCGGGCGCAAGTCTGGCCAATCGCCTCTCCTTCTACGCGGCGCAGCACCAGCGAGACCTCTTGCGCCATGTCCTGGACTCGATCAACGAGGGAATCCTCCTGATTCGCTCCGACGACTCGATCCTGTTCAACCCGCGGTACTTCGAGCTCATCGAGGTGCCGGTCCCACTACCGGACGTGCGCTACGCCGAGATCGAGGAGGCGGTGACCGCTCGCGTCAAGGCGAACCCCGTCTTCATGGAGCTCGGAGCGAAGGCGAAGGCAGACCCGCTGGCGCCGCTCTCTGCCCGGCTTGAACTGAGTGGGGTGCCGGGGCGCGTCCTGGACTTTTACTGGGTCTCCCTGACCGATGAGTCTGGCGTGAAGATCGGGCGTCTGAACGTGATTCGGGATGTCAGCCACGAGGCGACGGTGGATCGGATGAAGGGAGAGTTCCTCTCCACGGTCTCGCATGAGCTTCGGACCCCGCTCACCTCGATCCGGGGGTACGCGGAGTTGCTGCTGGAGGAGGATTTGGGGCCGGTGCCGGCCGAGCAGAAGGAGTGCCTCTCGGTGATCCGGGAGAACAGTCTGCACCTGTCCGGGTTGATCAACGACCTGCTGGAGATCGAGAAGTTGCAGCAGGGGAAGATCGTCCTGCATGTCGGGCCGGTCGATCTGAACGCGGTCCTGCGCCGAACGGTCCGGTCGGCGGAGCCGCAGGCCCGGGCGAAGGGGTTGACGCTCACACTAGAGGGCGCCCCGCTCCCGCTGATCCGCGGGGATGAGGGGCGCCTGGTTCAGGTGATGCACAACCTGATCTCGAATGCGCTCAAGTATACAAAGGAGGGCGGGGTGCGGGTCACCGCTCACACAGCGGGGGAGTGGGTACGGATCGCCGTGGCGGATACGGGGATCGGCATCCCGCCGGAGGGGTTGGAGCGGCTCTTCACCCGGTTCTACCGGATCGACAACGCCTATACCCGGGAGGTGGGCGGCGTCGGCCTTGGTCTGGTGATCACCAAGGAGCTGGTCGAGCGCCACGGTGGCCGGATTGAGGTAGC
>DATGYC010000151.1:0-8368 GCA_035298385.1 Symbiobacteriaceae bacterium | reverse complement strand
AAGGCGTTCCGGATGTTATTCGAACCGATGCAGACGTTCACACCGCTATCGCGCAGAGCCCGAATCGGGGCGAGCGCACGGCGCACATTCCCCTGATCCTTCCGCCCGCCCAGGTGCAGATCCGTCGCCGGCAACGGCATCACGTTCATCTCACACTGTGCCATCTTCTCGATGATCGGCTTCGCCTGCTCCGGGGTCAGAGCCCCCAGCGCCGTCAGATGCCCCACCGAGACACGGCCCACGTAGCCCTCCGCCAGCGTCTTGTCGCAGAGGTACTCCAGCGTCGTGTTCTCCCAGTTGTCGAAGAAGTCCTGGTGGATATCCAGGTCCTTGTCGAACTTCTTGGCGATCTCGAAGATGATGTCGATATGCTTGCGCGGGTCCGGCTCGACGTACGGCACGCCACCGACCACGTCGGCACCGGCCTCCATCGCCTGGATCATCATCTTATCGGTACCCGGGGACTTGATGATGCCCTCCTGCGGGAAGGCGACGACCTGGATGTCGATCGCGTGCTTGAACTCCTGCTTCAGGGCCATGGTGACCTCAAAGCCGCCGAAACCACCGATCGGATCGAACTCCGAGTGCGCACGCAGGTGCGTCGTGCCGGCAGCGATCTCCATCAGCAGTGCCCGCTTCGCCCGGTCGTAGATATCCTCCTTGGTGAAGGTCGGCTTCAACTCGGCCGTGACCGAGAGCGCCTCCCACAGGGTACCGGAGCGGTTCGCCTTGCGGTCCGCCACCAGCGCCTTATCTAGGTGAATATGGGACTCGACCAGACCCGGGATGACGACCCGGCCCTCGCCGTCGATCTCCTCCGCGGCCTTGGCGTTCAGGTTCGGCTCGATCGCCACGATCTTGCCATCCTTGACGCCGATGTCAACCAGGGGCTCGTTATCCTGAAGCAATACGTTGCGCAGAATCAGATCCATGGTAGCGCACCTCCAGAAGGAGTCCGGCTGTGAGAGATGACCCACTCACCCCCACAGCCGGCTTATTTAACTAGGAGATCTGTAGGGACTAGAGGACGAAGCCGAGGATGACCACGATGGCCAGGCCGATCGGGATCCACTTCGAGTTGCCCTTAACGATGTCGAGGATCGGCCGCTTGAAGCCAGCGGACAGCGCCTGCATCGTGATGTTGACGAAGGACATCTGCGAGCCGAGGGCGACGCCCATCAGGACCAGGGCGAGCTGGATCGGGGTGAAGCCGAGAGCGACGCAGACCGGCAGGATCAGAGCGAGGACCGAGCCGACGTAGGCGCCAGCGGGGACGCCGATCGCAAAGCCAGCCAGGATGGCCACCGGCACGGCGACGGCAGCCGGAGCGGCCGAAGCCACGTTGGCGATCGTCTTGAAGGTGCCGACCTCACCGATGATGTTGATGAAGCCGACGAAGATGCCGACCGCGAAGAGCATCTTGGTGATATACTGGGCGCCGTCAACGAGGGCGTTGAAGGCCTGGTTCAGCTTGAACTTGGTGCACAGGGCGATCAAGAGGACGGTGATCATCGAGTAGACCAGCGGACCCATGATCGGCCAGCCGATCGACTTGTTGATGAACGGGCCGGCGACGACCGCGACGAGCAGGAAGATCGCCGGGATCGTGTGCAGCCAGAGCTCCTTGGTGGAGAGGGACTCGATCTCCGAGTTGGCATCGCCCGTGGTGATGACGCCGCGCTTCTTGGCGCCATAGTAGGCCAGAATCAGACCAAGCACCAGGAAGGCGAAGAAGATCGGACGGGTGGAAGAGACGTGCTGGTCGAGCGTGATCTTGGCGTACTTGATCACGATCGAGGACTCCAGCGAGGCCGCCGAGGTGGAGAAGCCGATCGCCGAGACGAGCGACATCGCCGCGATCACCTCAGGGATGACGCCGATGGCAGCGAAGGCAAGCGGGGCCACGACCATGGCCGTGCCGCCACCGATGCCGGACATGTAGGTAGCCAGGCCCTGGAGCAGGACGATGAAGACGGCGAGGAACTCAACCTTGCCCTTAACGCCGCGCTTGGCGAGGGCGAGGGCCGCAGCGTAGCCGCCGGAGATGAACACAGCGGTCGCGACGGCGGAGTTCAGGATCGGCACCGTGTTCGACAGCATGCCGGGGATGGCGTCCAGCATGAACTTGTTCATGGCCGGAATGCCAATGGTGTGAAGGGCGGGATCCATCATGGAGCCGATCCAAGCGACAGCAGCGGCACACAGGGCGCCCGCGACACCAGCCACGATCATGTTGTACTGCCGGAAGAGCAGGAACAGGATCAGGACGAGCGGGAGCAGGGTCAACAGACCGTACATTGATTTGCCCTCTCTCATGTGAAAATAGGTATACAAAGGC
Organism: Symbiobacteriaceae bacterium; assembly: GCA_035298385.1. Lineage (GTDB taxonomy): Bacteria > Bacillota > Sulfobacillia > Symbiobacteriales > Symbiobacteriaceae > DATGYC01. The sequence goes on along the minus strand of DATGYC010000151.1, from coordinate 6,030 downwards.
CGGAGGTGAAAGGTTCACTCCCTGCCGTGGGTCCAGGCAGAGCTGTTATTGTTTTAATTTATCGATCTTTTATCACGAAAACAGTAACGTCTTTGCTTTGGACACCGGGCAGGCGTTCTCCTCTTCCTCTCGTGCGGGATAGGACCAAAGTCCTACTAAAGCGGGAGAATTTGGGTGCCCGAGGTCCCAGCGAGCGCCTCGACGGCCTTCACATGGGCAGCGATGATCGCGCGTCCCTTGCCGGTCTGAGCGAAGCGGAGGCAGGCCTCCACCTTCGGACCCATCGAGCCGTCCGCGAAGTGACCCTCAGTCTGCAGGGCCCGCATCTCGGTGTAGGAGACCTCGCTAAGGTTCACCTGGTCGGGCTTACCCCAGTTGATCGCGACCCGCTCGACGTCGGTCAGGATCATGAAGGCGTCCGCCCCGATATCGGCCGCCATGCGGAAGCCAGAGAGGTCCTTGTCCACGACAGCCTCCACACCGTGGTACTGACCGCGCTCCTGCACAACAGGGGCGCCGCCGCCGCCGGCCGCGATGACGATCGCATCGATGGCGAGGAGGTTCTTGATGATCTCCTTCTCCACGATGGCGATCGGGGAGGGCGAGGGGACGAGGCGGCGCCAGCCACCCCGGGCCTTGTCCTCCTTCATCTGCCAGCCCTTCTCAGCCATGAGCAGCTGAGCCTCCTCCGTCGGGTAGTACGGGCCGACGGGCTTGGTCGGGTTCTTGAAGGCCAGATCGTAGGCGCTGACCTCGGTCTGCGTCACGATCGAGACTACCTGGCGATTTAGACCGGCCGCCCGGAGGGCATTGCCCAGCTCCTGCTGGAACATATACCCTAGCATGCCCTGGGTCTCGGCGCCACACGCATCGAGGGGCATTGCCGGGACCTTGGTGGCGGCCTCTTCGTTCTGGATCAGGACGGCGCCGACCTGAGGGCCGTTGCCGTGGGTAAGGACAACCTTGTGCCCCGCCTTGACGATCTCAACGATCGCCGCACAGGCGGCGCTGATGTTGCCGAGTTGCTCTGCATAGGTGCCCTTCTGGGCGGACTGGAGAATGGCGTTGCCGCCGAGGGCGATAACGACGGTGCTAGGGCTCTTCATGCGGACTTCCCTCCGACAATAGGTGCAAGATGGTGACGCTGCCTAGGGCGAGACCGACGGCCGTGTCATGGCCGGACGAGTGGCCGAAGGCGAGGAGGCGCTGTATGGGGGCGACAAGAGCGGGGCCGCTGGCGCCCAGGAGGGCGAGGGTGGCGTCGGCGAGCCGTTCGCTCCAGCCCCCATCCGCAGCGAGTTGTAGATAGTTGGCGCTAATCGCCGTGGTGCGCGTGGGGGCGGCTTCGGCGAGGGCGTCTGCCAGGGTCTGGCTGGCGCAGCGGATTCGGTCAGGCAGGGCGGGTCCAGCGAACCAGATCGTAGCGATGAGGCCAAGGAGCAGGTCGTCCCACCCGGGGGTGAGACCCTCTCCTCGCCCGAGCATCGGGCGGGCCACCGCCACGAGGGCGGGGCCATCGCCCGCTGCTAGGGCCCTGGTCAGAAGCTGAAGCTCCTGCCAGGCGGCGATCGCTGCTGGGTCAGGTGCGCCGAGGGTGCCTGATCCCTCGGGGGCGCCTTGGTCGGCCCAGGTGCCTGAAACCTGGGTGAGTGCCCGGGCGCCCCCAGCGCCTGAGCCCCTAAGACCAAACGCGCCCAGCAGCGGCACGAGCTCGCCCTTGGCGCCCAACTGGGCCAAGCGCACAAGGGTCTGCACGTTCTGTATCACTCGGGAAGCGTCGATGGCGGCAAGGGGTGCCGGCTCTCTCGTCTCCCGGATCGCACCACCCAGGGTTGCCAGACCGCCGGGAAGGCGGAGCACCTGTGCGGTCGAATCCCAGGAGACGGGATCGCCTTGAATCCCCGGCCACGCACCGCGCTGCACCGTCGCCGGATCAAGGAGGATGCCGCCGGGGAGTCTGCCTGCCTCTGGCAGGGCCAGGGTGATCAGGTGATCCCCCCAGGCGAGGTTCAGGACTGAGTCGAAGCGGCTGTGGATCCGCCCAGCGGGAATCTCGCTAAGCCAGCGCTCCACCCGCCGAGCGATCCACGTTGCCTGCATCGACTTAGACCCCGTAGACTTCGGTCAGGGCGTAGAGCGCCTTCTCAAAGCAGCCGTACGGCGCCCGGACGGTACCGGCGCCAACCTGGCCGACGCCCGCCTTCTTATGAGCGATGCCGGTGTTGATGATAGGAGTGATGCCGGTCTCGACGACCTTGCGCACGTCGATGCCGATGGGGCCGCCAGAGAAGTCGAGCGTCGGGATCTGCAGGTGCGGGTTGGTCGCGATGCAGATCTCCTGCTGCTCCTCGGTGATCTTGATGCCGTCGGTGAAGCCACCGGCACCGACGAAGCGGATGACGCCCGGGGCCGCGGCCATGATCACGCCGCCAAGGCCGATCGTCTCGGTAATCGCCGAGTCGCCGATGTCGGGGTTGCCGTCCTCCGAGGTGTAGCCGGAGAAGTAGAGGCCCTCGGGCTTGTTGACCGGCGCCTGGAACCAGACGTCGCCGCAGCCGGAGACCTTGATGCCGAAGTTGACGCCGTTGCGGGACATCGCCGTGACGATCGTGCCAGCCTTGATGGTGGCGGCGGCGTCAGCGGTGGCCTTCGAAGCGGCCATGGCGCAGTTCAGGAAGAACTGATCGGTGTCGGCCAGGAACTTAAAGACGTCAGCGGGGGCGCCCACCTGGGCGAGGTAGCCGGCCATCTCCCGCAGGAAGATCGCCGAGCCAGCGATGTTGCGCTGGTGGAACTCGTCACCCATGGTGACGGCCCGGCCCATGATCACCTTCAGGTTGAGGCCGTTCTCGGTCACCTTCAGGGCCTTCGAGAGCCACGGGCCGAGGGTGTCGCGCATCCATGCGAGGCGGTTCAGCACTTCGGGGCCGTTGGCGCCCATGCGCATCACCTTGCCGATGCCTTCGTTCATCTGGCAATAGGCGACGTTCCCCTCGGTCACGTTCTTGACCACGAGGACCGGCATCGACTTGGAGGTGATGCCGCCCATCGGACCGACCGCCTTGACGGCGTGGCAGGGGATAAAGGTGATCTCGTTGTTGCGGAGCATCTCCTCGGCCTCGGCGTGGTCCTTCGCCCAGCCCTCGAAGACGACGGCGCCGATGCAGGCGCCCTGGCCCGGACCGGTCATCTCATTAAAGGTGATAGGCGGGCCGGCGTGCAGGAGGACCTTGTCGGTCAGCTCCGGGATCACCGAGCCAGCGGGAACGACATCGATCAGGGTCGGCTGGGCGTCGAGCATCTTCTGCACGACGGCCTTGTTCGCCTCATCGATCGAGGCGTACTCGCCCTTGAGGTTGACGTTCCAGAGCTTGGCCACCGCAGCGGCGAGCTTGGCGTCGCCCTTGGCGGGCGGGCGCCAGTCGACCTGAATGGTCGCGGCACCATTCTGCACGAGCGTCTCCGCAAAGGACTTGAGACCGATGTTGACACCCTTGGGGCCCTGGGTGAGTAGCTGCTTGATCGCTTCGGACATCTTCGTTCAACCCCCTCTTACTTCACTACGATCTGAGCGGCCCAGGTCGCAGCCTCAGCGTTCGAGGAGGCGACGATGATGCCGGCGGACTCGAGGATCGTCCGCTGGGCGGCGAACTTCTGCGGATCACCCTCGGTACCGGTGACGGAGGCGATGACCGGGACCTTCAGTTCGCCGACAGAGGCGAGGGTCTCGACCAGGCCGGTCGCCGGGTCCGGGTGGGCGCCGTAGCCGATCACGACGTCGAGCAGGATGACGCCGGTCGTCGGATCCTGAGCGGCGTTCACGATCGCCTCGTTGCGAGTGCGGGGATCGATCATCGGGTGGGCACGGCCACGGGTGTAGACGTCGTCGCCGAAGTCGATGATCTGATGGCCGTCCCGCTGGAAGAAGACGCCGTCCTCGTGGTGGTCAGCGCCGCCCTCACCGGGCAGGAGCTCGGCCAGGATCTGGGCGGCCTCGCCAGCGAGGGTGCCGCCGGTGAAGAGGCCCTTCACCAGCGTGCCGGTCGGCGTGGCTGCCGGAGCCGGGGCGAAGGTGGCCGGCTTGATCTGCTCACCGCGGGCGACAGCGACTGCCGCCTCGGCCGCACCGATCAGCGAGTTGGTGAAGGTGATGTTGCCTTCCGTGCCAGTCCGCTCGGAGCCGAGGAACATAACGACGACCGGCTTGCCAGCCTGGCGCAGGTCGGCGAGGAGCAGCTCCTCCACCTCCTTGGCGGGCGGCTTGGAGATGACGACCAGGACCTCGGTCGCCGCATCAGCGATCAGCGCCTGGACGGCGAGGCGGGCGGTCCGGCCCTGAACCTCCTTCGAGAGGTCACGGCCACCGGTACCGATGGCGTGGGAGATGCCTTCGCCCGTCCGGTCGATCAGGCAGGCTACCTCCTGGATGCCGGTGCCCGAGGCACCAACGATGCCGATCTTGCCGCGGCGGAGCACGTTGGCGAAGCCGAGGGGCACGCCAGCGAGGACGGCGGTGCCGCAGTCCGGCCCCATCATCAGCAGGCCCTTCTCGACCGCAAGCGTCTTGAGCGCGACCTCATCCGCAAGCGAGACGTTGTCGGAGAACATGAAGACGTGCAGGCCAGCGTCGAGCGCCTTGCGGGCCTCGCCAGCGGCGAAGGCGCCGGGGACGGAGATCATGGCGATGTTGGCGCCAGCGAGCTCCTTGGCAGCAGCCTCGAAGGAGCGGACGGTCTCGAAGCCTTCGTTCGAGGCGGCGCCCTTCTTCCCGCCACCGGCGAGCAACTTCTCGACCTCGGCGAGGGTGGACTGGAAGATCTCCTCGCTCTCGGCCTCGATCACGATCGCCATATCGTTCGGCGAGGCGGCCTTGACCTCATCGGTCAGCAGACCGGCAGCCGCGAACATCGCATGGTTCGCCTCGGTCGCCATCATGACGGTGGCCCGGGTGACGCCCTCCAGCTTTTGCACCTTCGTGGAGAGGAGCATCAGCGAAACGGAGTCCTGGTAGGAGTCTTTCTTGATGATCGTCTTAAGCACCGAATGGGTCCCTCCTAGCGGTGTGTAGCACCGAATTGGCTGGTGTAGAAAAACCTAAGTTTCCTAGTTATAGGAAATTTAGGGAGTCAGCAAGGTAAAAAGGGATGCCCCCGATCTAGAATACCGAGGGCCCTGTTCATTTCGAACGGGACTGTATAAGTGCAGGTTAGTAACGATCCTCGATCGCCTTCAGGTGCTGGCGCATCGCCTGGCGGGCGCCCTCGACATCGGCGGTCAGGATCGCCTTGGCGATCTCGCGGTGGCCTTCGTTCGAGGCCTTTCGGGTCTGAACGTCAGCGGGGCCAGCGAACTGTTCGGTCAACAGGTGGGTCTTGATCGCATCCAGAATCGCCATCAGGACCTGGTTCCCTGAGCCGATTGCGATCGCGCGGTGGAAGTCGAAGTTGGCGTTCAGGAAGCCTTCCTGGGTCTGGTCGGCCTCTAGGTGAGCCAGCGCCTCGCTGACACGAGCCCGGTCTCTCTCCGTAGCCCGAGCCGCTGCCATGGCAGCCATCTCCGCCTCGATCACCAGACGGACCTCAAAGAGTTGGTGGGCGTCGATCCCTTCGAGGCGGGCTAGGTTAGCCAGGGGCGCCGCCAGCAGGTTGGCATCCTTCTCAATGACAGTCGTGCCACGCTTGGAGCGCTGTACCCAACCCTCCGCCTCCAGGATCCGCATCGCCTCACGAACCGTGTTCCGGGAGACGCTCAGGCGTTCCGCCAGTTCGAGCTCCGGTGGAACCCGCTTGCCACGACCTAGCTTTCCCTCCACGATCTGCTGGCGAATCTGTTCAACGACGGCATCCACCATCTGCACGCGGGCGATGGGGGTCAGTTCGGTCACGAATGGCGCCCTCCTTCAGAAGACTGGGGCGGATGTCGTGTTGTTCGGTTGTCCAACAACACAATACCTTAGCTCCCATCCTATTGTCCATAGATAAATTGCCCGAGGCAAGCTTTTCGTACTCCTTAGTTTAGGGTGGGGGTGGT
>DATGYC010000150.1:0-2789 GCA_035298385.1 Symbiobacteriaceae bacterium | reverse complement strand
TCGGGGTCCGGCCTTTTCTTTTGGCGAGGAGGGTTCAGGAATGCGCATTGATAAGTACTTAAAGGTGACACGCATCATCAAGCGCCGCACGCTGGCCAAGGAGGTCTGCGACGGCGAACGGGTGCAGATCAACGGGCGCCGAGCGAAGGCCGGCACGGAGGTCAAGGTGGGCGACGTGGTCGAGATCGACTTCGGCCGGCGCCAGCTCAAGTTCCAGATCAACGAGGTGCGCGAGCAGGTGCGGGCCGCTGAGGCGAAGGAGCTCTACGCCGTCCTGGCGGAGACCTTCAAGACCGGCGACCTACCGCATTTGGAGGATGATCCGGAGTAGGGTTGCGGAGATGGCGCGCGTTTGTTCGCAGCGCCGTACTCCGGGCGCCCAGCACCCCGCTTCCTCCCGCAGGTCTCGGTAAACATCTCTTAGTAGCATCTTCCGACCGTGAAGGTCGGTCGGGGGTGCTGGTTTCCAGGGCGATCTCCTGCGGAGCTGAGATCGCTACGTCCTCGGAGATCGCCCTGGAACCCTCCGTGCGGCGTGGTGGGTTGGTGCCTCCTCTCTGTTAGCGGTTCGCTCGGGGCGCCTATCGAAGGCGCCCCTAGCGCGACGAAAGGAAGCCTTGCGGCTGGCGCCGCAAGCCGGATTTAAATTGGACCACCCAAAAGTCAGCTGTTCTGACTTTTGGGTGGTCCTCGTTATGTCTTGGCGTTCCTTTCAACGGATTCGCCAGTGCAGGTGTAGACCACAGTCCGGCCCTCCTCGATCGTCTCGAGGTGGATGGGGCGCCCCCAAATATGATGCAGGTGCGGCAGCGTCTTGCGCAGGTAGAGGGCGTCCAGTTCGACACCCTCGTAGGCGTGCCGTACGTAGAGTTCCCGCCGCCGCTGGTAGTCATCATCCTCGGCGTAGAGGTAGGGGAAGCCGCAGTTGGTGATCTGCTTGACGATGCCGTCCCGGACCGCCTCCCAGCTGGTCTCGGTCACCTGCCAGGAGTCGCCCTGCTTGGCGAAGAGGTAGAGGTCAAGCTCCTCGCAGAGCTCCTTCGTCAGCCAGTTCCGAATGAAGGAGACGTCGGTCTCCAACTCCCGCACCTCGAAGCAGGCCTCGATCCCGTGGCGCTCCTCGATCGACAGGAGCATGTGGTAACCCAGGTGGTAAGGGTTGAGCTGGTAGGGGGAGGGGGCGAGGACGGAGGCGTGCATCTTGGCGAACTCGAGCGACTCGGCCGGGGAGAGATCGAGCGCCCGCATGATCCGGGCGTGCCAGAGGGAGGCCCAGCCCTCGTTCATGATCTTGGTCTCCATCTGGGGCCGGAAGTAGAGCATCTCAGCCCGGAGGGCGGAGAGGATCTCACGCTGCCAGTCGGCCAGGTCGGGGGCGTGGGTCATCAGGAAACGCAGGAGGTCCCGGGTTGGCTCCCGTTTGGGCTGGGTTGGGGCCTCGGGGGCAGGCTGGCCGATCTGGTCGAGCGCCCAGAGGTCATCGTAGGGCGTGCTGGGGGTGCGTACAGGGCCAGTTGAGGCCGCTGTACCGGGCGTAGGCGTTCCTTGGCCCGCCGGCGCCCCAGACCGTCCCCAGGGTCCCCGCTCGCTGTGCGGGTCGATGTGCTCCTGGATCGCCAGGACGGCGTCCAGGAAGCGCTCCACTGGCTCCCGCCCGTGCTCGAACTCGTACTGACGTACCCGGTTGGCGAAGGCGCCCATCGTCTGCACCATCTGCCGGTTCGTCCCGGCGAAGCGGGCGTTCCGCTTGAAGAAGTCGCAGTGGGCCAGGACGTGTGCGGCGATCAGCTTGTTCTGCAGGAGCGAGTTCGTATCGAGCAGGAAGGCGTAACAGGGGTCCGAGTTGATCACCAGCTCGTAGATCTTGGAGAGGCCAAAGTCATAGTGCGCCTTCATTTGGTGAAAGGTCTTGCCGAAGGACCAGTGCGAGAAGCGGTTCGGCATGCCGTAGGCGCCGAAGGTGTAGATGATGTCCGCTGGGCAGACCTCATAGCGCATCGGGAAGAAGTCGAGGCCGAACCCCTTCGCCAGGGCGACGATCTGATCGATCGCCGTCTCAAGCTCAGCGACCTCGCTATCCGTCATTGGCTGGGGTCCGCCGGGCCGGTTGGGTAGGGCCATACTAGCTCACCCCCTGGGCAGCGTCGAGCTGCGGGCCGAAGAAGGTGCGGAGCGCCTGGTAGACCTCGCTCTTCTCGCGGATGACGACCGAGGCGAAGCGGGGGTGGCTGATCTCCCGCTTGTAGATCGAGCCGAGCGTCGTCGTGCGGTAGTAGGCAGGCCCACCAGCGGAAGCATCGATCTCTCCGTAGCCGAAGAGGTTGGAGATCGCCAGGAGTTGGTTGACCAAGTCGATCGACTTGGCGTTGTCGGATGAGAGGTTATCGCCATCCGAGAAGTGGAAGGGGTAGAGGTTGTACTGGTCGGGCGGGTACTGCTCGCTGATCAGCTTTAGGGCGAGCTCGTAGACGGATGAGCAGCGAGTGCCGCCCGACTCACCCTTGGTGAAGAACTCCTCCTCGGTCACCTCCTTCGCCTCGGTCGAGTGGGCGAGGAAGTGGATGTGGACCTTGTCATACTTGGTCCGGAGGAAGCGGACCATCCAGAAGAAGAAGGCCCGGGCGATGTACTTCTCAAACTCGCCCATGGAGCCGGAGGTATCCATCATGGCGAGGACGACGGCGCTGGTCTGGGGCTTGTAGCGCTCCTCCCAGGTCTTGTAGCGCACGTCGGAGCGGTTGATGCCACTGCGGGCCGGGCGCCCCGCCAGCAGGTTCCGCTTCATCGCC
>DATGYC010000149.1:0-9286 GCA_035298385.1 Symbiobacteriaceae bacterium | reverse complement strand
AAGACCGCGGCCTCATCGACATACTCCTCCGGTGGATTCAGAAAGGGCCAGAGGTGCGTCAGATCCGTGTAGAGCCGGGGCGTCTCCATCTTGCCATCCCCTTCCTATGACAGAGACCCCCTACCCGGTCCGGGCAGGGGGTCGTACTGCGCTTAGACGATCGGCTGGGCCGTCGACGGTTCGACCAAGGCCTCGGGCGGCGGCATGATCGAATCCTCGGGCGCCTCAGCCAGCGCTACCCGCAGGACGTCATCCATCGTCTCTGCCAGGTGGATCGTCAGCTTCTTCCGGATGTTCCCGGGGACCTCTTCGAGGTCCTTCTCATTCTCCTTGGGCAGGATAATCTCCGTGATCCCGGCCCGATGGGCGCCCAGGACCTTCTCCTTGACGCCGCCGATCGGCAGAACCCGGCCGCGCAGGGTGATCTCACCCGTCATCGCCAGATTCGCCTTCACCGGCCGCTTCGTCAGGGCGGAGATGATCGCCGTCGCCATCGAGATGCCCGCCGACGGGCCCTCCTTGGGTACGGCGCCCTCCGGGACGTGCACATGGATATCCCACTTCGTGTGGAACTCCTCATCGATCCCCAGGTCCGTCGCCCGGGAGCGGATGTAGGAGAGGCCGGTCCGGGCGGACTCCTGCATCACCTCACCCAGCTTACCGGTCAGCATCAGGCTACCCTTGCCCTTCAGAAGCGAGACCTCGATCGGCATCACATCGCCGCCGAGCTCGGTGTAGACCATGCCGGTGGCGACACCGACCTGATCCTCCTTCTCCTTCTTGCCCCACGCGTAGCGGGGCTGGCCCAGGTAGTGGTGCAGGTTCTGCACGGTCACCCGAACGAGAGTGGTATCGCCCTTGGCGATCTCACGGGCCGCCTTGCGGCAGACGGTGCCGACCTGGCGCTCCAGGCTACGGACGCCGGCCTCACGCGTGTACTCCCGCACGATCGAGCGAAGCACGTTCTCCGAGACCTCAAAGTTCTGCTCGGTCAGACCGTGCTCCGTCCGCTGCTTGGGCAGCAGGTGGCGCTTGGCGATCTCAACCTTCTCATCCTCCGTATAGCCGGAGAGGTTGATCAGTTCCATCCGGTCGAGCAACGGCCGGGGGATGTTCCAGACCACGTTCGCCGTCGTGATGAAGAGGACGTTCGAGAGATCGAACGGTGACTCGATGAAGTGATCGGAGAAGGTGGCGTTCTGCTCGGGGTCAAGGACCTCCAGCAGGGCCGAGGCGGGGTCGCCCCGGAAGTCGGAGGCCATCTTGTCGATCTCGTCCAGGAGGAAGACCGGGTTCTTGGTACCGGCCTGCTTCATGCCCTGGATGATGCGGCCCGGGAGGGCGCCCACGTAGGTGCGACGATGGCCGCGAATCTCGGCCTCATCCCGCACGCCGCCCAGGGAGATCCTGACGAACTTCCGGCCCAGGGCGTTCGCAACCGACTTCGCCAGCGAGGTCTTGCCAACGCCGGGAGGGCCACCGAAGCAGAGGATCGGCCCCTTCATCTTGTTGACCAGCTTGCGGACGGCGAGGTACTCCAGGATCCGGTCCTTCGGCTTCTTCAAGCCGAAGTGCTCCTTCTCCAAAATCTCCTCCGCATGGGCGATGTCGATCTTATCCTCGGTCATCGTGTTCCAGGGCAGCGTGGTGATCCACTCCAGATAGTTCCGCACAACGACGGCCTCAGCCGCCATCTGCGGCATCTTCTCCAGGCGGTCGACCTCGCGCAGGGCCTTCTCCTTCGTCTCCTCAGGCAGGTCCAGCGCCTCGATCTTCTTGCGGAACTCCTCGGACTCCGTGCCCTTCTCGTCCCGCTCGCCGAGCTCCTTCTGGATCGCCTTGATCTGCTCGCGCAGGTAGTACTCCCGCTGCGTCTTCTCCATCTGCTTACGGACCCGGACATTGATCTTCCGCTCGAGGTCCAGGACCTCCATCTCGCGGGTTAAGATGTCCGAGACGCGCTCCAGCCGCTCGCCCACGTCAAAGAGTTCGAGGACGGACTGCTTGTCCTTCATCTCGATGGTGGTGAGGTGGGCGATGATCGAGTCGGCTAGCTTGCCGGGCTCCTCGGCCTGAACGGCGGTGACCATCGCCTCCGGCGGGGCCTTCTTAGAGGCCTTAACGAAGCGCTCATACTGGCCCATCACCATTCGCATGAGGGCTTCGTGCTCGGGGGTCTTCTCCTCCGGCTCCGAGACCTGCTCAATCTTGACGGTGAAGTAGGGCTCGTCCTCCGAGTAGGCGAGAATCTTGGCGCGGGCAACGCCCTCAAAGACGACCTTCAGCGTGCCCCCGGGCACCTTGACGGCCTGCTTCACCTCGACCAGGGTCCCGATCGAGTAGATCTCCTCCGGACCGGGATCATCTACCTTGGTATCCTTCTGCATGGCAAGAACCATATAGCGAGGCTTCTCGCTCGCCATGGCCGCCTCCAGCGCCTTCACCGACTTCTCACGCCCCACCTCAAGCGGGACGATCATTGTCGGGAAGAGAATTTGACCGCGTAGCGGCAGAAGCGGTAACTCCATGACCGTCTTCCGGTTGGCCACCCGCGTCACCTCCTGACCTTTGACAAGGGGTTGATTGAAATAGGTTCACCCGAAGGTGATGGGTCTTGACAGATAAGACGAGTCTTTCCCCTGTACAGGTTCGGACTCGTCCTCCAGTTGCTGTTGGTTTCCAACTTCGCCCAAGGAGCAAAGAATCCCTTCTTATTGGAAAAGCGTCGACGGGGGGTCAGCGGGCGCCAGTGCGAGGGCGGGTTGCGGCATCGGCGGCAGGTCGAGCTGGATCGCCTCCGTGGCCTCTTCCGCAACCTCTACCCGGAAGGCGAGGTCAATGACCTGCTCCAACCGCTCCACGGGGATCACCTCAACCCCTGCCAGGGACCGGAACGACTCCTGCCAGTTCTCAGCCGGGACTAGAACCCGTGTGCAACCAGCCTGGCGGGCAGCCTCCACCTTGGCCGCCACGCCGCCGACTGGCTTGACGCCGCCCCGGATCGAGATCTCCCCGGTCATGGCGAGGCGATTGTCGACCGGGCGCCCCTCGAAGGCGGAGTAGATTGCCGTGGCGATCGCCACGCCTGCGGAAGGGCCATCGACCGGCACACCACCCGGGAAGTTTACGTGGATCTCCCAGTTGGCGGGTTCAAATTCAAGGTACTTCTTCAGCACCGTCAGGACGTTCTCCACGGAGGCCTTCGCCATCGACTTGCGCCGGATGGTTCGACCAACTCCGCCGACCTCCTCTTCCTCTACGACGCCGGTCACAATGAGTGTACCCCGACGAGGCTCAGCAGCACGCCTGACATCCGCCTCTAGCTCGAGGAGCATCCCCAGGTTGGGCCCGCTCACCGCGAGGCCGTTGACGATTCCGATCTGCGGCTCGAGCGGGATCTGGCGCTCCATGCGGGGCTGGAGCTGACCGGAGTTGACGATCCACTCGATCTCTGCGGCCGGGATCGACTGCTCGCCCCGGTCTAGGGCCAGCCCAGCGGCGATCTGGACGATGTTGACCGCCTCGCGTCCGTTCGTGGCGTAGCGCTTGACGACGGCCAGGGCGCCCTCCTCCAGGGTGACGCCGACCTTCTCTGCCGCCCGATTGGCGACCTGGGCGACCTCTGGGGCGAGCAGGGGCCGGAAGAAGATCTCCATGCAACGGGAGCGGATCGCTGCGGGGATCTCGTGCGGCTGGCGGGTCGTGGCCCCAACCAGCCGGAAGTCCGCCGGCAGGCCGTTCTCGAAGATATCCCGGATGTGGGAGGGGATCTGTGGGTCCTCCCCGCTGTAGTAGGCCGAGTCCAGGTAGACCTTGCGATCCTCTAGGACCTTGAGTAGCTTGTTCATCTGGACCGGGTGGAGCTCGCCGATCTCATCGAGGAAGAGGATGCCGCCATGGGCCCGGGTGACGGCGCCCGGCTTTGGTTGGGGTACACCGGCCACCCCGAGGGGGCCGGCGCCCTGGTAGATTGGATCATGGACCGAGCCGATCAGCGGATCGGCGATCCCGCGCTCGTCAAAGCGGGCGACCGTCGCATCAACCTCGACGAAGACGGCCTCCTTCTTAAAGGGAGTGCCGGAGCGCCTCTTCGCCTCCTCCAGAACGAGGCGGGCAGCAGCGGTCTTGCCCACCCCTGGCGGGCCGTAGATCAGGACGTGCTGGGGATTCGGCCCGCATAGGGCAGCACGGAGGGCCTTCAGCCCTTCACTCTGGCCAACGATCTCATCAAAGGAACTGGGGCGGGTCCGCTCGGCGAGGGGCTCGGAGAGGGAGACTTGGCGCATGCGGCGGAGCTTCTCAAGCTCCTTACGAGACTCACGCTCAACAGCGACTCGGCTCTCTTGCTGTCCCTTGAGCAGGTTCCAGAAGTAAATGCCGATCACAATCCCAAAGAAGAGTTGGATCAGCATCAAGAAGAGACCGCCCATTGACATCTTCTGTGGACCCTCCTCCCGGCCGGCCTGCAGGCGGCAACCTCCTGCGGCGCTAAAATCGCACCGTCTTTAGAGGTTGCCACCCATCGCACCGGCATGCAGTGGCGTTAGTATCTCTCCGACGAAGGGGACGGAAACTGGAAATAGAAAGGGCAGCCGCTCCGTCGCGACTGCCCCGATCTACTTTTAGCGCTTGATCTTCGCCCGGAGATGGGCCAGATCGTACTCGCCTTCATCCTCACCTCTGGTCAACATGAACCAGGCCCCCGCCATCAGAGCGAGCCCGGCCATGAAGAGGAACGGGCCGAGTTGCCTGCCCGCATTCATGAAGCACCAGAGCAACAGGGCGCCGCAGAGCCCCAACGGCACGTACTTGATCTGCATGGGAAGCGCCCGCCAGCCCCGGTAGAGACTGGCCAGCACAAGGCCAACGATCCCTAACTCGGCCAGCGTCGCGAAGGAGAGGCTACGGCCGGTGAATTCGAAGCCGGGCCAGTAGTTCTTCGCAAAGTTGTACTCGGAGACGTAGCCGCCATAGTAGCTGCTGTAATGGCTTTCATAGCCGCCCGTGACCGAGGCGTTCGTCTTGCTCCAGGTCAGCCAGAGCGCCACGAAGCAGAGTGTGGCCCCGATCAAGAGGTAGGGGCGGTAGCCGCGCAGGGCCAGCCGGAAGTCCAGATAGCGGCCGACGCCCTCAGGCGCCTGGAAGGACTTCTTGGACTGATCGAAAAGTAACAGCGCTGCCACCAACACCCAGGCGATCGGGATGAGCTTGAGCCTAGCCTCTTGGAAGGCATGGAGCGCCGTCAACCCCGCGAAGACCGGGGGGATCAACGGGTGAAGGACCCAGGTCTGAATGGCTGGCGGGAGTTGGGCGAAGACCGGGACCTCCATCCCGGCGTTCCGCATCTCTTGCGCCGCCACGGCTGCGGCACCAATCAGCATGATAATCGACCAGAGCAGACCGACGCTGACGAAGAAGGAGATCCAACGGCTGAGCAGCCCGGTCAGGACGAGCGCAGCGACGGCTGCGGCGCCCACGAGCGTCCAAGACCGACCGGGGATGCTGCCGACGACGTCGGGATTCATTAAGGCAGACTCTAGCTGTGTGGCAGCCTGACGGGCCATCACCGTCGCCTTACCGGCAGCGCCCACTACGTGGTCGGCGACGGCTGCTGCCTGGGTTGCCGTAGCGGACCCTTGGGTAGGCGATACCGATTGACCGCACTGGCCGCAGAAGCGCTGCTCAGGGCTATCGAGGGGCGCCTGACACTGGGGACATGCTAGCGACATCCCATTACGCCTTCTTCACCATCAATGTGCCGGCAATCCGGTCATGAAGCCCCCGATGCTGCTGGCTGTCGAAGGCGATCATCAGGAAGCCAATGCCAAGAATCAGGCCGGAGACCGCATAGCCAACAAAGCGCATGGCAGCCTTGCCAAAGCTGATCGGCTGGCCGTCGGCCGAGACCACACGCAGCCCCAGGACCATCTCACCGACGGTCTGGCCGCGGGCGCCCCACATGCCGATGTAGTAACCAGCCTGGATCACGTAAAGGACGACCCCAGTCAGGAAGTAGCCCGGAATAGCGAGGATCACCATGTCGATCAAGAAGGCCAGGAAGCGAATACCAAACCCCGCGGGCATCAACATACCGGCCGGAGCCCCAAAGGACTGATAGACAGCCTGCTGCGTGGCGCCCATGTACGGCGCCTGCGGCATCGCACCGGGCGCCTGGTACTGGAAGGGCTGCTGCCCGGGTTGTGCGGGCTGATATGGGGGTTGCTGGGGCGCCTGGTACTGTGGCACCTGGGGCGGGTACTGCGGTGCCTGGGGCGCCTGGTATTGCGGAGCCTGAGGAGCCTGGTACTGCGGTGCCTGAGGAGCCTGGTACTGGGGCGCCTGGTATTGCGGAACCTGAGGAGCCTGATAGGCCGGCGCCTGGGGCTCGGCCGGAGTCATTCGGCTACCGCAACCGCCGCAGAACTGTGCGCTCGTGTCATTGACCATCTGGCACTGGGGGCAAACCTTCTGGCTCATGCGGTCTCTCCTCCTTTAACCAGCTACAGCCTGGTGGCAGAGGCCAGCCAGGTGTGCAAGGATCTGAAGCTGCTGGTTGAACTCCTCCGGCGTGGGCACGCCAGCCTGATTCCGGATCGGCAACATCAACTGAAGAACCCCGCTGCGACCGAAGAGGGCGCCCTTGCCCTGGGCAACAGTCGGGATCTGCGTAGCCACGTGAATCAACCCTGCCGCCTCAAGCCTAGCCCGCAGATTCTGATCAACCGTCTGCACCCAGAATTGCCCCTGCTTCGTCCGGGCCAGATCAAAATCCGGCAGGCCGGCCACGTGCATCTCTGCGATCCAGAAGTACTGCTTGGCAAAGGACTCTTCATCGGTCTGAACCCCATGCACCCGGCCACTGACCGGGATCATTTGAAAGGTGCCTTGGATCTTGTCCCCAAAGACTTGGCCCTGAATCAATTGGGCCAGGAGTGGAAGCTTGGCCGCCATACCTTCCTTGTTCTTCTTGTTTGACCAAAAGACGAGGCCGAAGACGACTGCCAGAAAGAGCGCAACGATCACAAAGATCTCCAAGAGACATCCTCCCTTTTCCGATCAGGTATCTTACGCCGGGCCTTTGTACAGCTTCCCACCTTATTATGGCACCACCCCATATCACCCCTGGGGGTGATTCCATGGTGGACCGAACGGAAATGCCGGGCAGGAGTGGGGCGGACGGCGTCGAACAAAACGAGGCGTACCTAGCGAAGCTTCTAGGGAGTGTACAGTATGGAGTTGGGCCTGCCTGACCATCACTTTCAACCAGCAACTGGTAGACCCTCACCTGTTGCCCTGCTCAAGCGACATGGCCTTCTGGCCCTCTATCTGTCTGGTCTGTTCGGTTGGGCGACCGCCGTACCGCTGTATGGCTCCGTTAGCCTGGCATGGGCAGCCGATCAACAGGTGAGCTTCAGCGCATTACCGCTCTGGGCGCTTGCCGCAAACATGGTCAGTTCGATCCTATGGGGGACGTGGGCGGATCGAAAGCCAGAGTGGGCTGCGCGGGGCGCCCGGGTAGCCCCGATTCTGGCGGCACTCTCTACCCTTGGACTACGATTCCTGCCCCCCGCCTCCTGGCCGCTGTTATTCGCTCTCATGGGGCTTACGATGGGGGCTGTGGTCGTCTGGGGCCGCTGGTTCACCCTGCGCGTAGAGCCCAGTCACCTAGGTCGAGTCTTCGCCCTGGCCGGGGCCGGCGTCAGCTTGGTGAACTGGCTATTTGGCTTAGTCGCCCGGCACATTCCACCTAGCACGGGGCTGCTTCTAACCTTGCTCCCGCTCCTCTTGACCTGGCTGGCTAGCGGTCATCAGACGGAGACTCCAGATCTGAACGATTCGCGCCCCGCCGAAGCGATTCAGTTGCGCGTGCGGCTCCGCACGGTCGCCCGCGTTGGCGCCTTCATCATCTTCTTCTCGATGGTGGCAGGACTCAGCTACCGCTACTTGATCGTCACTCCGATCACGCCCTTCGTGGACGACTCCCTGCGGCGACTCCCCTACATCGCCTGCATTCTAATCGCTGGCGTGCTGGCCGACCGGCGGAATCTGTTGACCGTCATGTCCATCGGTGCTGGTCTACTGGCCCTTGCATTCCTCGTGGGCGCCTGGCAGGTGCCAGCCCTGCAGTACCTTAGCCTGGGCCTCAACGGTGCGGCCTTTGGGCTACTCGAGTCCGCTCCCTGGCTGCTCCTGGCTAGCCTGTCTGGTCGCCGGACCGCTGGGCGTTGGTTTGGCTGGGGTCTCAACCTGAACATCATCCCGATCATGATCGGCGCCGTGATCGCTCTGCCGTTGGGCGATCTCTCCCCCGAGCGCCTCGGCCTGATCGCTGCGGTCGCCATCGTGCTGGCAACGCTCGTCCTGCAGGGCGCCTCCGACCCGCTGGCCATCCTGCACAATGCACAGGCTCAGCCAACCACCAAACCCGCTGTCGCCCTGATGGCTACCGCGGAGCGGGCCCAGTCCATTGGCCCTGCTCTGAGCACGCCCGACCGCCTAGCTGAGCGCTACGGGCATCGCCTGAGCGCCCGGGAACTGGAGGTCGGTCGTCTCGCCATCCTCGGCATGACAACCAGGGATATCGCCCAGCAACTCTTCCTGTCCGAGAACACCATTAAGACCCACCTGAAGAATCTCTTCCGCAAGACAGACTCCGTCAACCGCAACGAACTCTACCGCAAGCTGATGGAGTCTGGCCCGACCACGGAGGCGTCGTCCGACCAATGAACTACCTTGCCATCTGGGACCATGCCCTAGACCACCTCAAGCAGGCGGATCCAGCCTGGGAGCAGACCCTGTCCAAGTGGCAAGATGAGCGCCCTGCGTCAAAGTCAGATCGGGATCTGATGGAGGAGTACGGTTGGGTCGTCGCCTGCTGCGGTATGACCGCCAAGGCGATCTTGCCGCGCTGGGAGCGGCTCGGGGCCGCTCTCGGGCACTGGGAACCGGCCAAGGCCGCTGCCACCCCGATCCAGGATGTACTCGCCGTCCTAAACAACCGCCGCAAGATTACCGCCATCCAGGACTTTGCACGAGACCTGGCCCAAACGCCGGGGCAGATGGCCCGACTGGCAGCACTGGCGCCGAAGCAGGCCCTAGCCTGGTTTGGGACGCTTCCCTGGGTTGGGCCAAACAACCGGCACCATCTAGCCCGCAACCTCGGCTGGGACACGATCGTCACGAACGGTCCAGTCCCCCGCCTGGCAGCGATGCTCGAGATGACCTCGGAGGATCTCTGCGAGGGGATCGCCGCAGAGACCGGTGAGCGAGTCCGCACGGTCGACCT
>DATGYC010000148.1:0-18852 GCA_035298385.1 Symbiobacteriaceae bacterium | reverse complement strand
GCGAAGAAGGCGAAGGCCACCTGGCCCTTGTACGGCTTCAGGTAGCCGAGGAGCCGGCCGATCTGCGCCCAGTTGAGCGGCTTCTGCTTTACATCCTCTTGGGTGTAGATAAAACGCTCAGCCATTACGCCAGCACCTCCTCGCGGTCCGCATACTGGACCTCATAGATCCGGCGGTAGATCCCGCCCTCGCGCAGAAGCGACTGGTGCGTGCCGCGCTCGACGATCCGGCCCTCCTCGAGGACCAGGATCTCATCCGCCCGCCAGATCGCTGAGATGCGGTGGGCGATAATGAAGGTCGTGCGCCCCTCCATCACGACGCGGAGGGCCTTCTGGATCTCCGACTCCGTCTCCGCATCAACGGCGGCGGTGGCGTCGTCGAGGATCAGGATACGCGGGTTGTTCAGGATCGCCCGAGCGATGGAGACCCGCTGGCGCTGGCCGCCCGAGAGACCCAGTCCACGCTCACCGACGACGGTCTCGTAGCCCTGCGGCAACTCCATAATGAAGTCGTGGATGTTGGCGAGCTTGGCCGCCCGCTCAACCTCCTCGAGGCTGGCGTCCGGATTCCCGTAGGCGATGTTCGCCCGCAAGGTAGCGGAGAAGAGGAAGGTCTCCTGGAAGACGACGCCGATCTGGCGGCGCAGGTCGGCCAACTGCAGTTCACGGACGTCGTTTCCGTCGATGGTTACCCGGCCCGCGGCCACATCGTAGAAGCGCGGGATCAACTGGAGCAGGGTCGACTTGCCGGCGCCGGTGGCGCCCAGAATGCCGATCACCTGGCCCGGCTTCGCATCGATGTTGATTCCGTGTAGGACGGTCGTCTCATCGTCGTAGCCGAAGCTGACGTCCGCAAACCGGACGTGGCCGGCGATCTCGGGCAGGGGGCGGGCATTCAGGGCATCCTGCACGCCGCGCGGCCGGTAGAGCAGTTCGGTCAGCCGCTCAGCGGCGGCGTTCGCCTGCGTGAAGGTGTTGACGTGGCCGCCCACGTTCCAAAGCGGGCTAATGATGCTCCACTGCACGCCGAGGTAGGCGACGTACTCACCGATGGTGATGACGCCCGCAGAGGCGAGATAGCCACCGTAGGCGACGACGACCGCGGCCGAGATCTGCGCCCAGAACTCGAGGAGCGGGAAGTAGAAGCCCCAGAGCGAGACCGAGTTGTAGTGGGCCTTTGTAAAGCCCTTGGACCGCTCGTTGAACTTCGCCTCCTGGATCTCCTCGCGCGCATAGGACTTGATCGTTCGGATGCCGCTGACCGACTCCTGGATCACCGTGGCCAGGTCAGCTACGGCCTGACGGACAGCCACGTGCCGCTGGTGCGAAACCTTGCTGAAGCGCAGGATCAGGATCAGGAAGACCGGGCTGGCGATCAGCGTCACCAGGGTGAGGCGCCAGGAGATCCAGAAGCCCATCCCCACGCCCATCGTCAGGGAGAGGAAGAAGTTGATCATCCCGTCGGGGGCGTTGGAGAGGAAGTGGCGCATCATCTCCACGTCGGCCGTGACGCGCGACATCAGATCGCCAGTGCGCGCCGAATCATAGAAGGCGAAGGAGAGCTGCTGGAGCGACTGGTACATCTGGTTGCGAATGTCGTAGACCGTCTTGATGCCGAAGTGCTCTTTCAGGACGACATAGGTCCGCGCCACAATCGATCGCACCACGACGATCAGGAGGAAGATCCCAACCAAAGGCCAGATTCGCTCTTGCTCACCGTTGATCAAGACGTGGTCGGTCAGGTAGCCGACCAGCCGGGGCTGGGCCAGGGTGAGCATGATGGTGAGGACTAAGAAACCCATCGATCCGAACCAGTACCAGCGGTACCGCCAGTAGAAGGCGCGCATGTTGCGCAAGGCGTACAAACTAATCCCTGCCTTTTGTTTAGGGTGGCGAAATATCTTTGTCATGTTCGAGTCGCGGTCTTGTAACTCCTTCATTATCGAACGAAACCAATGAATGCCCATAGGCAGAATGAGACCCAGCGGTCTCGCCGCTCTGCCCCACGTTGTACCCCAGCGATGTACCCGAGGGTACAAGCCAAGTCGGTAGGTAATGCGATAAGATAAAGATAACGAAGCGCATACATACTTGGAGGTTCTTTTCATGTCAGACGTACAGTCGATGCTCCCGGTCATCGCGCCGATCCTGGTGATTCAGTTGATCCTCGTCATCGTCGCCCTCGTCGACCTCGTTCGCCGTGAGCCAGACCAGGTCCGCGGACCGAAGTGGGTCTGGGCGCTCGTCTGCATCTTCGGCTCGCTGGTTGGCTCCATCGTCTACTTCGTGGTTGGTCGGAAGAACTAGGAGGCCGAGCCCGTGGCAATGATCACCGTCGAGAACCTGACGAAGCGCTACGGCGACTTCCAAGCCCTCAAGTCGATCTCCTTCTCGGTCGAGGAGGGCGGCTGCGTCGGCTTCCTCGGACCGAACGGCGCCGGCAAGACCACCACGATCCGAATCCTGACCGGCCTCGCCAAGCCCACCAGCGGCCGGGCGACCGTCGATGGGTTGGACGCGATCGCCCAGCGCGATCAGGTCCGCAGCCGGATCGGCTACCTCGCCCAGACCCCCGCCTTCTACAACTACATGACCGGCGAAGAGTTCCTGCTCTGGACCGCTGACATCTTCAGCATCGAGCGCAAGACCGCCCGCCTGCGCAGCGAGGAGTTGCTCCGCGGCCTGGGCATCTGGGATGCCCGCCGCCGGCGGATCGGCGGCTACAGCGGTGGCATGAAGCAGCGGCTCGGCTTCGCCCAGGCGCTAATCAACAAGCCGAAGCTGGTCTTCCTGGATGAGCCGGTCTCCGCCCTCGATCCAGTGGGGCGCCATGAGATCCTGAACTTCATCGAGCAGCTCAAGGGCCAGACGACCGTCTTCATGTGCACGCACGTCCTCTCGGACGTCGAGCGGGTCTGCGACCGGGTGATCATCGCTCGGGGCGGTCAGGTCGTGGTCGAGTCTTCCATGACCGATCTGCGGCAGCAGCATGCGGCGCCGGTCTTCACGATCGAGGTCGATGCGCAGGACCGTAACATTACGGCGGATCTACTGGCGCTGCCCTACGTGAGCGGCGTGCGCAAGGAAGGCCTACTCTATACGATCTCGGCACGTGACGTGGCCGCCGCCCGGATCCGCCTGCCGGAGGCGATCCTCCAGACTGGGGCGACCCTCGTCTCCTACGGCGCCCAAGCGCCAAACCTTGAAGATATCTTCCTACAGGTGGTGGGTGAAGCATGAATCTCTGGGCGATGCTCCGCAAGGAGCTAAGGGAACTGGTCTCCAGCTACAAGCTCCTCTTCGTGCCGCTCACCTTCGCCCTGTTGGGGATCATGCAGCCCGTCACTATGAAGATGCTCCCGCAGATCATGAAGACGGCCTCGAACCTGCCGAAGGGCGCCGTGATCCAGATCCCGACGCCGCCGCCCGGCGAGGTGATGGCCGGGGTGCTGGGCGCCTACAGCCAGATCCCGCTGATGGTCCTGGTCCTGACGATGATGGGGGCGATCGCCGCGGAGCGGGCCTCTGGCGTGGCGGCGACGGTCCTGACCAAGCCGGTCGGGCGGGCTGGGTACTTCGCCGCCAAGGCGATCGCCTACAGCCTCCTGGTCACGGTCAGCCTTCTGGTTGGCTTCGCCGGATCGGCCTACTACACCGGCGTCCTGATCGGTCCGGTCGACTGGCAGAACGTAGCCGTCGCCGGCCTGCTCTACCTCCCCTACCTGCTCCTCGTCGTGGCGGCGACGCTCTGCTTCTCCGCCTTCATGCCGAGCCAGGTGGCGGCCGGCGGTACTAGCATCGTGACGATGATGCTGCTGGGCTTCGTCCCGAAGTACCTCGGTGATTTCATCGCCAGTCTCTATCCGGGCGCCCTGACGGCGAGTGCCACCGCCGTCCTGATCGGGAATCCATCCGAGATTGCAAAGCCTCTGGTCGGCGTTCTGGTCCTGGCCCTGGCCTTCTTCATCGGTGGCTGGATGGCGCTGGAGCGGCAGGAGATCTAAAGAGACGGGGCCCTGGTTCTCGGCGGCCCAAGCCAAGGGGGATGCCACGCAGGTGGCATCCCCCTTCTATCTGTGCTCTCAGTCGCCGGTCAGAACCGACTCAACCAGCCCACGTACGCTCTCGAGCACGAACTCCGGCTTCCATTGGGCCGTCACGAGATCCGCCCGCTGGCTAACCCCGGTCAGCACGACCGCCGTCGCCATCCCGGCCTCCTTGCCCATCCGGATATCCGTCTCCAACCGATCCCCGACCATGATGCACTCATCCGGCGCCAGCCCAAGCAGATCAAGCGCCTCCTGGACCGTGATCGGCGACGGCTTACCGGTGACCAGCTCCACCCGCTTCCCCGTCACGCCCTCAATCGCCCCGATCATCCCGCCAACGTCGGCCACCTCGCCGCCCTCCACCGGGCAGGTCCGGTCCGGGTGGGTCGCGATAAAGCGGGCGCCCTTCTTGATCGCCTGCAGGGCGTCATCAAGCTTACGATAGGTGAACTGGCGGTCCCAGGAGACCACCACGAAGGCCGCTGCCAGCGGGTCGGTGACGATCTCGATCCCGCGCTTCCGCAGTTCATCGGCCAGGGGCTGCTCGCCGATCAGGTAGACCCGGGCGCCCGGCGACGTGCGCTGCAGGTACCGCGCCATGATGATCGAGGAGTTCAGCACCTCCTCGTTGGTAGCTGGGATGCCAAGGCGGGTCAGCTTGGCGGCATAGGACGAGGCCGGCTCGATCGGCTTGTTAGAGAGGAACGCCACCTTCGCCCCACGGGCCCGCAGAGCGGCCAGCGTCTCCGGGGCGCCCGGGATGGCGCGGTCACCCAGGTAGAGCGTACCGTCAAGATCGAAGATATAGCCCTTAAACTGCTTCATGCTACAAACCCTCCGTGAGTGAGCAACATCTGGGCGGTGTACCAGAGAAAAAAGAAGGCCTACAAAGACCAGGTTCATAACCTGATCTCTGTTGGCGCTTCTCACTTTCTCAAGGCCTGTTTCGTTATTGAATTGATTTTTCGATCTAGTTCGCTACTGGAAGGGAGACTCCTTCCGCCCAAGCGGAGCCGTCTCTTGCTGTCGCAGTTCCCTGTTGCTTTCCAGTTAAAAATAGACGGAAATGGAAGGACATCACACTGTAAGGCGTCGAACTGTGGGCAATGGGAGATTTCCAGGCCATCTTGTAGACGGCCAGAAAGGAGACCCAATGCGACCATCATGGAAGAGCCTTCAATCCTGCCCAGTGATCCCTGTTGTGTGGGATGCGAAGAGTCTCGATCTGATCACCCGGATTCCGGTAGCCTTCGTCTACCTACAGTACGGGTCCATCTTCACCCTCGCAGAGACCTGCAAGCGGATCAAGCAGACCCATGCCCACGCCCGGGTCTTCTTCCATATCGATCTCGGTGACGGGATCGCTGCCGATGAGACCGGCGTCCGATTCGCCCACACCTGCGGCGTGGACGGGATCGTCACGACCCGCCCGACCCTGATCGAGGCCGGCAAGTCCATGGGGCTGGAGACGGTGCTCCGGGCCTTCTTGCAGGACTCCCGCTCGCTCCGGCGGACCATTCAGGTCGGCCAGCGCTGCGGTCCCGACGGGCTAGACATCCTCCCTGGGCCGGTCTTGCCGGAGGTGATCGGCGAGCTCTCGAAGAGCCTGCCGCAGCCGGTGATCGGCGGCGGGCTGGTCCGGCGCCCGGGCCAGGTCAAAGACCTGCTGAAGATCGGTTGCCGGGCCGTCAGCACTAGTTCACCAGAGCTGTGGGCGATGAACACCACTTTCACGGCGGCAGCGTCCCAGTCTGGAAAGTAGCGTGAGAAGCGGGGGCGGCCAAGGGCCGCCCCCCTTCGCTTACCGGGACGCCGGGGCGGTACAACGCTCCGGGTAGTCCGTGATGATCCCATCCACCCCAAGGGCGTAGCACCGAGCGATCGCCTCTGGCGTGTTCGGGGTCCACACGTTGACGGTCATACCGGCGAGATGGGCCGCCATCACCATCTCAGGGGTAACCCAATGCCAGTTTGCGTGGATCGCCGTTGCCCCGCAGTCCTTCGCCATCGCCGCCGGATCGATCGGGCGCCCGGAGTAGAGGATGCCGGTCTCCACGGTCGGGAGCAGCTGCCGCATCCGGAGCAGGACGTAGTGGTCAAACGAGGAGATGTTCGTCCGCTCAACCAGGCCCTTCTCCTGCAGGAACTGGGCCACCTGCGCCTCAATGCCTGGGTAGACGTCATCGCCCGCCTTCATCTCCAGGAAGAGCCGGTACGGGGCCGGCACAGCCTCAACCAGCTCCGCCAGGGTGGGGATCCGCTCACCGGCGAACTGGGCGCCCTTCCAGGCGCCAGCATCCAGTTGGCGGAGCTCCGCGAGGGTGAGCTCGCCGACGGCGCCCGTACCGTTGCTGGTCCGGTTGACCGTCGGGTCATGAATCACGACGAGGACGCCATCCTTGGTACGGTGAATGTCAAACTCGACCCCTTCCACGCCCAGTTCAAGGGCGAGGCGCATGGAGCCGAGCGTATTTTCCGGGGCATGACCAGCAGCACCGCGATGTCCAATGCGCTCTGCCATTCTGCTCTTCTACATCCTTTTTGTGAGACCGGCCGGGGGATTCCGCCCCCGGCCGGACTTTGCTTTACTTCAGGTTCTTGGTGGCCAGAGCAGCGGCCTCATCCAGGGCGTCCTTGACGGAAGCCTCCTTGAGGACGGCCTTCTGCAGGGCCTTCATGACGGTCTCCTGCATCTCAGCGTAGCTCGGGGACTGCGGGCGGGGCTGGGCGTACTGCAGCTGGTCGACGGCCGTCTTGGCCTGCGGCACCTGCTTGTAGTAGTCCTCCAGCAGCTTGACGCCGCTGTTGGTGACCGGGATGTAGCCGGTGGTCTTGGCGAAGTCGGCCGCGTTCTCCGGGTTGGTCAGCCACTTCAGGAAGGTCCAGGCAGCCTGCTGCTGCTCCTTCGGCACGGTGTTCAGGATCACCACGTTGGCGCCGCCAGTCGGCGTCGCGTAGCCCTTCGAGCCAGCCGGCAGGAAGGCGGTACCCATCTCAAACTTGTCCTTGGAGCCGTTCAGGTGGCTCTGCAGGCGGCCGGTGGTGCTGTAGATCATGGCAGCCTTGCCCTCGGTGAACGCCTTGGTCGAGACGTCCCAGGCGTTGTACTTCTCGCCCTGGGGCATCTCCATCACCTTGTCGGTGTGGATCAGGTCGACCCAGAACTGCAGGGCCTTCTGGCCAGCCTCATCGTTGAAGGTCGCCTTCTTCATGTCGGCGCTGTAGAAGGAGCCGCCGGCCTGGAAGACCATCGCCTCATAGAACCAGATATCGACCGGGGTCAGGAAGCCCCAGCGCTCCACCTTGCCGTCCTTCACGACGGTCAGCTTCTTGGCGTAGTCGCGCAGTTCGTCCCAGTTCTTGGGGCCGTTCGGGTCGAGCCCGGCATCCTTAAGGGCGTTCTTATTAATGTAGAGAACCGGCACGGAGCGGTTGAAGGGGACGGCGATCGTCTTGCCCTTCCAGACGGCCTCCTTCATCAGGCCCGGGACATAATCCTTCACCTGTGCGTCACCCTTAGACAGGGCGCCGATATCCGCCAGGACATCGTTGTCGGCGAAGAAGGGCATCGAGGCGACCTCGATCATGCTGATCGCCGGCGCGCTGTTGGCCGCAAGGGCGGTAGAGAGCTTCTGGTGGTTGGTGTAGTAGTCACCCTGGTAGGTGGAGGTGACGATTACATCCTTCTGGCTGGCGTTGAACTTCTCGGTCGCCGCCTTGATCCACTCCTGGGACTTGCCACCGACTGCGAACCAGAAATCAATGCTCACGGGGCCGGACGGGGCCGCGGCCTTCTCGGGCTCCTTGGGCGTCTCGGCAGGCTTGCTGGTGCAAGCGGTAAGAACGAGCGAAGCGGACAGCGCCGCCGTCAGGAACTTGGCCAACGTGCTCTTCTTCATCCTGGCAACCTCCTAGATTGGTGCTGCTAGCGAACAAGGGGCGAACCCCGGATACATTACTTGAGCCCACCCTGTACAAAAGAGCGTACGAGGTTCTTTTGGAAGGTGAGGAAGACCGCCAGAACTGGCATGACGAGCACCATGTTGCCGGCCATGAGGACGTTCCAGCTCATGCGCGACTCGCCATCACGCAGCATCGCGACACCGACGGGCAGCGTGCGGACCGCATCACTGTTGGTGGCGACCAACGGCCAGAAGTAGGCGTTCCAGTGGGCGACGAAGCCGAACAGGGCGACCGCCGTCAGCGTCGGCTTGACGATCGGCATCAGCACATGCCAGAGGACCTGCAGGTGGTTGGCACCATCCAGTTCCGCTGCGTTGGCCAGGTCCTTCGGGACCTGGAGGAAGGCCTGACGCAGCATGAAGATCCCGTAGGCGCTGGAGGCGAACGGCACGATCAGCGCCAGGTAGGTGTCGTACCAGCCCAGCTTCTTCATCAGCAAGAAGTTGGGCAGGAAGGTAACCTGCGCCGGAATCATCATCGCCATCAGACAGAGCGCAAAGAGCTGCTTCTTGTACTTGAAGTCAAAGTGGGCAAAGGCGTAGGCCGCGGCCGAGGAGAGCGGCAGCTGAAGGACCAGCACGCTCCCGGTCACGATCACGGTGTTGATGAAGTAGCGGAGCATCGGGATCTTCTGCGACGCCTCGGTGAAGGCCTCAAACGTAATCGGGATCGGCAGGAACTGGGGCGGGAAGGTGTTCAGCCCATCCCCGCTCTTGAGCGAGGTGATCGCCATCCAGTAGAACGGCAGGATGAAGCAGACGGCTACTAGCAATCCGAGGAGCAGGCGGACCCACCCGCCCATCAGCTTCGCTGTACGGTTCAAGTGAGACCCCCCTTTAGCTGTAGTGAACCTTGCGCTCCATGAACTTGAACTGGAGCAAGGTCAGGGTGAGGACCAGTAGGAAGAGGATCGTGGAGGCCGCAGAGGCCTGACCGATCTTAAAGAAGCGGAACCCGTACTGGAAGATGTAGTAGACCAGCACGTTGGTCGAATCTGCCGGGCCGCCGCCCGTCATGATCCGCACTACGTCGAAGACCTGGAAGGAGGTGATGACGGAGGTGACGCTCAGGAAGAAGATCGTGGGCGAGAGCATGGGCAGCGTGATCTTCCAGAACCGCTGGAAGACGTTCGCCCCATCGATCTTCGCGGCCTCATACAACTCGTTCTCAATGGACTGCAGGCCGGCGATGAAGATGACCATGTCATAGCCGATCACCTTCCAGACCGCCACCATGATGATGGAGATCAGCGCGGTATTCGATGAGGCGAGCCACTTGAGCGGCGCAATACCGACCAGACCGAGCAGCCAATTGAGCAGGCCGTATGAGGGATCCATCAGCCAGAGCCAGAGCATCGAGATCGAGACCATCGAGACGATGTGCGGGGAGAAGATGGCGGCCTGGATCCACGATGCCCAGCGCTTCTGGGTGTTGAGCAACAGGGCAAGACCCAGTGCGATACTGAGGGAGCCGAAGACACGGCCCGCGGTGTAGACGAGCGTGTGAATGACGGCCACGCGGAACTCCTCTGCGGTGAAGAGTTCGACATAGTTGTCCAGACCAATGAAGGTCTTTTTGGGGCTGATCAGGTTCCACTTCAGGAAGCTCAGGTAGAGGGAGTAAAAGATCGGATAGAGATCAAAGGTCAGGAAGACGAGCAGCGATGGCGCAATCAACAGGTAGGGAAGGGACCTCTTCCACAGAATCGATCGTCGGACCGAGGCCGGAAGTGCGGGACGGGTAACCGCCATGTTGGCCACCAATAAACCCCCTTGTGCATCAAATCCCCATGGTGAGGCGGTTCAGCAACGCAGCCGGTCACGGGAGGCGAACGACCCCTGAGGGGCGCCCCCGCCCCCGAAAAGACAAAGTCCTACCCACGTGGACCCAACAGGTCCATGCGGGTAGGACATCTCTTAATCTCTTGTCCTGACCAACTGGTCGCTACTATGTGATATGTCAGTTAGGACTGATTATAACCGAAATATTACGGTCCGGCAAGGGTTTGTCTCTAGCTAACAGAACGCGACGGCTCCTGCTCTTGACGCCAGGCGAACATGGCGTCGATCTGGGCGAGGCAGCTCTTGCTCTCCGCCGCCACCCGCTCAGTCGACCAACCCAGCATCTCGCCCATCTCCTGCGCCAGGCTCTCCACGTACTCCCGACCATTCCCGGCGGTGAAGAGGAAGGTCTCGGTGCGGCGGGCGAGCACATCCTCCAAGCGGACGGCCATCTCATGCTTTACAGCATGGCGCAGCTGGGCGCTGAGCCACTGATGCTCCGTCGAGCGGGCGGGGTCGCCACCGTCGGGCAACTCCGCCAGAACCCGCTTGAAGTTGCCACCATACTGCTCAGCAAGGCGGGTCACGTGCGCGATCGGCGTTCGGGTCTGGGCGGCCAGGGCGCCCAGCTGATCGGGGGTGAGCATCGGCAGTACTGCCCCAGGCAGGGGGGCCATGGAGGCCTGCAGGTGATCGCCCTTCGTCTTCGGGAAGACCTCATCCACGATATGGGCGGCCATATGGCGGAAGGCGGTCAACTTGCCGCCGGCGACCGAGTAAAGGCCGGACGGACCCCGGTTCAGGGTGTAGTCGCGGGAGGTGGACGACGGGCTCTTGCCCGCCTGCGGGCGCACCAGCGGGCGGAGCCCAGCCCAGGCGCTGTTGACGTCGTCGCCCGTCACGTGGGCCTGGGGGAAGGTCCGGTTGGTCGCCTCGATGATGTAGGCCACATCGCTAGCATCCACCCCCACCTTCTGGGGATCGCCGGTGTAGTCCGTATCGGTGGTGCCCACGTAGGTAAACTCGCCGGCCGGGACGGCGAACATCATCCGGCCGTCCGGGCCGCGCATCACGACGGCGGACTTGATCGGCAGCTTCTTAGCGGGCAGGGTCAGGTGGACGCCCTTGGTCAGGCGGAGCAGCTCCGGGGCGCCCGGCTGCTCCATCTGGCGGATCGAGTCAGCCCAGGGGCCGCCCGCCGCGATCACTCGCTTCGCCCGCACCTCGCCGGTTTCGCCGGTCAGCTTGTCAACCAAGCGGGCGCCGTAGATCTGCTGGTTGGTATCCCGAAGGATGGACTCCACGGCCATGTAGTTCGCCACCGTCGCCCCGAGCGAGATGGCCGACTGCACAACCTCAAGGGTGAGCCGGGCGTCGTTGGTCGCCGCATCACAGTACTCGGCGCCGCCGCCTAGCCGATGGGCGCCGATTAGTGGCTCACGCCCAAGCAGGGCGCCCGGCCCGTGAATCCGGTGCGGAATCGGGTTGCCCTTGCCAGCGAACCAATCGTAGAGGGTCAGGCCCGCCCGCAGCATCAGCAGGCTGTCCGGGTCTCCCTGGTAGACCGGGAAGAGGAAGGGCACCACCTTCACTAGGTGCGGGGCCATCTCCAGCATCCGCATCCGCTCCTGGACGGCCTCGCGGACGAGCCGGAAATCCATGTTCTTCAGGTAGCGCAGGCCGCCATGGATCAGCTTCGTCGAACGGCTACTGGTGCCAGAAGCGAAGTCCCGTGCTTCGACCAGGGCGACCCGGAGCCCGCGCAGGCTGGCCTCCCGCGCCACCCCAGAGCCCGTGATGCCGCCGCCTACTACCAGCAGGTCAAAGGTCCCTTCGGAAAACTGCTGCAGGGTCGCGCGACTCGTCATCTGAGCCACTCTCCTTCTAAGGTAAATCCCAAAACAAAAAGAGAAGCGGGGAATGCCGGCAAGAGCGCACGACAAGCCGTGCGCCTTCACCGATGGACTCTCCACTTCTCTGCCATCGATCTTCTATGTACGTAGGCTACGTAAAACAAAGACCACCCCGCAGGCAGACCTCTGGCAGGTCTACCTACGAAGTGGGTTTACTCGTTATCTCTAACCCGCCACGTACCGTGCTATGCAGTTGGGTTGGTTCGAGTATAGCGGAACCATCTGAACCTTGCAAGCTATTGTCACGTTACCAGAATCGTGTATACTGAGGAACATAATAAGGGTTGAGTCATTGAGATAACCCGCCAACTGGAGCCACCTCGCCCGAGGTGGTTCCAGTTGCGGGTTTTTCTATGTCTACCGTGGAGGAGGCCTTTTATGAAGAAGAGTCCGTTGCAGAGAGCCCTCGCCCTCATGATTAGTGCGCCGTTGGTCCTCGCCCAGGTCGTGGCGCCCCCTGGCGCAGTCGCTGCGCAGGCGAGCAGCCCGCCCGAACTGCTGATCACGGAGATCGTCCCGGCGTCCAGCGGCACCGGCCAGCCCTACGAGTTCGTGGAGATCTACAACCCGACCACCGAGCCGATCTCGCTCAACAACTACAAACTGCTCTACTACACCAGCAGCCCCTACACCAGCCCCGCCAACCGGTGGATGATCACCGACAAGCAGATTCCGGCCGGCGAGAGCCTCGTACTCTGGCTCAAAAAGTTCGACTACCCGAACGTCCCGCTGGCCGACTTCAACCAGAACTACGGCGTCAACCTTTCGCCTGATCAGGTCTTCGAGGTACGGCTGACCACCAGCGCCCAGGGGTTGCATGACTCGTCCAAGCGGCGGGTAGCGATCACACGGCCCGACGAGAGCGTGATCAGCGCCGCCTACATCAACGACGGCGTCGCCGACGGCACCGGCAAGGCGAACAAGAGCGTCACCTACCGCTACGCCGGCCAGACGGATGTAGCGAAGATCGCTAACGGCCAACTGGCTACCCCTGGCGAGATCCTCCCCGAGCAGGATCCGAACGCCGAGACGGCTCCCCCGGCCGCCCCGACCGACCTGACGGCCACGCCCCAGGTTGGCGCGGTTGCGCTCCAGTGGGCGCCGAATACCGAGCCTGACCTGAACGGGTACCGGGTCTACAAGGACGGGGCGCCCGCCGCCGACCTCCCTGCGACAGAGACCGCCACCGTGATCAGCGGGCTCGATGCCGGCCGGGCCTACAACTTCCAGGTCTCCGCCCTCGACACGGCTGGCAACGAGTCCGAACTCAGTGCCGCCGTGCATGCAGTGCCGCTACGGGGGCCGGTCCCGCCCCTGCTCATCACCGAGCTCGTCGCCGACACGGATAACCACTACGCCGGCTACGACGCCTTTGAGTTCGTCGAGCTCTACAACGCCTCTGCCGAGCCGATCAACCTACAGGGGTACAAGCTCCAGATGGCCACCGCCGGAAACCTGCGGTGGGAGCGCGCGATCGACCACCCGGTCACCCTGGCGCCAGGCAAGACCGCCGTCCTCTGGACCCGGCGCGGCGAGCTGGCCGCCATGCCAGCCGAGGCCTTCAACCTCCACTACTTCGCCACCTACCCAAGCCGGTATCTGCCCGCTGAGGCGCTGATCACCATCGATGATGTCAGTGGGCTCTTCAACACCGAACCGCAGACCGTGATCCTGGCCGATCCGGCGGGTGCTGAGATCGCCCGGGCCACCTACAACGATCCGGCCAAGGAGATCGCCCTCGAGCGGAGCGTCACCTACGCCTACCCGCTGAACGGCGGCTCCACGATGCGCAAGCTGCAGGCGGGCGTTCTTCCCACCCCTGGCCACGTCGACTGGACCCAGGTGCCGCCGGCCGATCCGACCGACGTGCAGGCTCCCGCGGCGCCGGGCGCCCTCACCGCCGAGGCGGGCGCGGGCTCGGTAGCGCTCACCTGGGCGGCCGCTACGGCCCCTGACCTCGCCGCCTACAACCTCTACAAGAACGGCCAGTGGGAGCTGTCGGTCCCGGCCGCCCAGACCAGCACGACCGTCTACCTGCTGACCGGCGGCGTCACCTACGACTTTGCTGTGACCGCCGTCGACGCCTCCGGCAACGAGTCCACCCCCTCCCCCCACGCCACCGCCACCCCGGCCCACCAGGTGATCACCCAGCAGGAGTTGATCGGCGCCGAGTACGGCGACCTCTACCCGGCCTTCTGGAACAGCAGCACGGCGGGGCCGATCGTACCGGGGCTCACTGAGGACCTCGTCCCCCAGGGCGCCGCCTACTGGGCGGACCAGGATCTGCTACTCCTCTCCAACTACCTGGATGACGGGCGCCCCACCGTGCTCACCCTCGTCAAGGCGACGAGTGGCGCTCTGGTCAAGACGCTCCACCTCTACCAGGAGGACGGCTCCGCTTACATCGGCCACGCTGGCGGTCTGGCCGTCAGTACGAAGCACCTCTGGGTCGCCTCCGGCAGCGCCGTCTACCGGATTCCGCTCAGCGACCTGCTGGCGGCGCCCGACAACGGCGAGATCCACTTCGCTGGCCGGATCCCGACCGAGACCAACGCCTCCTTCACCGCCTATGCGGACAACATCCTCTGGGTCGGCGAGTTCCACCACCCGCCGACCTACCAGACCGACCCCAGCCATAAGCTGACCAGCCGCGATGGTAAGAACTACGGCGCCTGGATCGTCGGGTACCGCCTGGATAACGAGTTCGACCAGC
This sequence comes from Symbiobacteriaceae bacterium, assembly GCA_035298385.1. Classification (GTDB taxonomy): domain Bacteria; phylum Bacillota; class Sulfobacillia; order Symbiobacteriales; family Symbiobacteriaceae; genus DATGYC01. The sequence goes on along the minus strand of DATGYC010000148.1, from coordinate 4,434 downwards.
CGAGCACCCCTGACTTCGTCCTCAGCATCCCCGACCGGATCCAGGGCATGGCGGTGAGCGGCGACAGCATCGTCCTCAGCCAGTCGTTCGGGCGGAACAACAATAGCACGCTCTTCCGCTACGCGAAGCCGGACCTGGCGGGCGCCCCTGACCAGACGGTCACGGTCAACGGGAGCACCGTCCCACTCTGGTTCCTGGACGGTCTCAACCAGGCGCCAAACTACGGCGCCCTTACCCTCCCACCCCTGGCCGAGGGCCTAGTGAGCGACGGCGACCGACTCTTCGTCCTCTTCGAGTCCGGGGCGAATCAGTACCGGCACACCGCCTACTCGCCCCTCGACCGGCTGCGCGTGCTCAGCCTGGAGCGCTGGGCTGCGTACGATACCATCTCCCTGACCGGACAGCCCCCGGTGCTGGAGGTGGGCTACCAGGCCAAGCTAAACGTCCTGCACCACCTGGGCTTCCTGCCCGAGGCCGACGTAACGGTGCAGGCTGATCTCTCCGTCAGCGACGAGGCGATCGCCACGATCGAGCCGGATGGGACGGTTACCGCCCGGGCGCCCGGCGAGGTGACGATCACCGCCCAGTTCCAAGGGAAGAGCACCACCCTCACCCTGAAGGTGGTCGAACTGGATCAGGTGCGGCTGGCCGGCCCCGGTGAAGACCTGAAGGTAGGCCAGACGGCCCACCTTCGCCTCGAGGCGGTCTACAAGGACGGCAGCGTCCTGACGATCACCGAACAGGCGACCTTCACTACCGCCCTCGGCGGCGAGCTCTTCATCGCTGAAGGCGGCCTGCTCAAGGCGATCAAGCCCGGCATCGTCGAGATCCAGGCGACCTACCACGGCCAGGCGTCGAACCCGATCCGGGTGCTCGTCCGCCCCGCCAAGTGATCAAACAAACGAACGTCCGAAGCAGACCGCTTCGGACGTTCGCTGTATGAACGGGACTACTTCCAGTCGCTCAGGCGAATAACGCGCATCCGCTCCATGGGCGCCGAGCCGCCGGAGCGGTACTTCAGCGCCCCCGATTCGAAGAGGATGAAGAGGCGGTTCACCCCATCCGTGACGATCCCTTCGGACATTGGTGGGACCTTGAGCGCGCCCTCCTCCTTCGAGAGGTTCTTCCGGTCCAGGAACCAGACCGGCACGCTCTTGCCGCCCACGTCGACCCGCTGATGCGGCTCGCCCGCTAGGTTGGGCTTCGTATACTTCTTAAGGTAGCTGTCCTTTGCCCGGCCGTAGGATTGGCTAAGAATGACGTGCTCCGACGTCAGGGTCATGCCCTGGACCTGATCGGGGATGGAGAGGATGTAGTCCGGGGCCACCGCTCCCTCCCCGCCCCCAGACGAAGGTTGATCGGTCGCCTTGTCGAGCACGTACCCTTCGACCCACGCGTAGTACTGGGAGGGCTCATTATTGCGCAAGGTGTGGCTCGGGTCAACGGGATAGTCGGGCAGAGCGTAGAACTCGCCCACCCACAGGATCCCATCTGCGTAGCTATTGAAGGAGGCGCGCGTCCCCGTCAGGAAGGAGCCGCCGAACTGCACCTTGGCGTCCGCCCCTGCTGCGGTAAGAGCAGCCAGCGGGATCCAATAGGCCCGCTCCTCCGAGGAGATCCAGGCGTGCTTGGCGCTGACGGCCACCCCGCCAGCGTGACCGGTGTACGGCTTGCCATCCTCCTTGTTCAGAAAGACCCGCTTCACGACCGAACCCGTGCCGGCGTCCACCATCGTCAGGGTGCTGGCGGTGCCGTTGTCAACGTACCCGGAGATGAGCAGCCAGTTCTGCTCCGGCCAGTAGGCCAGGCCCTGCGGGACCACATCCTCGTTCAGCCCGGGAATGGCCGGCCCTTGGTCACTGATCGACCAGAGCTTGGCGTAGAGCGGGGCGTACTTGGACTCGTTATCCTTCGGCTTGGGCGCCGCTGCGGGCGGCTTGGCCTCAGGCTCCGCCGGCTTCGGGGCGCCACTTGAACAGGCTGCTAGGAGCAGGGGGCAGAGAAGCAGGCCGACCGCTCGCCAGAGTCGCTGGTTCGCCATTCAAAGATCCTCCTCCGGTCGAAGGCAAAAGAAAGAACCCGGCATCAGGAGGCGCACAGCCTCCTGTGCGCTCAGATGACGGGTTTCTCATACTCTCCACCCAGAATATTTAGCTGACTTCAGTATACATCAGAAGGGACCCCAGGGAAAGACCGAAGCTTCGGGCGCGGTTGAGTGTCAAACGACCTCAATTCACATATCAGTTGGTTTTTATAGTATAGTCTTTCTAAACTATCAGCTTAAGGATTATGTCACATCGTGATATAATCAGTGCGTTGGATTTGAGCGGAAGCTCAGCAAATAGATGCCAAACGAGATGCCATCGACGGGGCTCAAACTACCAGTCTTTAGGACCGGCGCTGTGTCCTGGTCAGCTTGATCGCACTTATTTGTCCCTACTAGTCATTGACTGAGGTGTAGTAACGTGTCTCGCATTCGGTTTCGGCAGGTCGTTCCCTTATCGGCGTTGGTTGGTGTGATGGTCGGTCTCTTTGGCGCAGCGTTCTATCTTGTCTGGCACGAACTAGAGGAGCTCGTTTGGGAGCATCTAGAGAACCCGATGCACCGTATCTGGGTCAGTGGCCTGATCGGCTTGGTCATCGGTCTGATCATCTGGAAGCTGTGGGATCCCGGCACCATGGGCGATATCATTGGGCACTTTCACCACCGGGGCAAGCTCCCGATGGCGGATAACAAGCCGATTATCCCGATCTCGCTGGTCGGTCTGGTCGGCGGCTCCAGCGCTGGGCCAGAGGGCGTGCTGACCCAGGTCTGTGGCACGATGGGCTCCTGGGTCGCAGAGCGCTTCGGCCATCCGGATCTGGTGCGGGTGCTCACCCAGGCCGGGATGGGCGCCGGGTTCGGCGCCTTCCTGGGCGCCCCCGTCGGCGGCGCTATGCTCTGGCTGGAGATGCCACACAAGAAGGGGCTCGAATACTTCGAGGCACTCGTCCCGACTATCACCTGCAGCGTCGTCGGTCACCTCGTGATGACTACCCTACTGGGCATCAACCTGATGCCCACGTGGCACCTCCCCAACTTCACGCCATCGACCCGCTTGGACCTCGTGGCGGCGATTGGACTCGGTCTGGTGGCAGGCGGCGCTGCCATCCTCTACGCGAAGATCTTCCAGGCCGTGGGGGCCGGTTTCCGGGCTCTGCCCGTGCCGGTCTGGGTCAAGACGACGCTGGCTGGCCTGATCATCGGTGGCCTCGGCGCCGCCCTACCCATCACCTATTTCTACGGCCGTCAGCAGATCACGGACGTGATCACCGGCTCCTTCGCCATGCCGATGCTGATCGGCATTCTGCTGGCGAAGATGCTGGCCGCCGCCGTGACGATCAAGGGCCATTGGCAGGGCGGCCTGATCATCCCGCACATGTTCATGGGCATCGTGATCGGTAAGGCTGCCGCCCTGGCCTTGCCCGGACTGAACCCCACCCTGGCGATGGTTGTCTGCATGGCAGCGTTTAATGCCGCTGCCACGCACACGCCGCTGGCCTCGGCCCTGATTGTGGTTGCGCTCTCCGGCTTTGGCGGTATTGTGCCGATCTTCATTGCCAGCCTGGTTGGCTTCTTCATCGGCCAGCGCATCGAGCTGATCGGCAACAAGAGCCACCGGACCGAATGGCCGGTGCTCGAGATGGTGCGGCGCCCCGACTTGGCGGCGGCGGGTGATTGACGAGCGAAAGTATTCTAAGCACCTCAACTTACAGATATGAAGGATGACACGTCGTGCTGCACGTCATTTACGATCCGCACGATCCTTCCACGTGGTATCCAAACTACTTAGAAGGCCTGCGGCAAGCGCTGGACCGAGAGTCTATCCCGTACGAGTTCAGCCAGCACCTACCCAAGAAGGCGGAAGGGCCGGTCTTCCTCACGCGCTACACAGTGAACGACCTGCTTCGGCAAACCGATCGCCCGCCCGAGCATGTGATCATCCAAGAGCACGATGTATGGAATCCCTTTACGAACGCCTACGATCCAGCGACGCTCTGGATCTACAACCACCCCTCCCTCAAGACGATCCTGGTCACCAACCCCTCCATGGTGAGGTGGGCCGAGCGCTGCCTCCCCGCTGGTTCTACGGTCCAGGTCATGGTAGCAGGCTTCCCTTATGATCATGGTCCCATTGAAGCCGTGCGTCAGTCACTTCAACCCGCTTCAGAACGCGAGCGGTTGGTCGTCTTCCCCGGCCGACTCAATGAATTCTATCAGCCCTACTTGTCGGTACGGCTGGCGCATGAGTTCATGGACCGCGGCTACAAGGTGGTGATCGCTTCACCCATCGATCCCCTGAGCTACTATCCGGTCAGCCTCTGGCGGGAACTGGGGATCGAGGTGGGGCGCCTGCCGCAGGCGGACTACTACCATCTGCTCTCACGGGCGAC